>JAHDEL010000035.1:30465-36126 GCA_020628855.1 Saprospiraceae bacterium | reverse complement strand
AGCAATTCCGGCACAGCCGAAATAATATGAAAATGTATCTTATCCAATTATTCAATACCAAGTAGCTCAACCTCAAAGACGAGGGCTGAATAGGGCTTTATAGTTTGGCCCGCTCCTCTATCTCCATATGCAAGATCGTAAGGAATGAAAAGTTTATACTTTGATCCTACAGACATATATTGCAGTCCTTCTGTCCAACCCTTGATCACTCCGCTGAGTGGAAATGAAATAGGTTCTCCTCTCTCCACACTGCTATCAAACACTTGTCCATTTATCAATGTGCCATGATAGTGCACATTCACTTTATCCTGAGCTGTTGGCTTAGGGCCATCTCCTTCCTTCATAACTTCATATTGGAGTCCACTAGGCAAGGTGACTACATCACTTCTTTTACCGTTTTCCATTAAAAACTGCTCTCCTGCCTCTTTATTAGCTGCATGCTTATTTGCTTGCGCTTTTTGCATTGCCTCACCATAAATCTGCGCAGCATCATCTATGGAGATCTTTGCGTCATCTTTCAAATGTGCATTTAATGCTTCTGAAACGACATTGACATTTATATCTGTCATGCCTTGTGCCTTAAGATTCTCTGCTAAGACAACCCCTATACTATAACTCACTGTATCCATTACTTGTGTATTTCCTATTAATGTGTATGTTAAAAAACTCAATGTTATTAATATCCTAATCATCATTTACTACTTCTTTAATTCTGCATAATATTGATAAAAATATGGTATTGTCTCTATCCCTTTATAATAATTGAATAGTCCATAATGCTCATTAGGCGAATGGATATCATCGCTATCTAAGCCAAATCCAAGCAAGACTGATTTGACACCAAATACCTCTTCAAATAAGGCAACAATAGGTATCGAACCACCACTGCGTTGAGGTATAGGTTCCTTACCATATGTTTGTTTCATTGCCATTGCAGCAGCCTTATACTCAACGGTATCAGTAGGTGTTACAGCAGGGCTACCACCATGATGCGGAGTAACTGTTACTTTGACACTTTTTGGCGCGATACTTTCGAAGTGCTTCTGAAAGAGCTCGGTGATTTTATCAGAATCTTGATTAGGAACCAAGCGCATACTAATCTTTGCGTTTGCCTTACTTGGGAGCACTGTTTTTGCACCTTCTCCTGTATAACCGCCCCACATTCCATTGACATCCAATGTAGGCCTGATTGATGTTTGCTCAAGCACCGTATAGCCTTTCTCACCATGTACTGAGTCTATCTTTAGATCCTCTTGATATTGCTCAAGGCTAAATGGTGCCTCATTCATCTTTGCTCGATCATCTTGCGAGACTGTAACTACATCATCATAGAAACCTGGTATTGTGATATGGTTATTGTCATCTTTTAATGAAGCAATCATTTCACAAAGGATATTTACCGGATTACCAACGGCTCCCCCATAGACTCCACTATGCAAATCTTTATTTGGACCAACTACTTCCACCTCGACATAACTCAATCCTCTCAAACCCACAGTAATGGATGGAACATCATTTGCAATAACAGAAGTATCACTGAGAAGTACTACATCACAAGACAACATTTCAGCATGTTCCTTGCAAAATACTCCTAGATTATCTGAGCCAACTTCTTCCTCTCCTTCAATCATAAATTTGACATTGCAAGGAAGTTCACCCTTATCCATCATCGCTTCGAATGCCTTGACATGCATATATGCCTGACCTTTATCATCGCAAGCTCCTCTTGCAAAAATAGCTCCGTCTGGGTGTAATTTCGTTTTCTTTATAACAGGCTCAAATGGTGGCGAATCCCATAGCTCAAGTGGGTCTGGTGGTTGCACATCATAGTGACCATACACCAATATTGTAGGTAAGCTCTTATCTATAATTTTATCTCCGTAAACAATGGGATAGCCGGCTGTTTCGTAGAGTTTAACATTATCTGCGCCTGCAGTAGTCAATTTAGATGCTACAAACTCAGCTGTCTTTCTGACATCATCGGCATATGCTGGGTCTGCACTTACAGATGGTATTTTGAGCAAATCTAATAACTCATCTAAGAAGCGCTCTTTATTGTCTTTGATATAGTCTTGTGTTCCTGTCATTGTATCCATTATAATAAGAGGCAAATGTAGGCAATATTCAGTGCACCTTATCTACCTTATTGTCAAATCAAATTAATCTTTCATTTCCCAAAACATAAAGGCTAACATGTCTGCTGCTTGTTGTATCCTCATATCAGTAGGCATACCTGCACCATGCCCTGCACTCACATCGATTCTTATCAGAACTGGATTATCTCCTGTATGTTGGTGCTGCAATTCAGAAATGTATTTAAATGAGTGTGCAGGTACAACCCTATCATCATGATCTGCTGTAGTCACCATCGTCGAAGGATAGTTATTCGGCTTAACATTATGTAATGGACTATATTTAATCAAATAGTCAAACGCTTCTGGATTGTCGCTCCTGCCATAGTCCGTTGCCCAAGCCCAACCAATCGTAAACTGGTGATATCTCAGCATATCCAAAACACCAACTCCTGGAAACGCTACTTGATAAAGATCTGGTCGCTGTGTCATACATGCTCCTACAAGCAGTCCTCCATTTGACCTTCCTTCAATAGCCAGTTTTGTATTATTTGTGTACCCAGAATCTATCAAATATTCAGCAGCCGCTATAAAATCATCAAATACATTTTGCTTCTGATCTTGAGTTCCTGCCTTGTGCCATTCTGAGCCAAATTCTCCACCTCCTCTAATGTTTGCCACAGCATAGATTCCTCCAGCTTCCACAATTGGAATTCTAGTCAAGCTAAATCCTGGTGTGATTGGTATATCGAAGCCACCATAACCATAGAGTAAAGTAGGATTATTCCCATCAAGCTCAAGTCCTTTCTTGTGCGTAATAAACATTGGCACACTGGTTCCATCTTTACTCTTATACCATTTTTGCACTGTAACATATTCACTGGAGTTAAAATCTACTTCAGGTGAACGAAACACTTCTAAAGACAGATTTTCTGTGTCTAAACTGTAGATTTTACCTGGTTCTGTAAATGATGAGAATGAAATAAATCCAATCTTGTCTTTTTTCTTTCCAACTACTCTACTCGATGTTCCAATTCCTGGAAGCTCTACATCTCCTAAGTCATTCCCTTCAAGATCAAATGCACTAATCTTACTACTTGCATTGTGCATATACAAAGCAAAGAACTTACCTCCCACCAAGGTAACGGATCTCAATACATCAACACCTTGAGGAATCACAATATCAAATGCAGTGTTTCCTGCTTTGAGCTCATTATAGTTAATCGAGAGCAATTGCATTTTTGGAGCATCAGCATTACTCAAAAAATAGAGTACATTGCCTTCATTGCCAATAAAGTTGTAGTCATGATCAAATCCTTCGACCACCTTTTGTAATGCATCCTCTGTATCTAAGGCTTTGATATACAACTCATTACCACTGGTAGACTCTGAGGTTGAGAGAATTAAAAATTTCTCATCGCTACTTGTGACGGCGAAAGCATTTCTTTGAGGATTTTCCTTATCTACAAAAATCAACTCATCTGCGGATTGTTCTTGACCAAGTTTGTGATAGTAGACTGAGTGATATTCATTCTTGGCTGATAACTCACCATCAGCACTTGGTTCAGGATATCTTGAATAATAAAAACCATCGCCTTCCCAAGACAGGCCAGAAAACTTTATCCATTCTAATTGATCTTCAAGCATATCTCCACTAATGACATCTCTTACCTTTACAGTTCGCCAATCACTTCCTCCTTCCGATACTTGATAGGCTAGGAATTGTCCAGAGTCGCTAAAACTCATACCACCTAGTGATGATGTCCCATCTTCTGAAAATTTATTTGGATCAAGAACCAACTCTCCATCTTCCTTGTCCAAAGCATCTACCCTATAGAGCACACTTTGATTCTGTAGACCATTATTTCTAAAATAGTAGTAGTAATCGCCTTCTTGAAAAGGAATTCCGAATCTTTCGTAATTCCAGAGCTTTTCTATTCTTTGCTTCAGCGAATCTCTAAAAGGAATTTGATCCAAGTAATCAAACGTCACAGTATTTTGCTCTGTAACCCAGGCTTTAGTTTCCTCGCTATTGTCATCTTCTAACCAACGATATGGGTCAGCTACTTGAGTGCCATGATAATCATCAATGACAGAGTTATCTCTGAATGTATTTGGATATTGCATTTTCTGTTGCACTTGAGTTTCGGGCATAACAACCATTGTTTTCTTATTGCAACTCATCATGCAAACAAGAGCAATCATGCAGGTAAATAATCTCCCTAAATAATTCATCAGGTTAAGTTTTTTTGCGAATTTAATAACATAATTATTTTGGTAGTCTGTAACGGAGACCTAGATAAATATTTCTTCCAAATATTGGTGCCCAGATTACAGATGCATCAAATGCACTTCCAAATGGATTATCTGCATTTATAATTGGAGATTGCTGAACATAATTTAGTAGATTCTCGACGCCCAGATAACATTCAAATTCTGGAGCTAAGAATTTTCGAATTTGAGCATTCAACAAAAAGAAGTCTTCACTATACAAGTTATAGTTCAATCCATCAACCTCGATCAAAGCAGGTAGCCGCTGTTTACTTCTCCAACTGAGTGTTGTATCAAAATACCAATCATCCGTCACTTCATAAGCCAAATTGACAAATGCTTTATGAAAAGGATTATAAGGTGTCTCCACGACTTGTCCTCCCAATTGTGCAAATGAAATGTTGTATCGGTAAGCAAGCCTCATGTCAAAGTTCTTTATCACTTCAATGTCTATCTGCGCTTGGGCACTATGGCCATAGGATTCTCCATTTTGATTAAGGAAAGAGATTGGTAGTGATGTACCAACTTCAAATCTCCCCTCATAATCTGCAATGACTTGATTCTCAAACTGTGTCCAATAATAATCAAGACTCAATATCCCTTCTCTCTGTCCCAACTCGAGTTGTTGAGTTAAATTAACTCCAATATTCCAACTCTTTTCAAGACCTAGGCCGTAAGGTGTGACACCATCTTTGAATGTAATGTTCCTATTACTAGCCCATATTCTAGGGTTTTCTGAAAAAATATTCGGAGTTCGCCAACCACTTCCAGTGACAAATCGCAATGTCGTATTATCAGTTGGAGCATAGCGAAGATGGAATCGTGGTGTCAATTGAAACCCATAATTATTATGTTGATCAGCACGCAATCCAAGCACTGCAGTCCATTGACTAGATGGCTTAAATGTGTATTCTCCGAAAATTCCTGGAATTCGCTCGTCTCGCTTTGATTCAAATTCGTAAGGAAGGTCTTCCTGATCAATGCCTTGAATCGGATTAATGACTCCAAATTCAAGAATATCATCCGACAGGAATGATAGCCCAGTAGTGAGTTGATGGGCTGAAGACACCAATTCGGTCTGAAAAATCAGATTGGCGTAATACATGGCATGATCAACTGAATAGTTTTTCAAACCATAAGTTGCGGCATGACTATGGCTAACATAAGCTACTTGAAGTCCTATGCTTCGATTCTTTACTTCATTTAACACCTTTCCCACCTTGGACCAGAGATCAAGTTTTTTTAATTCATTTTGACTTCCCCATATACCTGACTTCCAATCAATGTCTTCAGGTACAAAATCAACTTGACCTGCTAC
>JAHDEL010000035.1:14104-30365 GCA_020628855.1 Saprospiraceae bacterium | reverse complement strand
AGCTCCACATTTATTTGCCCGGTCATGCTTTCAAAGCCATTTACAACACTGCCTACACCTTTGCTTAATTGAATGCTTTCTATCCAGGGACCTGGAGTGCTTTCTAAACCATGAATAGCAGAAAGGCTTCTGACATCCGGAATTAATTCTCTTGAAATCTGAACATATTTGCCGTCAAGGCCAAGCATTTGAATCTGCCTTGTACCAGTCACAGCATCTGTAAAACTGACATCTATAGATGGACTTGTTTCAAAGCTCTCTGATAAGCTACAACATGCGGCTTTGCATAACTCTTGCTCTGTAACTACCAAAGTTTGGATAGGATCAACAAAAGAAATTGAGGTGGTCTTAGATCGATGACTAATGACAACTTCATCCAAGATGGTAGTACTATTCATGACATGATGAATTTCATTAACAGCAGAAACATCAATTGTATCATTATCAAATCCGATATAACTGATGATTAACTGTTTTGCTCCTTTAATTCTACCGATTTCGAATCTCCCATCCACATCTGTAGCTGTTCCAGTTTGGGCATGGCTCCATCTTACCGTTGCACCGATGAGAGGTTCAAAACCCTCTGCTGTAACAACCAAGCCATTGACAAATTGTGATAAAGCAGGTGCTGTGTCATTATGACTCATACTTCCTTCTGCATCGCCTTGTGCATCTCTGTACTGACAACAAAGAGGCAAGTCATTGTATGCTTCTTCGTTAGCAGGAAATATTGCATTTGCATAACCAGCATTAGACAAAGCCATTGCTAACTCTTCTAGTTCGAAACCTTCTGGCTCAACCTTGAAAGTAAGCAGCTTAGCATTAAGGTCATACTTTATTTGTCTTAACTGAGAAAACTCAGATGCTACTTCTTCAATGGTAGCTTTGCACATTCCACAGGCCCCTTCAACCTTTAGTGAAGTTTGGCTTTGACCAAAACTCTCGAAATAACAGAGGAGTACTGCAAGTATAAGTATCACCTTCATTGAGGTGATGTTAAATAATTTCATTGTGTTTTAAAATTGAAAGTTAAGAAATGTAAGCATTGGACAGACTTATCCAATGCACTCATCCTTACTTTCGGCAGGTGGATGCCAAACAGAACTTGAGAAGTTCTCGCTAATGCGAGATTGATCTGTATTCGCTATTTGAGCAAGATCAACCTCTGGTTTCAATCGCAATGCTGTGGCTGCATCAGGAAGAGAAAAAACAAGGGTATTGCCACAGGTCAAACAAAGACACAGACCTTCACAGTCCTTCTCCTGCTCCAAAGGCAAATTGGTACTATCGCAACACGAACTAGTACAATCTTCGACACAACCTGGAAGTATTGAAGCTTTTATAAAGAATACTAAGAGCAAGAGAGCTCGTGATTTCATACCATAAAAATACTCTATTTGTGTATGAAATTGTGTTGCAAAAGTAAAATTCTATTTTTGCGAAGAATTTGGTGCAAATTCAAGTCTTATGTATGATCCGCATATAGAAATAGTAGAAAGTAATTTAAAGGAAATCAAAAAAACCTTTGGTTGTTTGGTTTCAGTAGATTGCGTGATATTTGGCTATGACCACAGTAGTCTGAAAGTCCTTGTCATCAATTGTAACCAAGAGCCTTTCGTGGGTAAGTATTCCGTACTTGGAGATTTGGTCCATACTCATGAAACGATGGATGAAGCAATCAAGCGTGTTCTTTCTCAAAGAGCTGGTCTGGAAGACATTTACATGGAAGAAGTAAAGGTCTTTAGTAGTTTAGATAGACATCCAATGGATCGAGTAATAACTATCGCATATTACTCACTTGTCAAAATTGACGAATACAAACTCGTTGATGCCCAAAATAAAGATCTCAAATGGATTGAAATATCAGAGGCAAAAGATATGGCATTTGACCATGAAGCTATTGTAAAAGCAAGTCACAAGAGGCTTCAGGATAGAATCAAAGAAAAGCCTGTAGGGTTTAATCTACTACCAGAAAAATTTACTTTGAATCAATTGCAATTACTCTATGAAAACATCTTGGGAATTACATTAGATAAAAGAAACTTTAGAAGAAAACTCAACAATAATAATCTAGTTATTGATCTAGGTGAAGTACAAGATGATGTTTCTCACAGACCTGCAAAACTCTACAAGTTTGATTTTGACAGTTATCAAAAAATGAAAAAGAGAGGTCAGTTTTCCTTCATTATTTGATTCCACAATACCACCTGAGAGCAATGAAATCAGATAACTCTCTTTGCTTCAATACGTTATAGAAAATTATCTATATATTGCTTATGATAATTTATTTTTTCCTTAACTTGCGTCAAATTGAATTAATGTCATTTTGACACTAAGTATCATAAATATCTACTAAAACAAAAAAATCTACTATGAAAAAATTAATGAATTATGCTTTCCTCTGCATGCTTGCAGGAGCAATGATGTTCACATCTTGTGATGAAGAAGATCCGATCGTGATCGATCCAGGAGAAGGAAGTGTAAACGTTTCAAACGGACTTTATCTGGCTCTTGATGGTGAAAACCCTGTGAGTTCAGCAGGTTTAGTATCCGAGGTTGTTGAAGCTTCAGGCTTTGGAACACAGGAAAGGACTGGTTTTATGGCTGGCTACATGTGGCTTGACGCAGGTGATTATAATGTTGTTGAAGTAACAGATAAAGAAATATCAGCAACTATTGGTGGGTCGATGGAAGTAATAAATGATGAAGGAGTTGATGGAAGTTCTATTTGTGGTTATAATGATTACATGGTAGTTTCTACCCAAGCAGATGGACCTGCATTCAACATTGCGAACTCAGGTCTCTATAAAGTTTCTCATGACCAACAAACAAGCGAATTAGTTCTTCATCAGATTGTTGAAGCTAGCTTGATTGGCAGCGGAACAGAAGGTGGATGGACTAATGATACTCCGTTGTCTGGTAGTGTAACATCTGATGGAGGATCTTGGTCAGCAGAAGGAGTTATTTTGAGAAGCGGAGAATATAAAATCAGATTAAACTGCCGATGGACAATCAATAGAAGAATTGATCCTAATGGTACTCTGGATGACCCTGCAAATGGCTATCAATTATTTACCAACTTTGGTGGAACGCTTGCTGAACTCATGCCGGGGTCTTCGAATATACAGCAAGAAGAAGATGCAGAGTATACAACGACTCTTACATGGGATCGTCAAAGTGGTTGGGGACTTGATGTAGAAAGAACTGGTGATGCTCCTGAGATTACGTTTAATCCAAATGACTTCCAAATGGCAGTTATCGGAGATGCAACAGCTAATGAGTGGAATGCAGATAGAAACTTATTCCACAAAGAAGAAAATGGTGTTCACTCTTGGTATGGTGTTGTTACTTTTGCTGATTCTGGAAATTGGAAATTCAGAGCAAATGATGCTTGGGACTTTAACTTAGGGGGTGACCTAGCTGCTCTTGGTCAAGGTGGTGCTGACATCCCTTCTCCAGGTGCTGGTGCAAGATATATCGTTTTAACTACAGCTGATGAAGGAGATACTTGGTCTGCAACAATGACAGATGCTGGATGGAGTATTATTGGAGAAGGAGGACCTTCTGCTGATTGGGGAGTTGATGCTGCAATGAATGCGGATGGCTTTGATGCAGGAGTAACTACTTACTCTATTACTGGTGAGTTTTCTACAGGTGAGTGGAAATTCAGAGCTGGTAATGACTGGGCGCACAACTTAGGTGGTGACTTAACTTTCTTGAATACTGATGGTAGTAATATAGCATTAGGTCAAGCAGGCACTTATACTGTGACACTTTCATTTGATGGTGAAGTGTACACAGCAACAGTACAATAAATTAGTAAAAATGGGTTATCAAGTATTGCTTGGTAGCCCATTTTCTTTTTTGATTGTCCAGATAGACAATCAATTATCCAATCTTAAATTACCAACTATGAGATACTTTACTAACCTAAAGTGTTTGTGGGTTTGCTTTGTCCTTTCTCTACTTGCATTGGCAGATGCTTCCGCACAAATAAATGGTACCATAACTGATCCTAATACTGGTGAAGGATTAATAGGTGTTAACATCACTGTCAAAGGATCTGAATCAGTAGGAACTATTACAGATATTGATGGCAATTACACCATTGATGCAAAAGATGGAGACATCCTAGTCATCTCTTATGTGGGATATGAGACCACAGAAATCCCTGTCACAGTAGATTTTAATGGCACGATTGCTCTTGCAGAAGCCACCGAACTCCTTGATGAAGTTGTTGTCATTGGATATGGAGCAGTTGGTAAGAAAGACTTGACAGGTGTTGTCACAAAAGTCAACGAAAAAGACTTTCTGCAAGGCACCATTAATTCTCCAGAAAAATTACTCAATGGTAAGGTCGCTGGCTTAAACATCTCAAGCAACTCGGATCCTGGTGGAGAATCACGAATTAGAATTAGGGGTGGAACATCAATTGGAGAAGAATTTGGTGCATCCAATGATCCGCTTATTGTAATCGATGGTGTCCCAATGGACAATCGAGATTTGGCCGGCTCAAGAAACCCTCTCAACTTTGTCAATGCCAGCGAGATAGCTAGTATGACCGTATTAAAAGATGCCAGTGCTGCAGCAATTTACGGTTCTAGAGGCGCAAATGGTGTAATTATTATTACAACAAAACAAGGTGAATCTGGCAAGCTCAAGATTGATTATTCTGGTAACGCTAACTCCTCGCTTTTTGCTGGAACTCCAAACCAACTCTCGCCAGACAATTTTAGAAATGCGATTATTGCCAAAGCTCCTCAGGAAATTGAATTTCTTGGCGATCAAAATACAGATTGGGTCGATGAAGTGACTCAAGCAGCAACCAGCACAGAACATAACCTTGCAGTATCCGGCGGAAAGAAGAATGTTAACTATAGACTCTTTGGAGGTTTCTTGAGAAACAAAGGAGTAATACTTACTTCAGAGCATCAAACAACTAGCTTCGGTGGAAACGTCAATATGAAATTTTTTGATAACTTACTTGAAGTAAGATTAAGATCAAAAACAGGGTTGACAACTGATCGATTCTCTCCTGATGTGATGGGCTCAGCGTTGGCTTTTGATCCAACAAGACCTGTCTTTGATGAAGAATCTGTTTTTGGTGGTTACTTCCAGTGGAATGATCCACTTGCCGTAAATAATCCCGTATCGACACTCCTGTTGACTAATGAAACAGGAAATGCGACTAGATCTCTCAATACTGCAGGATTGACAATTAACCTACCATTCATTGAAGGTCTTTCTCTTACTTCAGATGTGAGTTATGATTTGATTAATGGAGATAAAAGAAAATTTCAAGATCCACTCTTGAAGGATAATGAATCGTTTGTGAGAGGTGGTTATCTCTTCTTAGAAGATTTTGAAAATTATACAAAGCAGATTGAAACCTATGGTACTTACAACATGCCATTAAAGAAAATTAACTCTACTTTGAATATTGTGGCTGGACATTCTTGGCTAGAAAGTGATCAACAGAATCGTTGGGAAGAAGGCAGAGAACTCATGGAAGAAAATGGAGAATATATTTATACAGCTGATATCCAACCTGACTCCTTCTTTGTCACCAACAGAATTATCTCCTTTTTTGGAAGAGCGAATCTGAATATAGGAGAAAAATATCTTGTAACAGGGTCATTAAGAAGAGATGGATCATCAAGATTTGGTCAAGGAAATAGATGGGGACTATTCCCATCAGCTGCTGTTGCATGGAGAGTACTTCAGGAAGATTTTGCAAGTGGATTGACAAATACATTTTCTGACCTTAAGTTAAGATTGAGTTGGGGTGTTACAGGAAGCCAGGAATTCAACGATTTTCTTTATTCAACATTTTACAGTTATAGTACCACAGATGCAGCATACCAGTTTGGTGATCAATTTGTTCAAACGTTAAGAGGTATTGGTGTTGATCCCAATATCAAATGGGAGGAATCAACAACTGTGAATTTTGGAATCGACTATGGACTTTTCAATAATCGGATTAGCGGGAGTTTAGAGTTCTATAATAAGAATACGAGTGATCTCATTTTTAAGATTGCAGCACCTGCATTTACTAATCTATCTGATAGAGTAATTACAAATGTCGGTGAGGTTTCTAACAAAGGTGTAGAACTTACCCTCAACACTGTCCTTTATGATAGAAAAAACTTTGGTTGGAACATTAATTTGAACGCGACGCGCAATACGAATAAAATTGTCAAATTGGATAATACCAACGACCCAGATTTTGGAGGGTATGAGACAGGTGGAATTACTGGTGATGTTGGTCAAACTATCCAAATTTTAAAAGTTGGAGAAAGTCTTGGTACATTCCGAACATACCAACATAAACGCGGCGCTGACGGTTTGCCTTTAGTTGACACTGAGGACTTCAATGGTGATGGCTTTATTGACTTATTAGACATCTACGAAGACTTAAATGATGATGGCCTGATCAACGAAAACGATTTAGCAGTAAATAAGAAAGCTGCACCAGACTTGATGTTAGGTCTTACAACAAGCTTCAACTACAAACAATTTGATTTGTCTGCAACTATGCGTTCTCATATTGGCAACTATGTATACAACAATGTTGCTTCTGCGAATGGGTACTTTGACAAACTCACGGATAGAGTTACTAATAATGTCGATGCGTCTGCATTTGTTCTCAATTTTAAAGAAAGACAACTGAAGTCAGATTACTATGTTGAAAATGCTTCCTTTTTCAAATTGGATAATGTAACCTTAGGCTACAAGTTGAAGAAGAATTCTGTGTTCCGAAACTTCCGAATATTTGGTACAGTTACGAATCTGATGACATTGACAGGATACTCTGGATTAGATCCAGAATTACCACAGTATAATGGAGGAATAGATAATAATCTCTACCCTATTTCTCGCAATTTTCTCATCGGCCTTAATATTGGCATTTAATCAGAAAGACATGAAAAAATTAATACTATACATCGGCTTTGGGTTAATGCTATCAAGTTTGTTTCAATGCACAGATTTAGCATTATCTCCAGCAGACGCATTTACTGAAGACCAAATTTTTCAAGATGCAGAAGCGTATAAATCCTATTTAGCAAAAGCTTATGCCGCTTATTCTCTAACAGGGCAAGATGGACCCAATGGTGATGGTGATATTTCCATCGTGAATGACGAAGGGTTTACGAGTTATATTCGAGCATATTGGAAAGCACAAGAATGTACTACAGATGAAGCTGTACTTGGATGGACAGATGCAGGAATTAGGGATTTACATGAACATTCTTGGAGCTCAGAGAATCAATTTATTAGAGTGCTGTATTACCGTATTGCACTTATTGTTTCTATTTGCAATGACTTTATTACACAAGCATCAGATGAAAGACTAGATGCTAATGGTCTTACTGAAGAAGAGAAAGCTGTTGTGAGAGGATATGTTGCAGAAGCGAGATTTTTGAGAGCAATGGCTTATTGGCATTCATTAGATCTTTTCAGGAATGTAGCTTTGGTTACATCAATCACGGCAGAACCTCCAGCACAGGCAGATCCTGTTGAACTGTTTAACTTCATTATGGAAGAATTAACAGGTATAGAAACTCAATTACCTGACCCAATGCAAAATGAATATGGAAGAGTTGACAAAGCTGGGGTTTGGATGCTCCAAGCCAAGTTGTATCTCAATGCTGAAAGCATGGTAGGTCTTGATCATTATGCAGATTGTTTAGAAGCTTGCCAAAAAGTCATTGGAGCTGGCTATAGTCTTGAGCCAAATTACATTGAGCTCTTTATGAAAGACAACCACAATTCTAATGAGATCATCTTTGCATTACCTTCAGATGGAAAACAATCTCAGAGTTGGGGCTGCACCACATTCCTCATTAATGCTGCAATAGGACCAACAATGAATAGTGCTGACTGGGGAGTCAACACCAATGGTTGGGCTGGGCTGAGGACTACCAGTGTGATCCTCGATAAATATCCAGACTTAACTGGAACTATTGATAGTAGATCTTCTTTCTTCTGGACTCAAGGACATACTGTTGACATCGATGACATCGGTGTATTCTCTCAAGGAATTGCAGCACCAAAATACAGCAATGCAGATATCAATGGTGTAGGTGGCTCTGACCCTACTCATGCAGATACAGATTATCCAATGTTCAGATTAGCAGATGCCTACCTCATGTATGCTGAGGCTTTCTTAAGAGGTGGCGGTGGAGACCAAGCTTCAGCGACTGACTACATTAATGCGCTCAGAGAACGAGCTTATGGAGATAGTACTGGGAACATCAATGCAGCTGATCTTAACCTTGACCTTATTCTTGATGAAAGAGTGAGAGAGCTATTCTGGGAAGGAACAAGAAGAATTGATCTCGTAAGATTTAATCAATTTACTGAGAATGGGATCTGGCCATGGAAAGGCAATGTAAAAGAAGGAAGAACAACTGAAAGCTTTAGAAATATTTTTCCAATTCCAGCTTCAGATCTTCTGGCAAATCCTAATCTCGAGCAAAACCCTGGATATTAACCAGCAACATAAGACGAAAATAATTTTAGTAGTGATAAAGAGATTGCCTTGTGTAGTCTCTTTATTTTTTTCCTTGATACTTGATCGCTTCCGGATTAGTGATCAGTAGATTACTTATACCCGCTAAAATCAAGCACGCACCGGCAAGCAACATAGTATTAATAATAGCCTCACCAAAGAAGGTTTTATAGGCAAAATTAATACCGCCAACTGAAGCAACTATCTGAGGAATTACGATGAACATATTAAAGAGTCCCATGTAGACCCCCATTTTCTTAGGGTTAATCGTGGAAGAAAGCATCGCATATGGCATAGAAAGTATACTACCCCAAGCTATACCTATCAAAGCAAAGCAAATGTTCAGCATTTGTTGATCGCCAGTAAAATACATCAGGATAAAACCTAAACCTCCTATGATCAGAGAAAGTAGATGAACCCATTTTCTGTTAACTATGAATTTTCTTGTGATAAAGGTTAAGATTAATGCAAACAACATAGATGTCAGACCATAAGTACCCATCGCTGCCCCCACTAAATCTGCAGCTGTATTATAAGCTTGATCAGCAAGCGCATAGGCTTCACTAGTCATTGAATTTGAATCAGGCTTTGGCGCATTAAACACATGCTCCGTCAGCGCAGGAGTAGCCATACTCCACATGGTAAAAAAAGCAAACCAACTAAAAAACTGGACAACACCTAGTCGCTTCATCGTAGATGGCATTGTCTTTATATTTTCTAAGATTTCTGTTATTCCATTTTCAACACCTTTAGTTGCTTCTTTTTCGGCTTCGAAAGCTTCGATATCTTCAGGAGGATATTCTTCCGTTGTAAAAATGGTATAAAGAATGGAAGCCATGAATACAATTCCACCAATCAAGAAAGCCAACTTCACATTAGCAGGGACAATATTAGACGCAGCTTCATTACTAACACCTAATTGATTGAGCACTCTTGGTAACTGACTAGCTACAAAAGTTCCTATTCCAATTATTAATGTCTGGACAACAAAACCGTAACTCCTTTGTGACTCGGGCAACAGATCTGCCACGAGTGCCCTAAATGGCTCCATGCTAATATTAATCGATGCATCAAGAATGAGAAGCAGCCCAACCGCCACCCAAAGGACTGGAGAATATGGCATAACTATTAAAGCAAGCGAGGCCAAAACAGCTCCAATAAAAAAGAAAGGTTTTCTCCTTCCCCATCTAGGATTCCAAGTACGATCACTTAGATAGCCAATGATAGGTTGAACAATAAGTCCTGCCAATGGAGCAAAAATCCATAACATTGGAATTGCATCTTTACTTGCACCTAGAGTCTGAAATATTCTTGACATAAAACCTCCTTGTAAAGCAAATCCAAACTGGATTCCAAGGAAACCAAAACTCATATTCCAAATATTGAAAAAAGAAAGTTTTTTCTTATTCATCATGTTGCTTGATTATGTAGAGTAAGCTAGACCAACACTAAGAGAATCTTGTGAAGGCACAGAAATCTTTTGGTCGAAAATCTGTAATGATACAGAAACATCAGATGTGTTTTCAACTGTGATTTGAGTTTTGTCCACTTTGATCATCAATAAATGTTCTCTAAATAAGAGTTTAAAACTGTATCCTTCCCATTCTTTCGGGATTATTGGACTTAAATGAAGTACATCATTGAGTACACGCATACCGCCGAACCCTTTGACTATTGACATCCAGCTACCAGCCATGCTAGTAATATGTAGACCATCTTGGGTATCATTATTATAATCATCCAAGTCCAGTCGTGATGTCCTCAGATACATTTCATAAGCTTTGTCTAACTTACTCAGCTTAGAAGCCAAAATAGAATGAACACAAGGAGACAAAGAAGATTCGTGCACAGTCATTGGTTCGTAAAAATCAAAGTTGCTTCTCAGTTGCTCTGCAGTAAAATGTTCTTCAAAAAAATACATCCCTTGCAATACATCTGCTTGCTTTATATAACAGGACCTGAGTATTCTGTCCCAAGACCAGTTTTGATTTAATGGTTTATCTTCTTCTTTCAACTGGTCAACTGGAATTAGTTCTTTATCTAAGAAACCATCTTGTTGTAGAAAGACATTTCTTTCGGAATCATAAGGTAAGTGCATTCCTGCTACAATCTCAATCCACCGATCTGCTTCTTCTTCACTAAATTCTAGTTTATCTAAAATGTTCGCAAGATGAACAGCACTGTCAGTCTTCATCATCTCAATACACTTCAAAGTATATTGCATGCACCACTTTGCGATATAATTTGTATACCAGTTATTATTGACATTGTTTTCATATTCATTAGGACCTGTGACTCCTAAGATGACATACTGTTTGATGTTTTCGGAATAGTTACATCTTTGAGCCCAAAATCTAGCGATCCCGATCAATACTTCCAGACCATACTCTTTCAAGTATTCTTTATCACCTGTATATCTGATATAATCATAGATAGCATAAGCAATTGCTCCATTTCTATGAATCTCCTCAAAGGTTATCTCCCATTCGTTATGGCATTCTTCTCCATTCATTGTAACCATTGGGTATAATGCTGCACCTGATGTAAAACCAAGTTTTTCAGCATTCTCAATAGCTTTCTGAAGGTGTTTGTAGCGATAAACCAAGAGGTTCTTAGCAACTTTTTGGGGCGCAGTGCTCATATAGAATGGTAGACAATAAGCTTCAGTATCCCAATAAGTACTACCACCATATTTTTCTCCGGTGAATCCTTTTGGACCGATATTTAGTCTAGGGTCTTCTCCAGAATATGTTTGATGCATTTGCAAGATATTGAACCTGATGCCCTGTTGTGCTGCTACATCACCTGAGATGACCACATCACTCATCTCCCACTTTTCTGACCATATTGTCTCATGAGCCGTTTTGTGTTGATCATAATCCAGTGATTTGACTTCTGAAACTAAGTCTATAGAAGAATTCGCCAAATTATCATGATGAAAAGAAGTAGTAATTATGACTAACTTAGTAAGAGCGATAGGGTTTTCGGGAGCAATATCAAGTTCAAAACTTCTTTCATAATAGCCTTGAGCATAAGCATTGACTGACTTTGCCTCTCTATCCAGAATGGAAACAGCCATCTTTGCCCTGACTGTAAAATTGGTTTTTTTCGTTGTAGCCTCTACATATTTATCGTTACTAGCAGAATTATCATAGATATCCCAGAACTGCTCGTCATAATTTGAATCCTGATTTCTGACATTAAAGTCAAGGTAAGGAATTACAGTGACCTGTCCAGTATAGTTTGATGTGCTAATTGAATACTTAATACAGCCTAATTCTTGAGTAGCATAACTACAAAATCTCTCCGACTGGATAGTGAATACTCCTTCTTCTATTTCGAAGGTAATTGTCTTTGAGTACATTGCATTCTTAAGGTTTAACTCTCTTGTAAAATGCAAAATTTTGACCTCATTCAGATCGATAATTTTACCATTAATTGATATTCTGATACCTATCCAATTGACATTATTGAGCACCTTTGCAAAGTACTCGGGATAGCCGTTTTTCCACCAACCTACTCTTGTCTTATCAGGATAGTATATTCCAGATACATAACTGCCTTGTAATGAGCTACCAGAGTAATTTTCTTCAAAATTACCTCTAGTACCCATGTAGCCGTTGCCTGTGCTAAAAATACTTTCAGAGATTTCATTGTATTCAGGGTGAAAGCCTTCTTCAATCACCTTCCAATCATCTTTCTTCAAATAGTCCTTCATACTTCTGAATTTTGATTTCAATACTACTTCGTGTCATATTGACAATAATAGTTATAATGTAGCAATAATCCATGAATTACGATAACTAAATCACCTATAATCACTCTTATGATTCGGTATTCGTTGAATAAATGTTTACTTTTGCATTCCGTGACGATACTTCAATATCGTACTCAATATTATGGCTAAATATGTATTCGTTACGGGAGGTGTAACCTCTTCATTAGGAAAAGGAATAATCTCTTCTGCTCTTGCTAAATTACTCCAGTCAAGAGGTTTAAAAGTTACTATTCAAAAGTTTGACCCCTACATTAATGTAGACCCAGGTACACTCAACCCATATGAGCATGGTGAGTGCTTTGTCACTGAGGATGGAGCAGAAACTGATCTAGACCTTGGTCACTATGAACGTTTCCTAAACACTCCTACCTCACAAGCAAATAATGTAACGACAGGCAGAATATATCAAACTGTTATTAACAAAGAAAGAGCAGGTGATTATCTAGGAAAGACGGTGCAGGTAATACCTCATATAACAGATGAGATCAAAAGAAGAATGACTCTGCTTGGAAATGCCAACCAATATGATGTTGTTATTACTGAAATAGGAGGAACAGTAGGTGATATTGAATCTCTTCCTTACCTTGAGGCTATCCGTCAATTAACCCGAGAATTAGGAGTTCATGATAGTCTTAGGATTCATTTGACATTGATACCATATCTCAGTGCTGCAAGCGAATTAAAAACGAAACCCACACAACATTCTGTAAAAGAATTATTACAAACTGGTATTCAACCAGATGTCTTAGTTTGCAGGACGGAAAAGCCACTAACTAAAGAGATTAGATCGAAGCTAGCTCTTTTTTGTAATGTCAACAAAAATTCTGTGATTGAGGCAATCGATGCAGAAAGTATTTATGATGTTCCTCTATTGATGTTAAAAGAGAAACTAGATACGATAGTACTTTCTAAATTAAAACTCAAGTCAAAACATGATCCTAAACTTGATAATTGGAAAGAATTCTTAGGGAGGTTAAAGAATCCAACTGAACAAGTCAATATAGCACTCATTGGAAAATACAATGAGCTCCAAGATGCGTATAAATCTATACTCGAATCATTTGTCCATGCAGGCGCAGAAAATGAATGTAAAGTCAATATCGTTTCCATTCATTCAGAAAGTCTAGAAAGAGGTGAAGTCTTATCCAAACTCAAAAACCTCCATGGTGTATTGATTGCCCCTGGCTTTGGAGAAAGAGGCACAGAAGGTAAAATCGAAGCAATCAAGGTTGTCCGTGAAAAAGGCATTCCATTCTTCGGTATTTGTTTAGGCCTCCAAATGGCAGTAATTGAATTTGCCAGAAATGTGTTAGACCTCAAAAATGCGACCTCCGAAGAGATTAAGCCAAGAGCAAAGGATAAAGTAATCCATCTCATGCCTGATCAAATTAAAATAAAGAAAAAAGGTGGTACGATGCGCTTAGGAGCTTATGATTGCGACCTCAAAAAAGGAAGCCTCGCATCTAAAATCTATCAATCAAACTCTGTAAATGAACGCCATAGACATCGTTATGAAATTAACAATGCCTATCTCAAACAACTAGCTAAAGCAGGGATGATAGCTTCAGGAATAAACCCTCAAACCAAACTTGTGGAGATTATGGAATTAGAAGAACATCCCTTCTTCATTGGTGTGCAATTTCATCCAGAACTGAAGAGTACAGTTGAGAAACCCCACCCATTGTTTGTGCATTTTGTAAAAGCAGCAAAATCATATAAACATGAGAAAGCTTAAGCTTTCAGAATTAGGGCGAGTTGATGTCAGTACTTATAAGCAACAGCCAAAGCATGCTATTGTAGTTCTTCTAGACAATATTCGATCGGGTATGAATGTTGGGGCTTTTTTCAGAACATGCGATGCTTTCGCCATTTCGCACCTAATCCTAGCAGGAATTACACCGTCTCCTCCACACAAAGAGATTCAACGATCAGCTATAGGTGCAACAAATAGTGTTGACTTTACTGTGGTCGAAAATGCAGAAGCTGTGATTAGAGAATACAAGGAAGCCGGTTTTAGAATCGTTGGAGTAGAACAAACAGATAGCTCATTACACCTTTCTCATTTTCAATGGCCGAACGAGAGCACAATGATAGTCTTTGGTAATGAAGTTGAAGGTGTTAATCAAAACCTGCTTCAACACTGTGACCATGTTATCGATATTCAGCAATTTGGAACAAAACATAGCCTAAATGTTGCTGTTTGTGCAGGTGTCGTGCTCTGGAACGCCATCCAAAACAAAAAAAGATGTTGATTAGTCAAAATGATTTTCTTGTCAATGCTCCAAAAGAAGGGGCTTTGTTCACGTTGGGAACTACAGACACTCTCCTACTCCAGTTTACAAATTATGGTGCCAGATGGGTGAGTCTCTTTTCTCCAGATCGAAATGGGAACATGGGTAATAGCATTATTGGATATCAAACGCTGGATGAGTTTATTCATGGAAGACAGCGTTATTTCGGTGCTATTATTGGAAGATACGCGAATAGGATAAAGAATGGAAGATTTCAAATTGAAGAAAACTCCCACCAAGTTGATTGCAACAGAAAATCTCATCACCTTCACGGTGGAAACAAAGGCTTTTCTGATGTGTTTTGGCAAGTAGAAATATTGGATCCTAGTACTGCAGTCCTTCATTACAATTCGTTTGATGGAGAGTGCGGATACCCTGGAAATGTTGCAATTACACTGACAATATCACTAAAAGACAGAAAAATAGTCACAGAATTTCAGGCAGAAAGCGACAGAGCAACTCCAATCAATTTGACAAACCATACCTATTTTAACTTAAGTACACAGCAGGAACATTCGATATATGAGCATCAGTACACTATACCTGCAGATACAGTGTGTGAAGTAGATAAAGATCTTATACCTACTGGTGACTATAAACCTGTAAAAAATAGCTTTCTAGATTTGAGCCAAAATGCTGTTTTGAGTTCGATTAGAAACAATCAGAGTTATGACCACCATTACATTCTTCGAAAAGGGAATATTGTAGCTTTTGATCCTGGTTCAGGACGGAAACTGAGTGTGACAACAACAAAACCTGGCATGCAATTTTACACCACGGATAACATCAAAGGGAATGGGTCTGGATATTACGGACAACCATTGAATTCCCTGAGTGCATTTTGTTTTGAAACACAATTTGCCCCAGATGCTATGAATCATCCCAACATGGATAATGTTATTTTTGATAGCAACCGCACTTATAACGAAAAGACTGTTTTTGACTTCAATCCTTAAAATCTAATTTGTGTATAGCATGATACACAAACCGTCACAAATAATCTTTTTTATGCGGTGGGCAAGGGTAATACAGCATGAAGTTGTCTTAATTTTAGATAGATGAAAGTCTAATCTTGAAAAATGCTGAGCAAAAGATCATTAATCCTACTTATTTCCACATTGTGGTGCCTTAGTGGTTCCGCTCAGTCATTGCTTATTTCGAATTTCCAAAGACAGCTATTCAAAGAAATCTATCGGTATTCTATGCTGCGCTCAGATTCTGCAGTCATTCTTATGAATCAGTTGGAACCTTCCATCGACTTTGAAAAAGAACCTAATCTTGCGCTTGAATATTATCTTGCTCAAACGGATATTAGTATCAATTTGAAAGCGTTCGCCGATGCCGAAAGCCATCTTCAAAATGCAGAACAATATCGATCTTCTGAACAGTCAGAAGTGAGTCAATTAAAATTAGATGCTTATCAGGTTTTCTATCAAACAGAGACGAAAAGACAAACAAACTCTGCTATTGCAGAGATTCATAGAAAAGCATTAAAAACTCAGGATAAAGACCTACTCCTCTTGACATATCAGCTCCTTGCAAGGGATCAAAACATGCGTGGTCTTGCTCATGAATCGCAAGAAACCATTGATGAGGCTTTAACATTCTTTGAAGGTTCTGGAACAGCTGACAACCTTGACATTGGTACACTCCAATTCGCAAAAGGCAATTTCTATCTTA
>JAHDEL010000035.1:11554-14004 GCA_020628855.1 Saprospiraceae bacterium | reverse complement strand
TTGTTATCGCCAAAGAAATGCAAACAAAAAAGGATATTGCTGAAGCTCATTTGGGATTATCAAAAGCATATCAAAAATTGGGTGATTATCCTAAAGCAAGGCTGCATGCGAGTAAGGCATTAAACATGGCAATTGAGACTGATGTTCTGGACGAACAATATCTTGCTAAAGTGCTTCTTGCTCAGATTGAAGAAAAATCTGGGAATCCTTCAAGAGCGCTATCCTATTTGAAAAAATCCAATGCACTAAAAGACAGTATTGACAAAGTCAACAAAGCACAAGAGTTAGAGATACTAAACATCCAATTTGAAAACCAACAAAACAAATTGGCCATTGCTGAATTGGAAACTGACAACATCAGGAAAGACGGATTACTACAAATAAACCAACAAAGAACAAGATTATTAACATTGTTATCCATCGCTTTTCTTATAGCTCTAGCTTCACTGCTTTGGGTCTATTTATTAAAGCAAAGGACTAACAAATCTTTAGAAGATATTAATAGTCGCTTGGAAGAAAGTATTGAGAAGTATAAAGAATCCAATAATCAATTAGAGCAATTTGCACACATCGCATCTCATGACCTCAAGTCTCCAGTAAAAACTATCACAAGTTTCGCAAGACTGCTTAAGGAGCAAAGCGCCCATAAATTAGATAAACAAGAAAATACATTTTTAGAATTTATTCAATCCAGTAGTCAAAATCTATCTCACCTCATTGAAGATCTCCTTGACTATTCTAAGGTCAACTCACAAAAAGTAAAACACAGTGCTATTCAAGCTAACACCTTGGTTCAAGATGTCTTAGACTCAGTATCTGATGCAGCACATAGGAAGAATGTCAATCTTAGCATTGAAGGTGCTTTACCAGACTTTAGGGGAGACAAGATCAAAATTGGTAGAGTTTTTCAAAATCTAATTACGAATGCAATCAAATTTGCAGACGCAGAAAAGGCATCATTCGTAAAGATTCAAGGTCAAAAGGTTGGAAATACCATCGAATTCAAGATTATTGACAACGGTATTGGAATCAAAGAAACAAAGACTGATATATTCAAACCATTTACACATCTTAATCAAAGTCCTGGATACAAAGGAACCGGTATGGGTCTAGCCTTTTGTAAAAAGATCATTGAACAACATGGTGGAGAAATTGAGTATGACTCTACCTATGGTGAAGGCACTACATTTACATTCAAACTCCAGAGCTAGACTAAGCATTTGCCTCGGTCAATCTACAAATCTCAATCACTGTATCTACAGCTTTCTGCATCTCTTGGACAGTTGTCCATTCTAATTTTGAATGAATACCATGCTGGCCCGAGAAAAGATTTGGACATGGTAAGCCTTTATGCGAAAGTATGGCTCCATCAGTACCTCCTCGAATTGAACCAATATTTGGTGTGATACCGACATTTTTCATTGCTTGAATTGCTGTATCGACTATTCCCATTGAATTAGAAATGACATCTCCCATATTACGATACTGCTCTTTCACTTCTGTTGTAAATGAAGAATTCGGGTAGTCCTTAAGGATTGTGTTCGCGGTATTTATAATCACTTCTTGATGATTATCAAGTTGGCTTGTATCGAAATCTCTAATAATAAAATTCACTTCTGCCTTCTCTAAACCACCACTGATATTTGTTGGATGGATAAATCCTTGTTTTGCTGATGTCGTCTCTGGACTCAAGCTATCCTTAGGCAATGCAGAAACAATATCTGCTGCTATTTTTATTGCGTGCTCCATTTTTCCTTTCGCATAACCAGGATGCGCACTTACACCTTCGATAGAGAGCTTAAAACTATTAGCTGAAAAGTTTTCATATTCCAAATTCCCAAGATTACCACTGTCTAGAGTATATCCATAATCTGCTTTAATTTTAGAGAGATCAGCACTAACAACTCCCCTTCCAATTTCTTCATCCACGGTGAAGAAAAGTACGACGTCTCCGTGTTCAATTTCTGGATTTGATATCAGTTGATATGCTGCGTCCATAATACAAGCTACTCCAGATTTATCGTCAGCTCCCAACAAGGTCAACCCACTTGCTGTTATGATGTCTTCTCCAATTTTATCCTTCAATTCTGGAAACTTTTCCATTGTGATCACCTGATCTTCATCATCCGGTAATACTATATCTCCACCTTGGTAATTCGAGTGGACAATTGGCTTAACATTGGTACCACTACAATCATATGCCGTATCTACATGACTACAGAAGAAAATACTAGGTACATTCTGCTTGGCAGAATTACTGGGAATCCTAGCGTGAATATGTCCTGATTCAGTCATTTCGTGTGTTATACCCATTGCTGTGAGTTCCTCACTTAAGACCCTGCTCAGATCCAGTTGTTTCATTGTTGAAGGTGTAGTCTCAGAATACGGGTCTGCTTGAGTATCAATTTGTACGTATCTTAGAAATCGTTGTTTGACTGAATAATTCATTT
>JAHDEL010000035.1:0-11454 GCA_020628855.1 Saprospiraceae bacterium | reverse complement strand
GAAGCAGAAGGACTGACAATCTCATAGAGCAGCCAGTCGGTAAAATCAACATCTCTGTGAAACCACATGGCGTGATCCAGACTTGCAATGAATAATTTACCAGGATTTACTTTCATTCTGTGTGGAAATAGTGCAGTTAGTAACAGTTCATAATCTGATGCATAAGCAAGAAGTTGATGTTGCTGAGGTAATGTCAGAGTCTTTTTCTCAGTCACTTTCATCCATACTTTTCTTTCCGCTTTTCCTCTAATAGCTGTCTCAAAAGCAAATTTTTCAACTGGTCTGAACTCAATCGCTTTTTGGTGACGCCCTTTAATTCTTTTATAGACTCCTGGGGCAAACATCTTGATAGCTTCTGCCTGTTCGATATCTGTTTTGAGATTCTCTGGTCCCACCGTCTCTGGCATTTCAGATTGGTGATCAAAACCTTCTTGCTTTAATTGAAAGGAAGCTGCCATAACAAAGATGGCTTTTCCTCCTTGACTGGCTGTCACTCTTCTGGTGGTAAAGCTTCCTCCATCTCTCAGGGTATCTACTTGATAAATTATAGGCCTTTCGAGATTACCGCCAAGTATAAAATATCCATGTAATGAGTGTGCTATTCGGTCTTGAGGAACAGTTTGATATGCTGCATTCAATGCTTGACCAAGTACTTGACCACCAAATACTCTACCCCATGATGTCATGTAGTTCTGACCACGAAATAAGCAGTCATCTAGAACTTCTAGGTTAAGAATATTGAGTAGTTCTTCTAAATTTAACATGCTAACTTTTTGTTTATAATAAACTCAACTAATCCACTGTTGTTGTGATGTTATGTGAAAGATGAAATACATTTGATGTAAATAGGACTATGGGATACTACTTTGATAATGCAGCTACCACACCACTTCTACCTGAAGTCAAGCAAGTAATGCACGAAATAATTGATAATTCTTATGGAAATCCTTCGAGTATACATAGACTAGGAAGAGAAGCTAAGACAATTGTAGAGCGTGCTCGAAAGACTGTAGCTAATACTATAATAAGCTCAGTTGGAGAGGTGTTCTTCACTTCAGGTGCAACTGAGTCAAACAACCTCATCCTATTTAAGGCATTTCAGTCATTAAGAGTGCGCAGAATCATTTCATCTCCAATAGAACATCATTGTGTTTTGCACTCCCTTGAAGAGTTAGAAAAACTGGGATGTGAGGTTATTTTACTCAATGTAGATAACGAGGGGAATATTGATCTTGATCAATTGAGAGATGTATTAAGTCAGTCTGCTAAAAAAACTCTAGTTTCATTAATGCATGGGAATAATGAGATTGGTAATCTTATTGATCTCACAACTATAGGGACACTATGTAAGGAATTTGGTGCATTGTTCCATACAGACACCGCACAAACCATTGGTAAACTTCCAATTGACGTGGAAGCATCAAGTATTGACTTTCTTACTGGTTCAGCACACAAATTTCATGGACCAAAAGGAATTGGTTTTGTTTACATTAAGGGTGACCACAAATTGGATCCTCTATTGATTGGAGGTTCTCAAGAAAGGAATATGAGGAGTGGGACTGAAAATGTGATATGCATTGCAGGAATGGCTGAAGCATTACAACAATCAATTGACAATAGAGAACTGTGGCAAGCTCATATAAAAAATCTGAGAAAACAATTAAAGGAAGGCCTCAAAGAGACTATCCCTGACATTGTATTCAATGGGAATCAAGAATATTATCTTAATCATGTCTTGAGCACTGGATTTCCAAAAAGTAAAAACTCAGATTTGATGGAAGTAAATCTCGACATGAAAAACATTTATGCATCAGCAGGAAGTGCTTGCAGTAGTGGCACATTGAAAGCAAGCCATGTTATGCAGGCAATTGGCGCAGATCCTAATAGAAAGCCTGTTCGCTTTTCGTTTTCGGCAATGAATACAACCGAAGAGGTTGACTCAATGCTTTCTCTAATTGGATCCATTTGTCATGGTTGATCCTACCATGGAAGAACTCTATATGAGTCGTGCGATTCATCTTGCACAAAAAGGATGTAAACATGTAAAGTCTAATCCGAAAGTTGGTTGTGTGATTGTTCATAATAATGTAATACTTGGAGAAGGTTATCATGAAAAATATGGACAAAATCATGCAGAAGCTAATGCAATCCAGAATGTCAAAGAGAATGGGTATGCACACTTACTCTCCGAAAGTACAATGTATGTGACTCTGGAACCATGCAATCATGTTGGCAAAACTCCACCTTGCGCTCAAGCAATTCTGAAACACAAAATCCCAAAACTGATTGTTGGGCATGAGGATCCAACAAAGAAGTTACGGGGAAAAAGTCTCGCATTTCTAAAAAATCAGGGAGTGGCAGTCAACCTCATAAATCATAAAGAATGTAAGAATCTCATTCGACCATTTACAGTGATGAATAATCATAATCGACCTTATGTAATTATCAAATTCGCACAAAGTTCAGATAGATTCATTGGGAAGATAAATGAGAAAACTTCAATTTCTAATCAGTCCACAAATACTCTGGTACACAAATGGAGAACAGAGATAGATGCTCTACTTGTTGGTACCAAAACAATACTTGTTGACAATCCTCAATTAACAGCTAGACATTATCCTGGAGATTCTCCTTTGAGGATAACATTTGACTATGAAGAGAAACTTGACAAAACTTTTCATATTATAAGTGATAATTATGAAACTCTTATTGTTTCCAAGAATCCTACAGATTACAGTAGCAATGTTCGACACCTCCTTGTTGAAAGAGGAGAAGATGAGATCGAGAATTTATTGAAAACGCTTTATAAAATGGGAATTTATTTACTGATGGTAGAAGGAGGAACAAATACAATGCAGAAATTCATAAATAAGGGATTATGGGATGAAGCTAGAATCATAACCAGTTCAAAACCAATTGGTTCTGGGGTGAAAGCACCTCAAGTGAGAGGAAAATTAAACAAAAGAGATCACATATTGAATGACACAATTGATTATATCTTTAAGGACTAGTTAAAGTTTGTTTAAAAACTTTAAGAGGATAGACATAATGGCTATTTTTGATGTTAGTAAATTGAATCTGGACAGATTTTTATGTTTACGTATTATAATCCACACATGAAGTTTATACTTCCATTGTTTTTACTACTAGGAAATTTTTCCTTAGTTTCTCAGTCTATCAACTGGGTTACTTGGGAGGAAGCAAAAGTCCTCAATGAAGTGGAGCCACGAAAGGTCTTTGTAGATGTTTACACAGAATGGTGTGGTTGGTGTAAAAAAATGGAGTCAACGACTTTCTCCCACCCCAAGGTTGTGGAATATCTTAATGAGCACTATTACGCTGTTAAATTTGATGCAGAATTCAAAGAAGACATCGAGCTTAATGGTAAGACCTACTCTTTTGTTGATGGAGGCAAAAAAGGATATCATGAATTGGCTAAAGAAATTCTAAGAGGTCAAATGAGTTATCCTACAATTGTCTTTCTAGACGAAAACTTCTTGATGATACAGCCGATCAAAGGTTTTCAAGATGCCAAAACCTTTAATCAAATCATCCATTACTTTGGAGAGAATTACCACAAAAGGACTCCTTGGCAAAAGTTCACACAAATCTTTAATGCAACACAGTTGCTCAATCAGGAGCAAGTCATGCCTGTCAAGGTCAAAGGCAATTAACTATTTACCCAGCTATACGCGTATTCTTTTTGAGTAACTTGATATCTCTGTAGTACTCTCAGCAACCTATCCGGCAATTTCATTAAATATTCTTGGGCTTTTGCAGCTTCGCTACTGAGGTCAGTCATATCCGCGATGCTCCAATGATCCAAAAGCCTACTTAATATCTCCACATAATCTTCACTTGTGTACACACCCAGTCTTTGAGCCGCCTCTGAAAAATGAACAAAAGTTTCTCCGACTTTATTTCCTAACTCTCTGAGATTATGCGCAGGCATGACAATCTTCTTTTTCATCATATCTGCAAAAGCAACCATCATTTCCGAAGGATCAACTTCAAATATTTTATCAATGAATGACATATAAGCCTTAGCATGAACGGCTTCTTCACTTGCTATAACTCCACATATTTTTGCCAAAATGGTATTCCCTGCCTGCTTGGCCATTGTTGCAACTCTACGGTGAGATATATTAGTCGCTAGCTCCTGAAAACTTGTATACATGAATGTCTTATATGGATCAAAATCTGCCTGAATATCCATTCCATCTGCTAAGAGAAGCTGGGTAGATTGTTCAACAGCTTTCATATTGACTTTCCCTGAAAGGTAGAGATACTTATTCAGTAAATCACCATGTCTATTTTCTTCTGCAGTCCATCGTCTTGTCCAGTTACCCCAACCTGTCTTTGATCTAATATCGACTCCCTCCATTGCAGCAATCCATGATTCATATGAAGGCAAAGCTTCTTCTGTAATCGTATCACCAACTAACACCACCCAGAAGTCATAGCTCATAGCAGCTGCTGTATCTTGAAGCTCTGTCAGTTGCTTATCAAATTCAGTTCGATCTTGAGAGTTTGGCAAGAAGTCAGTTGGTTGCCACATTTTATCAATGGACTTCAATAAATTGTCTGAAGCATAATCGACAAATTGCTCCACCCATTTCATAACTTCGATACGCTTGGGATTAAGAGAAGGAATATTCATGTATTGAAGATAAGAGATAATATTATATCCTCATATCGTGAGGGAGAGACAATAAATATATAAATCATACAGTCTGTTACTTGGTTATCGTTATACTCCCTGCCTCTGCATCACAACAAACCGTTATCACAATCATAATATCATCCTCTGCTGAGCAACCATTGACGTCCAGTGTGTTAACTGTATATAGTCCAGAATCCTCAAGTTGTACATCGGCTAATGTATATGTAGAAGAACCACTAAACCCTCCATTTGGCCCCATCCAATTCCAAGAGTCGCCACCATCAAGTTTCGAAGGAGAAACATTTACTTCGGTTAGATCCACATCATCTCCAACACATAACTCAATTGGACCTTCACTCCCATCTACTTCAACCATTGGTTCATTCTCAAAGCAAATAATAGCAATATTATTGATTTCAACTGATTCGTCGTTTGCCCACATTTGAGTGGTAATCATCATGTTCAGATCTACTGCACCATTGGTGCAGAAATCCATCATTATTGTGCCGGATTGATCACTATCTGTAGTATTGAATCCACCAATAAGCTCCTGACTTACTTCTGAGTTATCTAAAAATGCTTGAGCCCAAAGAAAATCCCAACATCCATTGCAAGAGCCCAAAGTGGGAGTACTAGGATCACAAGTTGTACTGCAAGGTGGTGTTCCTATATTACACGCGGGACTGCCACCAGATTCTTCATTACAAAATTCAAGATTTCCACTTCCTTCCCACCCTTCAGAAAATGCAAAATCAAAATTTATCTGAATAGAAGAACATAGACTTACATCTATGGGACTATCAAAGCTAAATGTTGCTGGACCATTGCTATCTAAATTCTCTAGACTTCCGCTTTGCACAGCAAAATAATCAGCTCCAGGAACACAAGTTGGACAAGAAGTTGACCAAGACACACCTTCTGCACTTATTCCAGAAGTAGAATTACTAGACTCATCAAATACTTCGCTAAAAATGGAGACTTGTGACAAAGTGAAAGTCGGAATCATTGTAATGATTCCGATATGCAAAATGCTATTTCTGATGAAGTACAACACCATTAAGGCTTATTAGTGTGAATGAAATATACCAAAATAGCTTCGAATTATCCTTCAACACATATCAAATTCACTTATATAAATTCGAGATCTGTGTTTTTGCATTAATTTTATCACATAGATGTTATTAAAAAAAATAATCTGGTGGATACCAACTATCCTTTTTTGGATTGTATTTGGAATCATCCTTTTAGTCTTCCATGTCCTTCAAGTCGTAGCAAGAAGATTTTCCGAAACTGCCCATACCTATGTGGTTACAGGCATGGTGTGGACTCTCAACCAGGCATTATGGATCGTGGGTAATCGGATAAGTTATTATAATCTTGACTATTCTGAATTGGACATTGATCATCCTATTATCCTGGTCAGTAATCACCAATGTATGTTTGATATTCCGGCCATTCATTGGGCATTTAGAAAATTTAGGCCAAAATTTATCGCAAAAAAAAGTTTAGGGAAAGGCATTCCAGCTATCTCATACAATATTCGCCATGGAGGCAACGCTACGATTAGTCTCACTGATGGTAGATCTGCACTTAGAGCTATTGACACATTTGGAAAGCAAGTCAATGCATTGGGCTATATGGCTGTCATTTTTCCTGAGGGCGCAAGAGCTCGCGACGGTAAAATGTTTCCGTTCAAGGCACTTGGATTACTCAAACTACTCCAAACTATGCCTGAAGCCAAAGTTGTCCCAGTGGCATTACATAATTTTTGGAAATTTGAACGATGGGTATGCAAACCCATTCCTTTCGGTACTCATATGCAACTACATATGCTACCTGTTATAGATCGAAGCATCTCTGATAAAGAAGTAATTAAGTTAGCCGAAGCCGCCATTGCTCAGAAGTTGAATCAACTCAACTCCTAGAAAAACTTCCTTCTTCTTGTTTTTACTCCGAAGACTCCCAACAAGCCTCGCACTGCCACATTGCCAATTTCTTTTCCGATTGTCCTTGCTGCTTTACTCTCCAAAAAGCCTTCTTCCTTTCTACTTCTTGAACGTGAGGAACTCGCTTTCTTCTCAGCTTTCTGTCTTTCTTCTTCAGCTTCTTGTTCTGCTAGCATTGTATTGTATTCTTCAATTTTTTCATTGAGAATCTCATAAGCACTCTCCCGATCGACAACCTTATTGTATTTACTAATAAGATCAGAAGCTTTAATTATTGAATCTATTTCAGCATTGGTTAGAATATCCATTCGAGATTGAGGCGCCCGCATTAGAGTATGAGCAAGTGGCGTCGGTATTCCATCTTCATTCAGACAAGTAACCATAGCCTCACCAATCCCCATGGTAGTTAGTAACTCATCTGTTTCATAGTAGTCACTAATTGGAAAATTCTCGCTTGCAGTTTTTATTGCTTTCCTGTCCTTTGCAGTAAATGCTCTTAATGCGTGTTGAACTTTTAAACCCAATTGACTTAATACTGAATCTGGAATATCGGTTGGATTTTGTGTAATGAAGAAGATACCTACTCCTTTTGACCGAATGAGTTTGATGATAGTTTCAATCTGATCCAATAAAGCATCTGAAGCTTCATTAAAAACAAGATGCGCCTCATCAATAAACAATGCTAACTTAGGCTTTGGTAAATCTCCTGCTTCAGGCATAGTTGCATAAATCTCCGCAAGAAGCTGTAACATAAAAGTTGAAAAGAGTTTTGGCTTACCTTGAATATCTGTCAATCTCAAAATGGAAACTACACCTTTGCCTTCATCATTTGTTCGAAGCAAATCTTCCACATCAAAAGATGTCTCCCCAAAGAAACGCTCTGCTCCTTGACTCTCTAATTCAACGATCTTTCTAAGTATGGTGCTTACTGAAGTGCTGCTAATCTTTCCATATTCCTTTTCTATTTCATCTTTGCCAGCATCATCAGTTGCATATTGAAGTATCTTCTTAAGATCATTAAGGTCTAATAAAGGCAAGCGATTGTCATCACAATACTTAAATAAAACAGACAATATTCCCGACTGCACATCTGTCAAGTCAAGGATTTTAGAAAGCAGAATTGGTCCAAACTCAGAGACTGTAGCCCTTAGTCTTACTCCTTTTTCATCTGATAGTGAAAGAAACTCAACCGGACTGACGCCTGCCTCAAAAGGTAGACCAATAGCTTCATGCCGTTCATCAATCTTCTTATGCCCAGGGCTTGCTGCTGCAATCCCGGACAAATCCCCCTTGATATCCATGAGCATACTTGGAATACCATGATTCGACAGCTGTTCTGCAATTACTTGCAGCGATTTTGTCTTTCCTGTTCCAGTTGCACCAGCTATAAGACCGTGCCGATTCAATGTGCGGAGAGGAATTTTCACAAAATGATCCTTAAGACACTCGCCTTCAAGCATTGCACCACCTGCTACTATATAATCTCCTTCTAGTGTGTAGCCACTGAGTATTTCTTCTGAAAATTTTGTAATGTCTGACATATTAAAAGCTTTTATAATTCAAATATCTACAATTATTCATAATTCCATTTCTTAATTCTAGCTTGATATTTCTTCTCATCAAAATTCCAATTATGAATATCGAAACTTGATTCATATGGTATAGCTTCGTTCAGGTGAGCAAAAAAGTCAAGACCAGTCAATACCTCTACACTGTCTATGCTTACAGCAAACTCTTGGATTCTTTCGTCACATTTCCTATGAGGAATTACGAATGCTACTGCCTCCTTTACTGGATCTGACAGATCGAGAATAATTTTATAGAATGCAGAAGGAACTGCTATTGTGTTGTTTTTACCAATTGTCTTTTGAACGTTTGTCAGAATGGGACCAGTAACGATATAGACTGACTTTCTCTTGACTGCCCAATCTCTAACATTTTCTTCCAATTCTTTCCAAATCCCATTATTGAAAGCTCTCAATTGAGGAGACATATTACTCATCATAAAAGACTCCTCCATGGCTTGCCTATTGAAGGCCATATCTCCAGCTGGGGCTAAATGTCCTCTTGTATAACCACTACCCTTGTAATCTCTGTGCGCAGCACTATGTGTGGACACTAAAGTATCAAAACTGAACCAATTAGTACGTTTGACATTAGGTACATAAATGGATTGAGCCGTTAGAGGATAAGCCACCCAAGCTGCTTGTTCTGCTTGTTCATTATAGCCTAAACTATAATATGTATGGTCTACTATTTCTAATCCAGAACCAGCTGCATGGTATGGTCTTGAGCTTTGACTTGTATTATTTGATTGTATTGGTTGATTCCGACTTGAATTGACAGGTATGTATGTGCTTCCAAGATCCCTTTTTGAATATAAATACCCAAGTACAACAATACTGATCACCAAAAAAACAAGAAAGAATGTGAGACGAGCTATTCTAGAGGATGATTGTCCTCGTTTTCCTGAACTATGATTTCGTCGCAATTCTACCATTGTTATTGTGACGTACTAATTGAGGATTTGGATACAATTCTAAACATTAAATCTAAAATGCATAACATCTCCATCTTGAACAACATATTCTTTTCCTTCGACATTGAGTTTTCCAGCATCTCTGGCTCTTGCTTCTGATCCACATGCTATATAATCATTGTAAGGAATCACTTCTGCTCTAATGAATCCTTTTTCAAAATCAGTATGAATGACTCCTGCAGCTTGAGGTGCTTTACAGTCTCTCAATACAGTCCAGGCTCGAACTTCTTTTTCACCTGCTGTAAAATAGGTAATAAGATTTAGGATATTATAACATGCTCTAATGACACGATTAACTCCTGGTTCATCTAGTCCCATTTCCTTAACGAATTCAAGTCTTTCTTCCACATCATCCAATTCAATAATTTCTGCTTCTATTGATGCACTAATCAATAAGACTTCAGCATTTTCATCAGCTACTTTTTGCTTAAATGCTTTAGTCATCGCATTTCCAGATTTCGCAGAATTTTCATCTACATTACAGACATAGATCACTGGCTTTGCCGTAAGCAAGCACATTTCATCAAAAATAGCCTTGTAAGTATCAGGCACATCATAACTTCTTGCAGGGAGCTCATTAGAAAGATGATCAAGCAAGTGTTGAGTTTGATCTACAAGTTTGACATCATCTTTATTTCCCGACTTTGCTTGTTTCTTTAATTTATCAATACGTTTTTCGACTGTATCGATATCTTTAAATATAAGCTCCATATCAATGATCTCCTTATCTCTGACAGGATCAACACTTCCATCAACATGGATTACATTTCCATCTTCGAAGCACCTTACAACATGCACTATGGCATCAACTTCTCTGATGTTTGCTAGAAATTGATTTCCCAAACCTTCACCCTTACTAGCTCCCTTTATTAATCCAGCAATATCCACGATTTCAACTGTAGTCGGAATCACCTTCTGAGGATTAACAAGTTCGGCTAGTTTGTCGAGTCTAGTATCAGGAACAGTAATGATTCCAACATTTGGATCTTTCGTTGCAAATGGATAATTAGCGGCTAAAGCCTTTGCTGCTGTTAAAGCGTTGAACAGAGTAGATTTACCAACATTTGGTAGTCCAACAATCCCACATTTGAGTGCCATGTAACTTTGAATTTTAAGGAGTGCAAATATAATCTTATTAGATGCAAGTAGTACATCTGGAAAAAGATTTACCTGTTACCTGTCTCGACTAGTATAAATCGTTCTCCATCCCATCGAATTCTGGCCAAGGTTGTGGTATCATTTGTAAGCTCAAAATTGGGTTTTACTAAGACATCATATCCATACCTTGGCAGGTAATAAAAAACACTCAAATTAGAATTTGTATCTGCTAGCGCACTCTGATATTCTTGTACTTCATGTGGCTCTAATGTGCCAAGACTCTTCCTTACCTCTTTCTGGATGTCTTGCTCATTCGGAAAATACTTATCCTTTACAGAAATCCAATTTCCACTATCATAGTACATGATTTCAAGTGCTTGTTGACCAAATCCTCGAAATATTGTCAGACCTAAAATGGATCTCTGAGTACTTCGTTGCTTGAATAAAACCAACTCATTTCTAAACCCATCACATTTTTGATTAAAACTGAGGTAGCCATTTTTAATGTCTTTGACTTTTATCTCGACATTTCTTGCTTTCTCTGAATCCAGTTGACCACAGATTGAATAGTCAAAAAACGAAGGAGTCAATGTATGGAAATAATCATAAATTGTCGAAGGTGATTGAGGTGCCCAATTTGGTATGCTATGTAAGTTGGCTTTAATCTGCTTTCTTGCTTCTCGTGCTTTAGCTTCATTTCTTTCTTCTAATGCTTTTTTAGCAGCTCCAACCACTACTTGTTTTACTATTGCATCCTTTTGTTTCTTGATACCTACTAAAGCTTGCGCAATTTCCCTTTGTTGGTAGTATGCATAAGCACTATAAGCAAGTACTAGAATACTGAACAAGGTCGCTAGCTTTGGAAAAGTGCCTATAGATTGAGTTTGTTTATATCCATACCAACCAATCCCGCTAAAGATCAAGCCAAATAAAGTAGGACTATAAGCAAATGCTGATATCACAGGAACAAACAACATAGCAAACCCAATCATGGTAAACAACCACGAGAATAAAGTAAACATCCTAGCATGTTTTTTACTCCATTTGCTTTTTTGGACATTCATATAACTCTTAAGATAACACCTAAAATAGAATCAGGCCTACAAAATATTTTGTAGACCTGATATTGTGACCGCGGAAGGATTCGAACCCTCAACCCTCAGAGCCGAAATCTGATATTCTATCCAGTTGAACTACGCGGCCAGATT
>JAHDEL010000004.1:100714-141103 GCA_020628855.1 Saprospiraceae bacterium | reverse complement strand
GATGAGCTTTGGAATCAACTGAATTTGACAAGTTTGATTGATTATATGGTTACTAATCTTATGGCAGTATCATCAGATTGGCTAAACTATAATACTGGATGGTGGAGAGGAACAAACGAAGAAGGAGGACATAAAAAGTGGGGTTATATCATGTGGGATAATGATGCGACCTTCGACTATTATATCAATTATTCGGGCGTCCCTAATACTGATCCAGATGCAGTTCCTTGTGATATCGAAGATATTTCAGATTTTATGGATGACTTCTTTGGTACAGATACAACATTCAATGTATGGATGAATGATACATTCTGGGATTACCCAGATGTTGGAAAACATGAGAAGATATTCTTAAAACTTATAGAGGAAAATGAGCATTTTAAGAATTACTATTATCAAAGATCTGCCGATCATATGAATACGATTTTTTCATGTGATAACATGCTTTCTAAATTGGATTCTATGGTTGCAACGATAGAGCCGGAAATGCCACGTCATATTGCTAGATGGGGAGGAACGATGATCAAGTGGAACTCTAATATTGACAGACTTAGAAATTTTATTGAGCAGAGATGTGAATTAATAGATGATGGGATAGTTGAGTGTTATGAATTAGAAGGACCATTTGAGGTGGTGGTAACAACTGATCCTCCAGGAGCAGGAACCATCAAATTCAATACAGTAGATATCAATGCATTGCCATGGAAAGGTAATTACTTCGGAGGAATGCTGAATGACATTGTTGCTGAATCTAATGGAGAATTAGCATTTAGTGGTTGGAAAGCCACAGCTGGTACTTCTATTTTCTCCAATAATCTTTCTGCATCAACGCAGGTTAGGATATCAGAACCAGATACTTTGGTTGCTGTATTTGGTGATCTGGTAAATACTGAGGACTTTTTCGTTAGTGGGAATGCTAGTGTATTTCCTAATCCAACAACTGGAGAAATTACTGTTACATTAGCTGAATTTGAGAATGGAATGCTTGATCAAGTGCAGATTTTTGATGCTACTGGTCGCAATGTGTTTTCTGAGCAATTCGCAATTTACAGTGGAGGCTACTCTGCTAATCTCAATGGTATAGCAGAACCTGGAGTATATACAATAAGAGTGACATCAGGTGAGCAGCATTTTAAAGGCAATTTCGTTGTAATAGAGTAAAACGAAAGTTTTGAATATATTGGAAAAGGTCTACTCATGAGTAGACCTTTTTTAATTTTGGGTAATGGAGCAAATCTTACAGTTCGATAGACTATTGTTCGATGGAATCAACCAAGGCCTCTCTAATTCTGTATTTGATGTGATATTACCAATACTGCGGGGCAAATCAACATGGATTCCTTTGTATTTGATCATTATTGGCTACCTTATTTATAGAGATAAACTCAGAAGCTGGCTAAGCATTTTTTCACTGATTGTTGTTATTGGGATTGCAGACACAATGAGTAGTAGAATAATAAAAAATGCTGTCAAGAGACCTCGACCATGCCATATTGTTGAACAGTATCCACAAACTAATGTCTTAGTGGCTTGCGGAAGTGGTTATAGTTTTACTTCATCTCATGCAACTAATCATTTTGCTATGGCGCTTATCTTTCCAATTGTCCTTGGCATGCGTTCGAGACGGAGTAGATTCCTATGGTGTGTTTGGGCTGCATTGATTGCTTTCAGTCAAGTCTATGTAGGTGTCCATTATCCAGTTGATATTCTTTGTGGAACCCTACTAGGTGTCAGTATAGGTTACTTAGGAATAAGAGTCTATGACCATTTTGTTGAACCCAGATTAGAAGTGATATCAAAAGCATAAAGTCTTTACAAGACTTTGTCTTACATTTATGACTCAAATAACCAACTCCAAATTGTGCAAATTTTAGACGGTAAAACTCTTTCAGTCACTATCCAAAGAGAGCTAGGTGATGAAGTAGATCTCCTTATTGAAAAAGGAAAGAAAAGGCCACATCTTGCAGCTGTAATTGTTGGGAGTAATCCAGCTAGTAAAGTCTATGTAGGACATAAGATTAAAGCGTGTGATAGGGTAGGATTCAAGTCTTCTCTTATTGAACTTGGAGATGATATCACCCAAGATCAACTCATTGCAGAAATAGAAAAACTCAATGAAGATGCAGATATAGATGGCTTCATTGTACAATTACCATTACCAAGACATATTGATAATCAAGCAGTCATACAAGCTGTTCGTCCATCTAAGGATGTTGATGGCTTTCATCCTGTTAATATTGGAAAAATGACTATGGGTTTGGATGGTTTTATTCCAGCGACTCCACTTGGTATCATTACCATGTTGGACAGGTATAATATTACCACAGAAGGTAAGAAGGTCGCCGTATTAGGCAGGAGTAATATAGTAGGTACACCAATGTCCATCCTCTTGTCGAGAAATGCTGACATTGGTAATGCAACTGTAACGCTGTGTCATAGCCGCACTAAAAACTTGGATGATATCCTGAGAAATGCTGATATCATTGTTGCTGCAATTGGAAGAGATAGATTTGTCACAGAAGATTTAGTGAAAGAAGGTGCTATAGTTATAGATGTTGGTATAAATAGTATTCCTGATCAGACGAAGAAATCAGGTTATAGACTTGTAGGCGATGTAGACTTTGAGCATGTCGCTCCGAAGTGTGCATTCATCACCCCTGTTCCGGGAGGAGTGGGACCACTGACTGTTGCAGCACTGCTTATGAATACGCTCAAAGCTGCAAAAGCAACATCTTAATGCGAGCTGGCTTTTATCAAGTAGAAATACAAACAAAAGGCAAAGATCCAGAAGTCTTAATAGTACTCTGCGATCCATTCTTTCAAGCTGAAGGCTTTGAGATCAAGGCAACAAGTATTGTCATCTATATTAATGAAACTGCCTTTGATAAAAAGAATATTCATGCATTTTGTGAGGCAAACGCGATAAGTGAAGATCAAATCACAGTTCAACATTTACCGTACAGAAATTACAATGCTGAGTGGGAAGCTAACTTTCAACCCATATTGATAGAACCACATTGTGCTATCAGAGCAAAATTTCATGATGTTAACCACACCTGTGCACACGAAATTCTCATTGATCCCAAAATGGCTTTTGGTACAGGACATCACCCAACTACGCATATGATGATTAAGATGATGTCACAGCTGAGTTGGAAAGAGTTAGAAGTATTTGACTATGGTGCAGGCACTGGAATACTCTCAGTCTATGCTTCTAAGCGAGGCGCTAAGAGTGTAGTAGCCAATGATATTCAGGATGAATCCATAGAGAATATTGCAGAGCATTGGTTGTTGAATAATTGTAAAAGTGCCTTGTCAATTCTTCATGGAGGTATTGATAGAGTTCCTCACACGACATTTGATATTATCCTGGCTAACATTAACACAATTGTCCTAACCGAAACTGCAGCAGATATTGTTTCGCGTCTACATAGGACAAGTCATCTTTTGCTTTCAGGCATTTTGAGAGAAAAGAAGAATGCTATACTGTCGATTTACACGGCATTGGGACTCAAATTGATTACAGAGGATGCCATGGGTGATTGGACGTGCTTGTTACTTTCGAGGACTGACTGAGAAATAGTATGTGTTCTTCTGACTTTCAGTTCCTAGAACTTTTACTTTATTTGTTTTAAATGAATCCAGCAGCTCCTCATGATCCATTTTTCGTTTACAACAGTGCTTAGAATTATTTTTGATGCTTTCAACGATAATGAGTTTTCCTTCTTTTGTTAAATGTTTATTGATCTTAGATAGGAGTTCTTCTGGCTCTCTCAGGTGATGATAGACATTGATCATAAAGATAAGGTCGAACTCTCCTTCAAGATTTGGGTTATTTGCTGTACCAAGGCGATAGTCAATCTTTATTGATGATTGATCCAAGTTGCAAAAGCTCAAAAGCCCTTCAGTAAACTCTAACTTTATTGAATCGATCTCATTTAAAGCCATATCTAGATTGTTGAATGTTTGGCTCAGGAATAAAGCAAAAGCCCCATGTCCAACACCAATCTCAGCAATTCTCATGTTTGATGCTATACCTAACATTTCTGCACTCTCTTTAAAGTAAGGAGTAGCTTCGCTTAGAAGGCTATCTTTTGGAAAGGCATCATAGAACTCTATAAGATGTCTTGATTCATAGATAGTATTTAAATGCTTCTTATTTAACCATCGAGTATATCTTTTAGCAGGATAGTTTTCAAGTAGTTTTTGCTTAAATTTTCTGAGTGAGTTGCTTTGATACAAACTATAATTCATCGTTTTATAAAACATGATGTTTCTTGCCCAAGGAGGAATTTTTGCATCAACTTCTTTAGTGATTCTGAGGTAATCAATATGTTTTATTCCAAGAGATTTAATCAACTCATCTTCAATTGTAGAAAGCCTCTCAATAAGTACTGTGCTGTCTAATTCTATTTGACCAATACTAGGACTGCACCAAAAAAAGAGAAGTAGAATGATTGTTGGAGTTCTGTGCCTCATATCAAAATGAATAGTATAACAAATTAGTCAATCTAATCAATAAATTAATACACTTACCTTTGCAGTTGTATGGCAAAAATTGCAGGCATAGATTTAGGGGATTTTCCACTGTTATTGGCACCAATGGAGGATGTCAGTGATCCACCTTTCAGGGTATTGTGCAAAGAGCAAGGGTGTGATATGATGTACACTGAATTCATTTCAGTTGAAGGGTTGATTCGTGATGCCCATAAGAGTGTCCAGAAAATGGATATTTATCCCGAAGAACGTCCTATTGGTATTCAAATTTTTGGTGCAAAGCTTGAATCGATGCAGAAAGCAGCAGCAATTGTTGAGGAAGCACAGCCAGAAGTATTAGACATTAATTTCGGATGTCCAGTGAAGAAAGTAGTCTGTAAGATGGCTGGAGCAGGCATCCTGCAGGATATTCCTCGAATGGTGGAATTGACAAAAGCCATTGTAGATTCGACAAATCTCCCTGTAACTGTAAAAACGAGATTAGGCTGGGACGATAATAGTAAGCATATTGTAGAGGTAGCGGAAAGACTTCAAGATGTTGGAATTAGAGCAATTGCAATACACGGAAGGACTAGGAAGCAGATGTATAAAGGAGAAGCTGATTGGACATTGATAGGAGAAATAAAGAATAATCCTAGGATGCATATTCCAGTAATAGGCAACGGCGATATCAACTCACCTGAGAAAGCTGTTGAATACAAAGAAAGATATGGGGTAGATGGAATTATGATAGGTAGGGCAAGTATTGGTAATCCTTGGTTCTTCAGAGAGGTGAAGCACTTTGTCAAGACAGGAGAACATTTACCACCGCCAACGATAGCTGAGAGAGTAGAGGTAGCCAAAAGACATCTAAAATTTTCTTTAGAGTGGAAAGGGCCTAAGCTTGGAGTGCTTGAGATGAGGAGACATTACACCAATTATTTCAGGGGCTTAAGAGACATCAAACATTACAGGTCTAAATTAGTAACAGAACCTGATCCATCTATACTTTTTGATATCATGGATGAGATAAATGAAAGATATCAAGCTTTTGAACTTGCAGTATAGAAATCATGAATTTTCAAGTTTCTCAAAAGGATGCGGATATCATTGAAGTCCTGACACAAGTAGCAAGTGCTGAGGGCATTGAGGCCTATCTAGTAGGTGGATATGTAAGAGATAGAATACTTGGTAGGCCATCAAAGGATATTGATGTAGTCTGTGTTGGAGATGGGCTAAACTATGCTAAATTATTTGCTTCTGCTCATCCACATGCAGGCAAAGTCAACCTCTTTCCGAATTTTGGAACAGCTCAGGTGGTCGTCAATGATTTTGAGATCGAATTTGTTGGAGCAAGAAAAGAATCTTATCGCCGAAATAGTAGAAAGCCAATTGTAGAAGACGGTACCTTTCTCGATGATCAAGAACGAAGAGACTTTACAATAAATACCTTAGCCTATTCTCTAGAAGAACATGGAGAAAAACAAGTAATTGATACTTTTTCCGGCATCGATGATTTGCATGCTCAGCTCATAAGAACACCTCTAGATCCTGAAATAACATTCAGTGATGATCCGCTTCGTATGATGCGAGCAATTCGATTTGCCTCTCAACTTGGATTTTCAATTGAGGCAACGACTTGGGAAGGACTCTGTAAAACGAAAGAAAGAATATCTATCATTTCTCAAGAGCGGATTACGGATGAACTGAATAAAATAGTCCTATCTCCAAAGCCTTCTGTAGGTTTCTATATGTTGGATGATGCAGGTTTGTTGGACATTATTTTACCAGAATTATGTAAGTTAAAAGGAGTGGAGACTAAATATGGAGTAGGACATAAAGATAATTTTCATCATACTCTAGAAGTCCTTGATAATATTTCAGAACATACTCAAGACCTTTGGTTGAGATGGGCAGCTCTCTTGCATGATATTGCCAAACCAGCAACAAAGAAGTTTTCTGAGACTCATGGATGGACTTTTCATGGACATGAGGTAGTTGGTGTTCATCACACAAAAAAGATTTTCAAGAAATTGAAGCTTCCCTTGGATTCTACATTGCGCTATGTCCAAAAACTAGTCAGGTTACATTTGAGGCCAATCAGTCTTACGAATGAAAACATTACTGATTCTGCCATCAGAAGATTACTTTTTGATGCTGGAGAGGATATTGATGATCTCATGATACTTTGTCGTGCTGACATCACATCCAAGAATCCGAAAAAAGTCCAGCACTACTTAAATAACTATGACCTTGTGGCGTCGAAATTGGTCGAAGTCGAGGAAAAGGACAAAATCAGAAATTGGCAACCTCCTTTGTCTGGTACACAAATCATGGAATTATTTGATATAGTACCAGGTAGACAAGTTGGGATAATGAAGAATTCAATTAAAGATGCTATTCTTGACGGTATCATTGCAAATTCAGAAGAAGCAGCCATCAACTTTTTACAAGAAAATTACCCAAAACCAAAATAAGTAGGATTCTTACCAAAAACAGAACCTCGGTTACCAGTCGTCCAATAAGTCCTTAGTACCCTCCATACAGCATGTATCCTTGTATCATAATTAATGATTGAAAGGAACACACCATGCTAACACTACTCATGACACTATTTATCTTTTCGGCAACACAAGGCTTGGATGAGCAACAAGCTATTGCATTTATACCGAAAGTTTCTGATGAAGCTGAGATTTATACATCCCAAGGAAAACTTGCAAAATCAGTTGTAGACATTAATCTAGAAAGATCTTGTCAGAATAAGATAAATACAATAGTAGTATCAATACTACCTAAAGAATTACAAAAAGACGGGCCATTCATACTCACATTTTCTCTAGAAGAGAACGAACACTTCCTAACAACTTCCAAGAATGCTGGTTGGTCTTATTCTTCACATCATACAGTGCAGTATCATCTGGGCTACCATTTAGAAAAGAATAAGCCAATCATCATCAACCTTGAGGTAGAGACTGAGAGTAAGAATCCGCTTAAACAACACTTTTATACTATAAACAGAGCTTAAAATGACACCCTTAAATAGAATAACAATGAAAAATTTTTACGCCAACTTATTGAGCATTATCTGTCTAATCTGTCTTTCTTTCTCGAGCTATGGACAAGAGATTTGTGACAACAGGATAGATGATGATGGAGACGGACTAATAGACTGTTTTGACCCTGATTGCAGTGGTGCGACAGCATGTTGGGACTGCATCACAGAATTTTACCAAGTTCACAGTAACCAATATTTGGTTTCTTTAGATCCTGCTCTTGGAACTTATACAACTTTAGCAACTATTTCAGGTGCTTCTCAAATTAACGGAGCGCAGTTTAACCATGTAGATGGTCATGTCTATGCACCTTGTATAATCAATGGACAGCATAAACTAGGTATCTTATCCCAAGATGGCACTGTCACAGATACTGGTCTTAGTCTTCCTGGAAATGGAATCTTTTATGTTGGAGCCATTTCTCAATCTGGGGTAATGTATGTAAGTAATAGTGGAGGCATCTACTCCATAGATCTAACACAACCTACATTGACAGCAGTAGCAACTGGCGTTAATAATCCAGGTGTTGCAGACTTTGCGCTTGATCTGAATAATGGCTTATTCTACGGAGTAACTGGGGGTGCACAACTAAAAGTGTTCAACCCGGCTAATGGATCCGTATCTACCTACGATATTGCAGGTGCTATTAATACAGAGTCTGGAGGGTTTGGAGCAGCTTGGTCATCAAATGATGGGTCTTTCTTCGCATATAATAATTCTTCAGGAAAAATCTATTCTGTTGATGTGTATAGTCTCACTTCTACTTTAGTCCTCAATGGAACTGGAAATTTATCAATTAATGACGGATTTAACTGTGTGTTAGCCGACCCTCCTTTTGAGTCAAATTGTGGCAATGCAACTGATGATGATGGTGATGGCTTAATTGATTGTGATGACCCAGACTGCTATAATTCAAATAACTGCTTATTCGAGATTTGTGATAATGGCATTGATGACGATGGTGATGGATTGATAGATTGTAGTGATAGTGAATGTTACAGTCTTGATGAATGTGTGGAGATATGTGATAACGGTATAGACGATAACAATAATGGACTAGTGGATGGAGATGATCCGCAGTGCGGCGCTCCTACAAGTGCATTTAACGGTGGCTTGGAGTCTGGAAATAGACTAGCTGACCTCATCGCTAAGAGAAATTATAGAAAAGCAACAGACTCAAAGCAGTTTGGACAAATGGTTGAAGATGGACTTGTTCCTTTTCAACATAGTATCCAACGTTCTTCTTTCAATATTCGAGATTTCATATCGATGGATAATGATACTTTTTTCTTAGCAGAAAGTTCACCTACTGACCTTATAGATATAACAAATGCTCAGGACGTAGCATCAGCTGATTATTATCTGGAAGGGCAGAGAATAGGTTCAATATTAGCAATAGAGTCTACTGACGGTGTCTATGAGCATGCTAAGTATATCTGTGATAGACTTGAGAATGCTGTTTTGCTAGACGTATCTTTCCTCTTCGTTGAAGGTGGAAGAGTCTTATGCTATGAATTGCTAAGAGATAATGGTCAGATTGAGTATGCTGTAAGTTTTTCAGCGCATGTCTCTGACGGCGCTTTCAATATGGAATCTCATTGGAGCTTAGATGATTATCCATATCAAGATATGTATTACAACTTCCAAATTTGGGGGATAAGCTATGAAGTAATCATCAAATTGCTGAACAACGGAATGAGTAATGTTAAGGATCATTTTGAGATAGGTACTGTCAATAATTCTACATTACCTAGAGTGTTTGTGATGTCAGGTGCTTATCAAAATGGTGAGCTCAAACTCCAAGTAGCTAATAAGGACTTAACACAAGAATTAGATCTGACTGGTTCGATTAGACGTACGGAAACAAGTGCAACAGAGGCAGTAAGTTATACTGTCCCACTCACAGGACAAAAAGAGCAAGTCGTTACTATACCAGTTGGAACCCTCTACGATATGGGACTAAGTATCGGTTGTATGAATTGTGCAGATGATGCTTTATTTATTGCAGACGGTGCTTGGGGAGTTGAAGATAATCATGACGGTGTCAAAGATGTAACCTTTGCTGTCAATCTCGGAAATCAAGACCTCGAACAAGAAGATTATGGATTAAGCAGATCAGTCGCTTTATCAGCGTCAGTCAGTACTTACTTTAATGTCTTTAGATCGTTGGACCCTAAGTTTAAGCCTATAGATTGTTCAGATCATAATACAATAGAATTTAGCGGAAGCGGAAGCGGTTATCTGGATGTTACACTAGTGAAAGCTTCAATAGATTCTTGGGCTGACCAACCACGAGCAAGAGTAGTACTTTACGATGAGACAAGACAATATTCTTTGCATAGTTCGGACTTTACTTCAGAGACATTTGGTGAAGTAGCTTGGGATGATGTTGTACTGGTTGTGTTTTCAATCATTGGAGATGGAAATGGTTTCCAACCTAGAACACTTGAAATTGACAACCTACATTTTACTTCTACAGTTGCCATGAGCAATGTGCAAGATTTGAAAGATGCTGAGAGTTTCGTTGTCACTCCTAATCCTGCAACCAATAGTATTCAGATTCAAGGAGAAAATTTAGAGAATTACACTCGACTTGAAGTAATCTCAACGGACGGTAATAGAGTTTCTTCTTTGGAAGGCGATCTCAGAAGTCAGTTAGACATTGCTGAATTGCCAGTCGGAGTATACCAAATTAAAATAATAGCAAATGATGGATCTGTATTGAACACCTCATTTGTAAAAATATAGTGTTAGCTCTCTTGAAGGGATGCTTTCCAAATGAGGAAGGCATCCTTTTCTTTATTTCATTAATTCGAATGCCTTCTCAGTTTCAGTTACAGGCAATTTGCAAACCTTGTTCTGACAAACATATATTGTAGTTTGGCCTTCTTGCATCTTATTCTTCAGTAGTGGTAAACTTCCCTCAGATGTACCTCCTAAGAACAAAGCATTTCCAGTATAAGATTGACTCATCTCAGCTCTAATAGCTTTTGCATTAGGTCCAACAATTGCAATTTCGTAAGGAGGTACTATTTTATTGTAAAACATCTGAATCCAGTTTGAATAGAAATCAGGAGTGCTAGACGATGTAATATCCTCATGAATATTCTTCAACATCTGATTACCTTTCTCCAACCAATCAGTATTGTAGTATAAAGTGCCAAGCCTGAAGAGGTTTCTTGACATCATACTATTAGATCCAGGAATCACATTATCGTTATTTTCCTTTTTTCTAGCCACAAGTGCAGGGTCAAGATCGGATGTATAGTTAAACATCTTTTGTTCATCATCATAAAAGTGCTCAAGGGTATACTCAAGTAATGTTGTGGCTTTAGTTAACCATTCCTCATCGAAGGTTGCTTCATATAGGTGATGAAATGCATAGATGAGCAAAGCATAATCAGAAAGAAATCCATTAATTGTTGAACTTCCATTTTTGTAATTTCTATCCAATCTTCCATCTGATTTCATCATAGAATTAGAGAGAAAGTTTGCATTATTTAGTGCTAATTTGAGGTATTCCTCCTTTCCTAATGCTTCATAAGCATCAACAAGTCCAATCAACATAAGTGCATTCCAAGATGTCAATATTTTGTCGTCGAGTCCTGGTCTAATCCGTGTACTCCTATAATCAAAAAGCGCCTGTTTCGACCTATCAAGACTTTCTCTGAGCTGCTTTTCCTCTATGCCAAGTTTTTCAGCTACCTCGGAAGCAGATTTTCGTATTCTAAGGATATTGGTATGTTCCCAATTTCCTGCTGGAGTGACATTATAGTATTCACAAAAGTATTTGCTGTCTAAAGCATCACCGATGATACTATCAATTTCAGATTTTTGGAAGACATAAAATTTACCTTCTTCTCCTTCGCTATCTGCATCAAGGCTAGAGTAAAAACCAAATTCTTCTGACATTAGCTCTCGTTGAATGAATTCAATGGTTTCTTCGATAACTTCAGCATATCTAGGATCCTTATTGACTTTGTAAGCTTCACTATATAAACTAACCAATTGACCATTATCGTAGAGCATTTTTTCGAAATGAGGAGCGTGCCAGTAAGCATCCACGCTGTATCGTGCAAACCCTCCACCAAGTTGATCATAGATTCCTCCTTCAGCCATCTTAGACAATGTTAGGTCAACAGCCTTCTGACATTCTTCATCATCAAACTTCTGTGCATATTTGAGTAAAAATTCAAAGTTGTTTGGCATAGGAAATTTTGGTGCACCATATCTGCCACCTTCTTTGAAATCTATTCTATTAATAAATCTTTTTCGAATTTTCTTTAGGTCTTCATCTGCATATTCAACAGGACTCGTTATGACTTCTAGTTGGTCGCTATCTTGAATTCCTTGAGAGATTACTTCTGCATTTTTGACTAGCTCTCCGTAATTGTTGGACTTTAGAGTTAAGATTTGCTTCATGACTCCCATCCATTCTTTTCTGGGAAAATAGGTGCCAGCAAAGAAAGGTCTGCCATCAGGTAATGCAATGGCATTCAGCGGCCAACCTCCTCTCCCTGTTGTCAAATGACAAGCAGTCATATAAATATCATCTATATCTGGCCTTTCTTCTCTGTCCACTTTGATGTTGATAAAATTATCATTCATCATCTGAGCAACCTCTTCATCTTCGAAAGATTCATGCTCCATTACATGACACCAATGACAAGCTGCATAACCAATGCTTATCAAAAGTAATTTATCCTCTTCTTCAGCTTTTTTCAATGCTTCTTCACCCCAAGGGTACCAGTCAACAGGGTTGTGTGCATGCTGTAAAAGATAAGGACTTGTCTCATTAATGAGAGCATTTGTATACTTATGTTGTTCGCTTGTTACCATTGATGGAGTTGAGCATTGTTTTAGAAATAGACTAAAGGGTAGTAATACTAAAAAAGTAATCAAAGATTTCATGCTGCAAAGGTAATAGAATCAGAATTTGATTGTAGAGAACTCAGGTGGAGATTGATAACATAATATTTAAATATAAAAGAACTTGATAGTCAATAATATAGTGTAATTTAAAGCTATGGAGACAGCAACAGTATTTAATTGGAAGACATTAAAAGGTGATTCTTTACCTCAGGATATTATATCTGTAGTACGATCAACAATAGTCTCTGAAATTGCCCAAGGGCATAAATTAAAAGTTTGCATTGGCACAGATAGCCAGGTAAGAGGCCATGAGGTTTGTTTTGCTTCAGTCATTTGCTTTATCAGGGAAAAGAAAGGTGGATTCATGTATGTCAGTAAAGAGAAGCAAGTGAATTATATGTCTCTCAAAGAGCGCATGATAATGGAAGTAAGTAGATCTATAGAAGTAGCATATAAACTTTGTGGCACGTTGGATGATTTTGGAGTAGAGTTAGAAGTACACGCTGATATAAATACAGATCCTAACTTCGAGTCTAACGTAGCTTTAAAGGAAGCCATGGGGTATATTTTATCTATGGGATTCGAATTCAAAGCAAAGCCAGATGCTTTTGCTTCTTCATCATGTGCAGATAAATTTGTGCAATAAAATTTTCGACTCATGCAACCCTGAATAAATTCTTGTGTCATTAAGTCAAACAAGAATTTATAATCATGAAAACAATTGCAAAAAACTTTCTAGCCCTTTTAATTATTTCTTCATTCACTTCTTGCTATATGACTGTGAGCATTGATGGCTCAAAGAACATCATTGAAGAAGAACGTACAGTAGACGCATTTTCAAGTATAAATATTGATGGTGTCTGCGATGTAGAGTTACTTCCAGGTGATGAAGGAGAAATCGTCGTTAGTGCTAATGATAACATTATGAGTAGAGTTATCACTGAAGTAAATGATGGCGTATTAAAGATTGATCTTGAAGATGGCAATTATACCAATGTTGATATTGAGATCACAGTCTATGTTGAATCAATTGACTATGTCCGTAAAGATGGTGTTGGGTCATTAGATATTGATGACTTAGATCCTATGGAAATTCTAGAAGTATGGCATGATGGTGTTGGTAATATCAAGATGTCAGGTGAAGCAAAAGAATTTTATTACGATCATAATGGTGTAGGTCAACTGAATGCATTCGCCTTTGAAACTGAATATATCCATATCAAACAAGATGGCGTTGGGTCTGCTGAGATTACTGCAAGTGACCTCATCGAAGGTAGCCTGGATGGCGTTGGCAGCATTTACTATAAAGGAAACGCAGAAGTAGATATAGATGACGATGGCGTAGGAAATATTGTCGATAGAAATTAAACTCAGAAAAGAACACCCTTAATGAGCTGGCAGAAGACTTTCTGCTGGCTTTTTTAGTTATTAAGCTCCAGAGCAAGAATCTTATTTATTTCTTCCGAACGAGAATACACCATCATATGCGATCCTCCTTCAATACTATGATCTGCCTGTATGTGTTTTATTGGTAGTGTATTGTCTTTGGTTCCGTGAATATGCACTAGTTCAGGAAGAGGAATATCTGACTCCCATTCTATCATCATCCGTATTGCTTGCTTTAAGAATTCAGGGTCTTTAGAAGAGATCATGGCCTTAAAGAGACTCCGATCGTAATCTCTGTCTGGTTCGAATAGAGGTTGAAGTAATTTGGCGGAATGTTTATAGAATTTACCAGATAACAACTTATGTATCTTCAATTTTCTCTGAATTCTATATTGCCAAGGGAGTTCTTCAAAGGATTTTGCACTAGCGATAATTATAATATTTTCTACTTCAATCTGCTTTGCAATCTCAACAGCAAGCATGCCTCCAAGAGATACACCAATAAGGTTGATTGGCTGTGTAGTATCCAATTGGACTGCTAGGTGTTGTGCATATTTTTGAAGATTCATTGATGGCGAAGGTGTTGAGTAAGCCAAGTGATGCACAGTATACTTTTTGGGAAGCTCAAGCTTGTCGAAAACTCGTGCATCTGAGCCAGTTCCAGGCAGTAGATATAGATTTTGACTGATGCAAGCAGGCAGCAAAAATGATGTGATTCCAAGGAAGAGTAGTATTTGTTTCATTACTGATTATTACGTGTAATAAGAGTAATTACTTTGCACAAGATATCCTCACTAGTTAATTCTTGTTAAAACTTCGTCCGATGTGGAGTTGTGGATACAGGAGATACAGTTATCTTCGTTCTCTTGGCATAATTAACGCTATAAATAAAAAGTAGAATGAAATTTTATCAAATTATATTTTCACTAGCTCTATTTACATTAGGACTTTCTCTAGCAACTCATGCTCAATCAAAAGATGGGTTGAAGAAAGTAGAAAAGTCCGAGCAACCTACACAGTCAAAAAAGGTCATTACACCAAGAGCTAATTCAAATGTGGAATCAAGAGAAGTAAAGTACGGTCAAGCTGATGACAGCTTTAAGAAAAAGAAAACCGCTATCGATAAAGCGAAATCTAAAATAGAGATGTTGAGATCAAAATTTAATCTTAAGAAAGAAAGCGGAAGCTGGACTAAAGAGAAGTATAAAAAAATGATGGCAAAGCTCGATAAGCGTGAAATGAAAGTTGAAGCAAAGAAGCAAAAGCTTATCCAAAGCCTAAGTAAGAAGTAATTAGATTTTGAGTCTCGGGTCAGGCTCTATGGACTGGTCCGCATACTTTTCATTCAGGTAGTGATAATAGCCACTTATACCTATCATGCCTGCATTATCAGTACAATATTGGAATTGAGGAATATAGGTTTTCCACCGTCTTGTTTTCCCAAGCTCAGTGAATGCTTCTCTCAGCTGACTATTTGCAGAAACACCACCAGCTAGAGCAATTGATTGAATATTATATTTTTCTGCAGCAATTGCAATCTTTTTAATCAGAATTGAGACAATTGTATTTTGAACAGATGCACAAATATTATTTAGGTTGCTTTCTACGAATGAGGCATCAGCTTTGAGTTGCTTCTTTACAAAATATAAAATAGATGTCTTTAGTCCGCTGAAGCTAAAGTCAAGTTCACCAACTTGAGGTTCTGGAAAGGAAAACAAGGCATCACCTTCGCGTGCTTTCTTGTCTATGACTGGTCCTGCGGGATAAGGTAGCCCAAGCATTTTTCCTGTTTTGTCAAAAGCTTCTCCAGCAGCATCATCAATTGTAGACCCCAGCACTTCCATATTGTTATAGTCACTTACTTTGACTATTTGAGTATGGCCACCAGATACAGTAAGACAAAGGAATGGAAATTCGGGGTAGGGCTGTTCTGCAAAATGGGCCATGACATGAGCTTCCATGTGATTCACCTCAACAAGAGGTATCTGAAGACCCAAAGAAAGACTCTTTGCAAAATTCACCCCAACGATAAGGCTACCCAATAATCCAGGTCCTCTGGTTACAGCTACAGCATTTAGCTGTTCTTTCTTTACTCCTGCTTTGCTTAGAGCTGCATTGACAACTGGGACAATGTTTTTATCATGCATTCTCGACGCTAACTCAGGAACAACACCTCCATATTGGGCATGGACATCCTGGTTGGCAATGCAATTAGATAGTACAGTGCCATCTTTTATAACAGCTGCAGATGTATCATCACAGGAAGACTCAATTGCAAGGATGAAGATATTTGACTGGGTCATAATTACTCAACTACGTAGCAAAAATGCAATTTTTTTTTCAACAAAACATACACCAAACTTTATGCTAATTGCATCTTTTATATTCAACAAAAGTTTTACTACTTTTACAACACTTAAAACGGTAACTGGCTATTAGCCTGCTTCTAAAACAGAAAACATGAGATTAGGTATTGGACTTGCATTGTTATTATTGAATCTTTTTCTTGCATACATCTTATACAATAATATCAAAGAGCCCATCACTTTCCAACAAGTGAAGACTCAAAAAAGCGATGTCGTAGTTAGTAAGCTACAAGATATTCGTTCAGCGCAAGAAATTTATAGAGGTATTACAGGAGAATTCGCACCTAACTTTGATACGTTGAGATACGTTCTGCAGAATGACAGTATCCCTCATAGAGTTCCAGTAGAAATTGAAGGAAAGAAAGGAGAGTTCGAAGAAATAGTCACCTATTCATCGGCATTAGATTCTATCAATGCGTTAGGCATTGAATTAGATGGCATTCAATATGTTCCTTTCACAGATAAGCAAACTGAATTTGCAATAGATGCAGATACACTCACCTATCAACAAACTTTGGTGAGTGTGGTACAAGTTGGTACTAGATGGAAGGAATTTATGGGAGAATATGGTAGTACCAAATATTCGAAGTACGACAATTCATATGACCCAAATAAATTGCTCAAATTTGGAGATATGAACGCTCCGAATGTTTCAGGAAATTGGGAGAACTAAATGATCCAATACAAGAGTAAGCAATCTGCTCAGCCCGATTATTTCGTACATAGCTCAACAAATACTTCTGAACTAAGCAGTCTCTGGACTAAAGAGTCTTGTCTACAGATATTTGATAATGAGAGCGATGTTGACATTTCTCAGATTGAAGGTAACACTTTGAATAAGTTTTGGTTAGAAAGCAATTCGCCCTTTCTAGTCATGAGTGGCATGGATATGAAGAAGAAGCAAATAGATGAATATCTGAGCACCTTACTATTTCCATCTCAGATGAAGGAATATGAAAGTGTTGCAGACAAGGTTGGATCAGGTGACTTATTTATCCTTTATAAACGACCAAAGACTGCAAAGCATGGTCAGCACCTCGTGGGTGGATTGATCAAACATAATAGGCATAAAAGGAATGGTGTTTTTGTTCATGTTTCAGGACAAAAGGCATTTATTCTTTCCAAATTAGCTGGAGATATTAAGGGGATCAATTCCTATGACTTTGCAACAAAGGAAGATCTGTTATATTTTGTTTTACTCCAATATAGACAATACGGTATCCCTCATACTATAAAGTCTATCTTGAGTGGTGGCATTGCTACATCGAGTCCATTATCAAATATGCTCAAAGACTATCTTCAGAATATTGAATTTGAGAGCATTCCCAAAAAGTATTTGGATGGTCAATTGGATGAAAGTCATTTGTACTTCGATATGTATCTAGGTTATCTATGCGCATCATAGGTGGTGAATTCAAAGGGTATAGATTTAACCCGCCTGCAAACAATTGGCCAACACGACCAACAACAGACTTTTCAAAAGAAGCGCTCTACAACATCTTACAGAATAGATTGAACTTTGATGAGATTAGATTTTTAGATCTTTTCGGAGGGTCAGGAAATCATTGTTATGAAATGATTTCTAGGGGAGCAATTCATGCAACATATGTTGACAAATTTGGTGGTTGTGTCAGTTTTGTGAAAACAATGCTTGAGAAACTCAAGATTTCAGATAAAGTGTCCATCGTTAAGATGGATGTGTTTAAGTATATAGCTTCAACTAACCAGACATATAATCTCATCTTCGCTGGTCCACCATATGCTCTTAAAACTATTGGAACAATACCAGATAAGATTATGACTGCCAATATTCTAGAGCCAAATGGTTTGCTTATTCTGGAGCATAATCCAAGGATAAGATTTGATGATCATGAATATTTGGAAGAAGTAAGAAACTACGGTCAAACATATTTTAGTTTCTTCCGTAGTCCTGTCTAAGCATTATAGTATTTTTGCCTTTTGGATAAAACAGAATCACTCTTGGGATATCAGAATAACATAGCTTATTTACAACAATTGACTGCTGCTTTTTTTGAGGAAGCTTATGAGCAGTTAATACCGACTCATACTATTAATGTCAATGTAATTGCCAAAGATATTGATGGTGATTACTCAATTGTGCTCTTTCCCTATTTAAAGCGATTTTCCACAAATCCTCAGGCATTGGGTGATCAAATAATCCAATTTCTGAAAGCGAAAAAAATACCATTGCAAAAAGCTGAAGTAGTAAAAGGCTTTTTGAATTTAACCTTTGAATCTGCATTTTATGACGCTAGGCTAAATGAAATGTTTGGAGAAGGGAGTGCATTTGGAAGTAGTGCATCGAATGGCAAGACCGTAATAGTCGAGTTTTGTTCACCGAATACTAACAAGCCGATTCACCTTGGACATATTAGGAATATTTTGATTGGTTGGTCCATGAGCAGTATTCTTGAATTTGCAGGAAGAGCAGTCAAGAAAGTGCAGATCATTAACGATAGAGGTATTGCCATTTGCAAAAGTATGGTCGCTTGGAAAAAATTAGCGGATGGCGCAACTCCTGATAGCCAATCTATCAAAGGAGATCACTTCGTAGGAAACTACTATGTCCAATTCGAAAAGCTTTTTCAAAAGGAATATACTGACTGGCAGAGTGGAGCAGGACTAGATGTGTACAAATCATTAAAGAAAGAAGATGAATCGAAAGAAGGATTCTTCAAACGCTATAAGAATACTTACTTCAATGAATACTCTCAAATTGGTAAAGAAGCGCGAGAAATGCTTCAACAATGGGAGAGTGGAGAAGAAAGCGTGATCTCTCTATGGAAGACGATGAATGGTTGGGTGTATGATGGTTTTGATACCACTTATCAAGCTCTTGGCGTCAACTTTGATAAACTGTATTATGAGTCTGAAACATACTTGCGAGGTAAGTCTACTGTGGAACAAGGATTAGTAGATGATCTATTCTACCGAAAAGAAGATGGAAGCATCTGGGTTGACCTAGAGGAATATGGCCTTGATCAGAAGATATTGTTGAGGAGTGATGGTACCTCTGTTTACATTACACAGGATATTGGCACTGCTTTACAGCGCTATGATGACTATGCATTTGACCAATGTATTTATGTTGTTGCAGATGAACAAGATTATCATTTTCAAGCACTTTTTGCGACAATGAAGAAAGCAAAGTATAGCTTTTCTGATCAATTATATCATCTCTCTTATGGGATGGTGGATTTACCATCTGGTAAAATGAAGAGTAGAGAAGGTACGGTGGTAGATGCTGATGACTTGATTACAGAAGTGATTGCTGAGGCAAAGGCCAATGCAAAAGATAGCCCAAATCTTCAAGAGATAACTGAGGAAGAAAGAGCAGAAGTGTATAACAGAATTGGTCTAGGAGCATTGAAGTACTTCATACTCAAAGTTGCTGCAAAGAAGAGAATGACATTCGATCCTTCGCAATCTGTGGATATGCAAGGGCAAACGGGACCGTACATTCAGAATGCTTATGTTAGGATCAATTCAGTTTTGTCAAAGTCAGATGTAGATTCGATTACACTTTCTGGAGAATATACTTGGTCTAATCAAGAAAAGAATGTACTTATTTTGATTGATAGCTTTCCGAGGGTTGTTCAAGAATCAGCCTCAGAATATGATCCATCAAAAGTGGCGCATTATGCTTTTGACTTGGCGAAAGAATATCATAAGTTTTATCATGAACACAGAATACTTACTGCAGAAACTGATGCAGCGAAAGTATCAAGATTGTTACTCAGCGAAGTAACTGGAAATGTACTAAAAACAAGTCTGCGTCTGCTAGGTATCGAGATGCCAGAAAGGATGTAATAAACTGAAAAGGAAAACACAATTATGTCAGAGGAGAATTATAAAGCACTGAATTTTATAGAAGAAATTATTGAAGAAGACATGGCTTCTGGTAAGCATCAAGGAAGAATTCATACAAGATTCCCTCCTGAACCAAATGGATATCTGCATATTGGTCATACTAAAGCGATTTGTATCAATTTTGAACTAGCTCAGAAATATGGGGGTAAAACGAACTTAAGATTTGATGATACCAACCCAGTTACAGAAGATACAGAATATGTTGAAGCCATTCAAAGAGACATTAATTGGCTAGGCTTTCAATGGGAAGGAGAAGCGTTATTTGCTTCTGACTACTTTGATACTCTATACAATTATGCAATCAAGCTCATAGAAGATGGGAATGCATACATTGACTCTTCAACTCCAGATGAAATTGCAGAAATGAAAGGAACTCCAAAAGAACCTGGCATTCCAAGTCAATTTAGAGATCGTCCAAAGGAGGAAAGTTTGCAACTTTTCAAAGAAATGAAGGCAGGTAAACATCCTGATGGTGCAATGGTTCTCAGAGCAAAGGTGGATATGACATCGCCAAATATGCATATGAGAGATCCTGTTATTTACAGAATAAAGCATGCACATCACCATAGAACTGGAGATGCATGGTGTATCTACCCGATGTATGACTTTGCACACGGTCAATCTGATAGTATAGAGCATATAACACATAGTCTCTGCTCTTTAGAGTTTAGACACCATAGACCTCTGTATGATTGGTTTATTGAAAAATTGGAAATTTTTCCTTCAAGACAAATCGAGTTCGCAAGAATGAATGTCGCTTACATGATTACATCAAAGAGACGACTCCTCAAGCTTGTTAACGAAGGTCTTGTTGATGGATGGGATGATCCGAGAATGCCAACAGTTTCTGGCATGCGAAGGAAGGGTTATCCTGCTAAAGCTTTAAGAGTATTCTGTGATAAGGTCGGAGTGGCAAAGCGAGATAACGTCATAGAAGTGGAGTTGCTAGAATCTTGCGTTAGGGAAGAGCTTAATTCGGTATCTAATCGTGTTATGGTTGTGACTGACCCTATTAAGTTGACAATAACTAATTACGATAAAGGTAGCGAAATGATGTCAGCTGTAAATAATCCTGAGGATGAACAGTCAGCATCTCGAGAGATACCTTTTAGTGGCAATCTCTATATTGAGAGAGATGACTTCATGGTGGACCCTCCAAAGAAATTTTTCAGATTAGGTCCAGGCAGAAATGTCAGATTAAAGCATGGTTACATTGTACAATGTACAGATTACACTTTGGATGAAAATGGCAATGTCAGCGAGGTTTTTGCAACATACTTTCCTGACTCAAAAAGTGGTCAAGACACATCAGGAATTAAGGCGAAAGGAACATTGCACTGGGTTGCTAGAGATACAGCAGTACCAATAACAATAATGAACTACGGAAGATTATTTACTGATCCTACGCCACTCGCTCATGAAGGCAAAGACTTTATGGAGTTCTTCAATCATGACTCTTTGCAGAAGAATACAACTGCTTTTGGTGAGCCTTTTCTTCAACAATCAGAAGTGGGTCGACATCTTCAGTTTATGCGTAAAGGATATTACATGTTGGACAGTAAATCAGAAGACTTAGTATTCAACCATACGGTAAGTTTAAAAGATAGCTGGGCTAAAAAGAATAAAAAGAATCACCCTTCAAAGTGAAAAGAAATTTGAAGTACTCTACTCAATAATTGATCGAGGACTTTGGATTCGTCCAAATTATTTTTGAAGATGTGAATGTTCCCAATCCCGTGCGAGACTTTGATTTCTGGACTGAAAATAAAGTAAGGAAAGAAAAATTGCATTCCTGCTCCCACCTCTAGAGCAAAATCGTGAGGGGATATCTGGACAAGTTCGGCTGCATTATCTGCTCGTACTTTCGAATTAGAGGCCACGTCGTAAGAATATTTTACTCCACCAATAACAAACAGTCTTTTGTCTCTATACGGTGCTGACTTGAATCGTAGAAGCATAGGCACTTCTAGATTGACCGATTCTATTCTTTTGAAATAAGTATTGTTTTGGCTTTCGTAGGTGAGTTCTCTAAATAAGAATGCAAATCCAGGAAGAAATCTAAAATCAAAGTATTCTCCAATTTTGATATTCGCAATTAGATTAATGACATAACCAGGTCTCGAGCTACTTTCGACGACATTGATACTATCATTTGCCATGAATTGCCCAGATCGATTTATTTTGAAATTGGCATTACTCACACCGAGCGGGCTAATACCGAAATAGTAATTCTTCCTTTGGAAATCTTTATAATTATAGTTGTCTTTAGCCTTAATTTGAGCATCAACCGACGTAGGTTGAACTAAGCAAGCTAAGATGACAAAAGCAATTATTTTGAAGCAAGATAGATTGTGCATATTCCAAGGCTTAGAGGTGTCCATGTTACTTTGTTAAAACCAATTTCTTTGAGAATTATTGCGAATTGATCATAATCCGGAAATGCCTGCACCGATTCGTAGAGATATTTATAGGCTTTTGGGTCTTTGCTTGTGAATTTTCCAATAAAAGGAAGAATATTCTTAAAGTAGAAATTAAAGAGTTGCTTAAAGGGAAAAATTGTAGGTTTTGAGAATTCAAGAACCATGAGATGGCCATCACTTCTGAGCACTCTATGAATTTCAGAAAGTCCCTGCTTCAGATTGCCAAAGTTTCTTACTCCAAACGAAACAGTAACTGCATCGAAAGCCATATCCTCATACCTTAAGGCTTCAGAATCACCCACTTCCATTTTGATTTGATCGCTTAAGCCATGTTTTGTGACCTTTTTATTAGCTAGTTCAATCATTTTTGATGAGATATCAAGACCTTGAATTGTTGCCTCAGGAGACTGCTTGTGGATCTCTAACGCAACATCCCCAGTTCCGGTGGCAATATCAAGAAAATGCTTTGGTTGATGCTCTAGCAGAGTCTTTATTGCTTTTCGTCTCCAGAGAGTGTCGATTCCCAAAGAAAGTAAACCATTGAGAAAATCATAGTAAGGAGCAATTTTATCGAACATCGAAGTAACCTGTGACTTCTTATCCATTTGAGAAGTATCATAAGGCGTTACCTTCTCATAATTTGTTTGGTTTGGATTTGACATAGTATCTGTACTATTTTGCTCTCATCAATTTTAGTAAATTGAGGACTGCAAAGGTGATAAATTTCTTTCAAGTTTTGTAACAATATACATGCGCAATTCACTTAGGAATTAAGCGTTTAGATATCAATTAATACTCTTATATATTCTCGTTCTTCTCAGCAGAAATTCGTACATTTGTGCATCCAGAAAATAGAAGAATTTTATCCTTTCTCAAGCTTCACATATTCTCAATTGATATTCCACAATATTCATAGAATACTAATAGTAAATTGTACAGCATTGTTTAGCATTTTTATGCTAAATGGTCAAGATCAAACAGTAGGATTATTTGAGTATGATATTGATAAATCTTTTAATGGATATACACTCGTAGCTCCCAATACGACATCAGCTTATTTAATAGACAATTGCGGGGAATGGGTGCATCGCTGGGATACAGCATATTCTCCAGGTGCAGCAAGCTACTTACTTGAGAATGGCATATTACTCAGGACGTGTAGAATACCAGGAACATTTGTCGGCGGTGGCTTTGGAGGTAGAGTAGAGATGTACGATTGGGAAAGCAACCTCATTTGGGGGCATGACTTTCTCGAGGATGATGTATTTCATCAGCATCATGATATAGAATATATGCCGAATGGGAATATCCTAATACTTGCTTGGGAAGAATTTGGTGAAGAAGCAATGCTACAAGCTGGAAGAGCTGCTTCGGCATTGACAGACCAAGGAGTGTGGTTAGAACAAATCTTAGAAGTCAAGCCAATAGGTGTCGATGAAATTGAGATTGTTTGGGAGTGGCACGCTGGTGATCATCTTATTCAAGAAATTAACCCAAGTGTCGACAATTTTGGTAGTGTTAGTGAGAATCCAAATAAGATTAATTTAAATTATTTTCTTACCAATAACTCGATGACGTCTCCTGATTATTTGCATGCTAATTCTATTGACTATAATCCTGAGCTAGATCAAATTCTATTAAGTATTAGGAAATTTAGTGAAATCTGGATAATAGATCATAGCACGACAACGGAAGAAGCGGCTAGCTCAAGTGGAGGTACAAGCGGGAAAGGAGGAGATATTTTGTACCGATATGGTAATCCGGAGGCATATGATTCTGGTGGGTCGAGTGATAGGGTGTTTTTTGGTCAACATGACGCTAAGTGGATAACCCAAGGAAGTCTTTATCGTGATCACATCATGGTATACAATAATGGGGATGGAAGGCCCAATGGTAGTTTTAGTACAGCTGATATCATTAATCCTACATTACTAGAGAATAATAACTATGGATTTAATCCGAATGGTACATTTACTCCACAAGGATTTGCATTCACTTCGGAAGGTATTACTGATTTTGAGATTTTTTCACCACGTACATCAGGCGCTTATATGCTTCCGAATGATAACATTTTACTGTGCGAAGGTCAAGAAGGAGTCTTTGTTGAAATGACACAAGAAGGTGAGCAAGTGTGGAGATATGCTAATCCATTAAGCCCAAATGGAATTACAGTACAGGAAGAATTCCCAATAAATGTCGGTGTATTCAAAACTGAAAGATATGCTCCTGACTATCCAGCATTTGCCGGAAGGCAGCTCTTACCTCAAGGCCCAATCGAACTTGAGCCCTATGATCAGAATTGTATTCTTTCCAGTATAGAACCGACTTTTTCCACTGAATCAATCATCATCAATACGCTTATTACTCAAGATTTACACCTTGATATCAGCGCCCATAATGTAAGTGGTAAGATCTTTAATATGAGCGGTAGCCAAGTGCTCTGTTTCAACACATATGAAGCTCAGGCTATTGATTTAGGATTCTTAGTAGAAGGTATCTACCAGGTAGTCTTATTTGATGAACGTGGTCAGATGATTGAAGGACAACGAATAATAAAACTCTAATTCAAAAAATTAATAACTAAAGTAGATTGAATGGCAGATAGAATAGTACCTATCAATATTGAAGACGAAATGAAGTCGGCCTACATTGATTATTCAATGTCAGTCATTGTAGCTAGAGCGCTTCCGGATGTCAGAGATGGTTTGAAGCCTGTGCACAGAAGAGTCCTCTACGGGATGAATGAGCTGGGTTTGAGCAGTAGTAAAGCACATAAGAAGTCAGCAAGAATTGTGGGAGAAGTCCTGGGTAAATATCATCCACATGGTGACTCATCCGTGTATGATAGTATGGTAAGAATGGCTCAGAATTGGTCATTGAGATATCCATTGGTAGATGGGCAAGGAAACTTTGGTAGCATGGATGGTGATAGTCCTGCTGCAATGCGATATACAGAGGCAAGACTGAGAAAAATCAGTGATGAGCTCCTGAATGATATCAATAAAGAGACAGTAGACTTCAAACTCAATTTTGATGATTCTCTTGAGGAGCCGACAGTACTTCCTACAAGATTGCCTAACCTATTAGTAAATGGAGCTTCAGGTATAGCAGTAGGTATGGCGACAAATATGTTGCCCCATAATCTAACAGAAGTTATCGATGGAGTAGTTGCTACTATAGATAATCCAGAGATTGATACGGAAGGATTAATGGAATATATCAAAGCTCCTGACTTCCCAACAGGTGGAACCATCTATGGTTTGGGAGGAGTAAAGGAAGCTTTTGAGACAGGAAGAGGAAGAGTAGTTGTAAGAGGTAAGGCAGATATAGAAAGTAAAGGGAATAGAGAGAGCATAATCATTACGGAGATTCCATATCAAGTCAATAAGGCAAATCTAGTAATGAAAATAGCTGACCTTGTAAATGAAGGGAAGGTCACAGGTATTAGTGATGTAAGAGATGAGTCTGACAGAAATGGATTAAGGATAGTTGTTGATGTTAAGAGAGATGCTATGGCAAATGTCATCCTCTCCAAGCTCTTCAAATACACGCCTCTTCAGACATCTTATGGTGTTAATAATGTATGCTTGGTGAATGGAAGGCCAAGACTGCTTTCTCTGAAAGAGATCATTGAGGAGTTCATTAAGTTCCGGATAGAAGTTGTAGTCAGAAGGACAGAGTACGATTTGAAGAAGGCTGAAGAGCGTGCACATATTCTCGAAGGCTTAATTATAGCGATCGACAATCTCGATGAAGTAATTAAGATTATCAGAAGCTCTAAGACTGTCGATGAAGCGAAGGAAAGATTGATGTCAAACTTTAAGCTTTCAGACATTCAAGCGAAGGCAATTTTGGACATGAGGCTCCAAAAATTGGTGAGCTTAGAAATGAACAAGCTTCGTCAAGAATATGCTGACTTGATGGCAAAAATTGAAGACCTCAAGAATATTCTTGCTGATGAAGGTAGACAAAAAGAAATTGTAAAAACTGAACTTAGAGAGGTTCAAGAAAAATTTGGAGACGAAAGGCGAACAGATATTACCTATGCTGATGGTGAAATTAGTATAGAAGACATGATACCTAATGATGAGGTTATCATCACAATTTCGCACCTTGGCTATGTCAAGCGTACGAAGTCTTCTGAGTATAAAGCACAAGGAAGAGGTGGCACAGGCTCTCGAGGAAGCAAGACTAGGGACGAAGATTATGTTGAGCATTTATTTGTAGCAAATAATCATAATTATCTCTTGCTGTTCACTGAGCAAGGCAGGTGTTTCTGGTTACGAGTCTATGAGATACCAGAAGGTAGTAAGACAGGAGCAGGAAGAGTTATTCAGAACTTTGCCACGATTCCAAAAGAAGACAAGGTCAAAGGTTACATTTTGATTGAAAATCTTGAAGACGAAGAATTCCTCGACAGTCATAATATCATCTTCGCAACAAGAAAAGGACAAATCAAAAAGACGAAAGTCCGTGCATATTCAAGACCTAGGACAAATGGGATTAATGCCATAACTATCAATGAAGGAGATCAATTGATAGAAGTCAAGCTGACAGATGGTAATCAAGAAATTATCCTAGCAAACAAAGCAGGAAGAGCCATTCGATTCAAAGAAACAGATGTGAGAGAAATGGGTCGGAACGCTGCAGGAGTTAGAGGTATGAGGATAGCTGAAACTGACGAAATTGTCGGTATGATTGTTTTTGACACAACAGTAGATAATGACAAAGCATTACTTACTTTATCCGAGAAAGGTTTGGGCAAGCGAAGCCGATTCAGTGAATATTCAACTATTAAGAGAGGAGGAAAGGGTGTAATGAATCTCAAGGTAACGGAAAAGACTGGTCAAGTAGTCGCTGTAAAGAAAGTTAGTCCAGAAGAAGATGTCATGATTACGAGTAAAAATGGTATCATGATTAGGACAGGCATCGAAAATATTAGCTTATTAGGTAGAGCAACACAAGGAGTTAAGATTATTAATTTGAAGAATAATGACTCTATTGCTGATATTGCGATTATCGAGAAGTCGGATGATAGCGAAGAAGAATAACAAATTTTAACAGATCGAGGTATTTGTTTAACACTTTGGAATAATATTTTCTTGATTCATTAATGTTTAATAAATTGAGAACACTAAACACAAAATACTTATTAAAGGAATTATGAAATTTTTCAATGTTTTATTGATGCTCACTCTTGTGAGTACAACGATATTTGGTCAAGCAGAAGCTGATTTAAAAACAGCTGACAAACAGATCAAGAAATACTACTTAGATCCAGATGGTAATTCTGGCGCTCTTACTAATGCATACGAAGCTATTCAAAGTGCATTTGGTGCTGGAGGCTTAGAGACAAATGCATCTGCACAATTATTGAAAGGTAAGATTCTCAATGAGTTAGCAGGAGCTGATTTCAAGAAGAAAATCCTTGACTCTAGTTTCAAATTGGAATATCCTGAAGCAGCAGCTGGAGCAGCCATGGCATTTATGGCAGCACATAAGAATGCTGAGAAGAAAGGTCCAAAAAGAGAAGCAATGACTGGACTTGCAGAAAATGAGAACTACCTGAATAACATGGGTATTTATGCTTATCAAGATGGAGATTTTGCTACTGCATTCAAAAACTTCAAATCCAGTCTTGATTTAGCAGACTTTCTTTCTGCCAATGGAAGCAAGTCAAGAATATCAAATGATTCTATAAGAAACGAGCAATTGTTTTTTACTGCTGTGAGTGCTTATCAAGGAGGTATGAAAGCTGAAGCGAAGCCATTCTTGATGAAGTTGTTTGAGCAAAAAACAAAAGAGATTTTTGTTTACGATGCTCTCTTCAATATTGCTAATGAAGCTGGAGAGGCAGATGCTACGAAATACCTTGAAGCAGGCAGAGCGGTTGATCCGAATGACACTTCGTTACTTTTCTCAGAGATAAATTATTACCTCAAGAGAGGTGAGCTCAATGTATTAACTGATAAGCTGAAGATGGCAATTGAAAAAGAGCCAGACAATGTTACAGTCTATACAACTACAGGCAGTGTCTATGACCAACTTGCTGCTAAAGCAAGAGAAGATGGAGACGAAACAAAGGCAAATGAGTACTTCAATGAAGCAATGGGCTTCTATAATGAAGCGCTTAACCGTGATGCAAATAACTTTGATGTTAATTATAGCATTGGCCAATTATATTATAACAAGGCTGCTGCTTTAGTGCCTGCTATCAATGCATTAAGTAGTGATATCACACCTGCAGGATTGAAGAAGTATGATGCTAAAAAAGCAGAAATGGATGGACTATTCGAAACAGCTCTTCCTTTCTTTCAGAAAGCTGAGTCTCAGAATGGAAAAGATTTGAATACAATTATTGCCTTAAAAGAAATCTATGCTAGACTCAATAAGATTGATAAATCTAATGAGTACAAAGCAAAGTATGATTCTCTCTCTGGAGGACAATAATTTTAGCCAAAGAATAATTATAAGGTGTGTATCTTCGATGCACACCTTTTTTTGTCAATTTGATAGATATGAATAGAATTGCTTTCATTACTTCCGTATTCGTTTTTTCCGTTGGTTTCCTCTTTGGACAAGATCATTTTCTAGTCGAGTTAGAGAATAGATCGCCTGATGTAGCAACCATGGTAAGATCATTCGAAGGAATGCCAGCCATTCCTATTATGGCTAATGATGTTGATGGTGTTGAGCATTATATTGGTAACTATAAAGGAAAGAATCTCATTTTATTCTTTTGGAAGAAGGAATCTCCCGAATGCCAAAGATTGCTTCCAATTATGAATGAAATAGCTAGTCTGGATGATATCCAAATACTTTCGTTTTCGACAAGTATGAAAGATGATATACTATCTTTTAGAGAGCAGCAAGAAATCAAGTTTCCTGTCATTCCGAATAGCAAGATATTATCTGATGGTCCTTATGGTGGAGATTTGGGTTATCCCAAAATTTTCTTTGTTGATGAGTGGGGTATAATCAAGTGGGTCTTTCCAGCAAGCGAAATCAACTCAGGTATTGACATAAAGAAAATCCTGACTATTCTTCACCAACAACAACTTGAAAAAAAATAAAGATCTATTGCCTTTTAGGAATTGACAGTTCAAAGATACTACCCGTTTCGCTTGATTCTCTCAGCTGTAGTTTTCCTTTCAACTTATTCTCAACTAAGGTCTTACAATTAGATAATCCTACACCATATCCACTTTCGGACTCTGTATTTCTGCCTTTATAAAAAGGTGAGAAAATTGCCTCGGTATCTTGGCTACTTATCCCTATTCCATTATCGGAGATAAAGAACTTATGATCTGGACCTAAATCTGTATATGAGATAATTACACTAGGGTTTTCTGTTGTATTATATTTCAGACCATTCTCAATTAGGTTTTGAAAAATGCTTCTTAAAGCAGTCCGATCAGCATGAATAGATGGCTTTCCTTTCATGACGATTTGTGCTTTAGGGTAGAGTACTTCAAACTCCTTGGATAATTGATTGATTAGAGATTGAAATGGAACATTGGATAGATCTTCAGTTTCTGATCCTTTATTCCTAGAGTCATCAAGCATTTGGTCCAAGACTAGCATTAATTCTTTACTAGAGTCTTCGATCACTTGCATATAGTCCGTCAGATCTTTGTAATTCTGCTTTGTCAACTTCTGTTTGATAATCTCACTATATGCATTGATAGATCTTAAAGGAGATCTGATGTCATGTGCTGCTCTAAAGGCAAATTCTTCAACTGTTTTATTGGTGTGCTCAAGCAGGATGTTTTGCTGGTTGAGTTCGGTGATTAAGGAAGCTTTGGAAGCTTCAACCAATCTGAGATCTTTGATGATGAAATACACCATAAAGAATGTCCCAAAGAACACAAAAGTGAAAGACATTGCTTGCAGAACAGGATGATCATATTCTAAAGGAGAAAAATCATATTCACTCTTCGAAATCACAAGAATTGAAAGGAGCATTGAGATCCAAATAACAAATCCACCAGCAATCACAATATTTGTTTTAATAAAAAAGCGTGCTCCCATAAGAAGCAGTGCAATATAGATCATAGCATTCATGAAGATGTGACCAGAATAGATTGCTTCAAAGAAGATGATCATGACCGCAGAAAGAAAGAAAAGAATTTTTGAAGACAAAAGGTGACCAGCTTTATTCAAAGAAAAACATGACATTGTAAGTAATGCAGCACCAAAGTAAAAGATACTATCATGCATTCGCCATCTACCAATATATATGTTCGTGGAAAGACTAAGGATTACCATCACTGCCATAAACAAAAGCACAATATTGAAATGCTTCAATATTCTAAGCTCTTCATCATTATGTACATGCTGCTTACCAATGGAAATTATTCTGTCAATGTTCATAGTCTAATGGTTAATCTTTTCCTTCTAATGTCAATGTAGTTTCTGCCAAGCCAGTAGTAGTCTTAACCTTTACTGCGTAAGTTTCGGCATCCATATACTCCTGTGTTTTGTTCATCATCACAGGCATAGATATGCTGTTCCAGCCAGCTTTCAAATTGATTTGTGACTCATGTACCACCTTCTTTCCTTCTTGTAATACATAGGTACCTGTTGTTGCTGATTTGCTATAGATACTCAGATAATATTCTTCTTTTGGAGCTTTTGCATAAGGATAAGGCTTCTTTCCCCATCTTTTAGAATGTTGTACCGTTATAGGATGTATAAATAGACCTTCCACGGTTTGAGTTAGTCTTATCATCTCTAGATCAATGATGTAGAATGATCTGCCATGCGTAGCAATAACTAGGTGGTCTTCTTCTGTCTGAATAACGAGATCATGTATAGGTACATTAGGTATATTCATTTGTAATGATTCCCAAGATTTCCCATCGTCAAAACTGATATATAAGCCAGAGTCTAAGCCTGCATAAAGAATATTCGGATGTTCAGGATCCTCCTTAATCACATTTACAGGTTGATGAGGGAGGTTACTACTAATGTCGATCCAGGTTAGTCCAAAATCATCTGTTTTGTAGATATATGGTGTCCAATCATCCCACCTATACCCATTCAAACTTGTATAGGCTTTTGATTTTACATGGTGTGAGGCCTCAATACGACTTACCCAAAGATATTGAGGTAGACCTTCAGAGATATCATTCCATGAACTTCCTGCATCCCTTGTTACAAAGACTTTACCATCATCACTGCCGGTATAAAGTACTTCAAAACCAAACTTGCTCTCAGAAAGAGTAGTCAATGTTCCATAAGCAACATCACCTTTCTTCCCGCCTTGAGTAAGATCTGAAGAAATGACATCAAAACTCTTGGCACCGTCCATCGACCTTAGGACCTTATTCGCTCCCATATAGAAGATATCTGGATTATGTTGAGAGAGTAGGATAGGACTCTGCCAATTCCATCGATAAGGACTATCTCCAAGCTCATGTTTAGGTGTGATGTAATCACCATCTTCCTTTTCCAAATCAAGTTTGTAATAATTACCAAATTGATATCCTGTATACACGATAGCAGAATTTCTAGGATCTATTTCGATCTTCATACCATCACCTCCCATAATTCGATCAAATGGATAATCACCGTCCATTTGCCATGTACGATCCGTTCGAGCATTATGCTTCCCTTTCCAAACACCATTATCTTGAGTGCCACCATAGATATTATATGGTGAATCATAATCCACATTAACCGTGTAGAATTGACCAACATCGGGATCATTACATTTTATCCAGGAATCTCCATTGTCATATGAGATATTGATTCCTCCATCATTCCCATTAATCAAGTGGCCCATTTGATTGGGGTTACACCAAAGAGCATGATGGTCAACATGGACATTTTCATGATTCACCTTTAGCCATGACTTTCCACCATCTTCTGACTTTAATAGAGGTACTCCCATAATATATAGCATATCACTATCAAGTGGATTTACTCGGATTTGTCCAAAATAGTACCCGTAAGAATAGTAGATATAGTCAAGGTAATCATCATGAGTCTTTACCCAATGGGAATCTTGCGCTGAGCGTCGATAGACTTCTGCGCCTATAACCTCAGTGTCGAAAAGTAGACGATTAGCATCTTCAAGATAATTCGAAAGATCACTTGGGAGTATCGAGTCAAGTACAACCATATTTTTGACTCGTTCAGCAGAATAAGTTGTGGGGAAGCGATTATCTCTAAGAAATTGCTCAAGTTTTTCATTTTCCAATGCCTTAAAATCGTTAGAGGTCATAGACTTGAAATCATCCTTTTCAAGTTGTTCTTGTTTGCCTTTCTTGTTTGTAGAGCCTTCAGATGGCCTGCGTTCATAATTATCAACCAGTGCCAGATAGTCTCCATTTGGAGCAATAGAAAGCCCAATTCTCCCAACATTTTCACCTTCTGGAAATCCTGTGTCTTTACTGATTATACTCCAAGTTCGACCATTATCAAGCGACTCATATATTCCTGATCCTGCACCTCCTTCTAAGAAATTCCAGGCTTTTCTTTCTCTCTGCCAAATTGCAGCCAGTAGTACATTGTTATTGTTAGGATGTCTTACAAGATCTACCGCTCCAGCTTTATTGGAAATGAACAGGGTCTGCTCCCAAGTCTTACCACCATCGAATGTAGAATAAACACCACGTTCTGCATTATCAGAGTATAAATGCCCAAGAACAGCAATGTGGACTATGTTTCTATCTTCATTGTCTAAGACTATCCGACCTATATGATGGCTTTCTGTCAAACCAAGGTGCTGCCAAGACTTTCCCCAATCATCACTTCTGTAGACACCAGTACCAGCATACGAAGATCTACTACTATTGACCTCTCCAGTTCCTACCCAAATGATACTATCCTGCCAGTTGACCGCAATTGCCCCGATGGTCATCGAAGCCTGATCATCAAATAGGGATTCGAAAGTTGTCCCATTATTTTGAGTATACCACAAACCACCACTTGCATAAGCCACAAAAAAATGAGATGGTAGACCTGCATTCACAGCAATTTCGCTCACTCTTCCGCTGAATACACTCGGCCCAACACACTCAGCTTCAAGATTTCTGAATCTACTTGAAGATCTTAATTCTTCAGCTATTTCGAATCCTTTTTGTCGATCTTCCCAAGGTGAAGGTAGTACTGGATTTTCTTGAGCATCAGCTATGTAATGCATGATGCAAATAGAAATGAGAAAGAAAACTATTCTATTCATATGAAGTTGGTTATATACTTAAGTAAATGTAAGTATTTTGTCAGTGAAACTGATTTCAAGTTGAATAAAGCAAATCTGCTAAAAGCTAAAAAATACTTTGATAGAAATCAAAATTTTCTCTATCACTCTGCTTTTGAGCAGGCTGAACATTTTGATTGTGCCGTCATTATTCCATGCTATAGCGAGAGATGGGAAGTTCTCAAGTCAACACTCCAATCACTGCATGTAGCCGGTAGCGTATTCAAGGGGAAAGCTTTGGTTCTTATTGTATTTAACGCTGCAAAGGATGATATTCAAGGAGTAGCTCAGAATTCTCAATGCAAAACTAGTTTAGATGATTATCTCTCTCAAAGCGACCTAACTATCCAAATTTCAGCCTTGGATATACACTTTGATTCGCTCAAAGACTCAGGTGTTGGATATGCAAGGAAGCTTGGAATGGATTCTATTGCAATGCTTTGCTTCAGTAGGAGTCAATACAGTTGTCCGCTTATTTGCTTAGATGCAGATACTGTGGTTGCAGAAAATTATTTTGTGGCAATACAAGAGGCTTTCGAGCACTATTCAGGTAAGGCCTTCAGTATACATTTTGAACATATCTTGCCAGAGGTAGAAGAACTGAAAGAAGCAATAATCCAGTATGAGCTGCATTTGAGGTATTTTATTGGTATCCAGCGGTTTTACGGATTACCATTTGCTTATCAAACTATTGGCAGTGCCATGGCTTGTAGTGCTCAACATTATGTAAAGGTTGGAGGAATGGTAAAACGACAAGCAGGAGAGGACTTTTACTTCATGCACAAATTTAGTAAGGAGCAGACATTGCTAAATCTCAATTCTACAACAGTGTTTCCTTCTTCACGAATTTCTCAACGGGTTCCTTTCGGTACAGGAAAAGCTGTAAACGATTTTATCAATAGAGGCGAAACTGAAATGCTAACCTACCATTATGCTGCATTTGAGCCTCTTGATTCAATAATGGAGTTAGTACATCAGCTCTATGGAGGGAAAGCGCTTCTTGATCCATCTCAACAGCTTCACAAATTCTTGATAGATAATGTGCTAATCAAATCTTTAGATCAGTTGAGGAAACAAGCAAAAACCTTTAGAGATTTTCACCACAGTTTTTTTCAATGGTTCAATGCATTCAGGTTAATGAAGTATGTGCATTCTGTACATGAAACGTCCCACAAAAAACTGCCTTTGAATCAAGCTCTATGCTACTATTTTGAGTTGCAAGGTCTCCCTTATAAACAAGATAGATTTACAAACTTGGAGATATTGAGAAAATTTGACAAAAAGCAGTCGCCTCAGGTTAATGGAGTGCAGCTCTAATTGGTAAAGATTCAAGAATTTCAGACTCTCTGTCTACCCACCAAGCTAATCTTTCATAGACTGTAGATTCTTCAAAATACTGCAGGGCCATTTTAACGAAAATATGTCCATGCTTAGCTTCCGAAACCCACAGAGTCTTATAAAATTTGAAGAGATCAGGATCATCTTGAGCCTCTGAAACCATCTTAAATCTCTCTGCGCCTCTTGTCTCGACAATAGATGCTACAAGTAATCTATCCATAAACCTCTCCTCACGGCCAGAATGACACAACTTAATCAATTGCTTAACATAGGGGTCTTCTCCAATAGAATGTGTGAGAGCAATGCCTTTTTTTACCATTAAATCATAGACTTGCTGAAAGTGCTCTAACTCTTCAATTCCAGTTGCAATTAGCTCTGGTAGTATCTCATGTCTATCAGGATATTTGGCAACAAAACTCATGGCCATCGCAGATGCCTTTCTTTCACAATCAGCATGATCTTGAAGAAAGGCAGGAAAGTCAGCCATTACAGCATCTATCCACTCTTGACTACTAGGAGTTTTGACATCCAGATTTAGTTTCATAAAATGTATCCATTAAGGTTCATCAAAATGGTGATGACCAAAGTGATGTGATGCGAATAATAATACAAGTGCTGCTGCTGCTCCCGCCCATTGATTGTCCCCAATACTTAGATGAGCACCTAGCGCCAATAAGGCATTAAAGAGAAATCCTGCATATGCCCATTCTCTAAGGAAATTAGGTCTCCTAAACCAAAGCATAAAAACGCCGCAAATTTTCAGAACAGCTAAAGGATAAATAATCCAAGTAGGGAACCCCAACCCAGAGAACACTTCTTGAACTGCTGGGTAGTTAAAGAAATAATTCCCAGCAGACCCTAGCATCATTAAGGATAGTAGCCCCGTTGATATATAGAAGCCATACTTATTCAATTTCATAAGTTTTTGATTTTAGTCAAATGTACTCATATGGTAGTATTCCAAAAAGTAAATCTTGTGTCGAATTCAATATTCCTCTTCTGTGTGGCAAACATCTTATGTTTTGCAAACCCATGCTTCGGGTTAGGGTCCAATGGGTATTTTGCTATGTCTGGAAGTGGTTCTTATGACCTCAGTCTTCAAAAGCTTGCTGACACACCAGGTCCTTTTTCACCTGGACAAGATGTAACCTTTTCTATTATTGTAACGAATGAAGGGGATTGTGATGCAGCAAACATAATGGTAACTGACTTTTTACCACCTGACCTTTCTTTGAGCACTTCGGATACAAATGGATGGCTAGCAATAGGAAATAATGTAATGAATACCATCAATTTCCTTTCCGCTGCAGTTGGCAATAATCAGGTGATTGTACCCATCATATTGACTATTGATCCATTATTTACTGGAACAACAATTACCAATCAAGCAGCTATCACTGCGGATGATGGAAATGACATCGATAGTGACCCAGATAGCGGTTTTGTCGATGATGAAGATGGCGATGGCAATCCTATTGATGATGATGAATCTGAGGCTACAATTGCTATAAGTCCAATTCTCAACCAAGCTATTCTCCAATTATATGCTCGAAATGAGAATGCAGGTGTTCAACTAGAATGGGAAATACTTTCTGACCAAATCTTTACACATTTTATCATTGAGTATTATTTGGACGAATGGATTCCAATCGATGAAGTGGTATGTGTTCCTAATGCAATACAGTATGAAAAGCATTTTGATCCTGATATTTTAGAATCGAGACATGTTAGAATTAAAGCAATTGGTCAAGGACAAATCGAATTGTTGAGTAATGTTGAATATGTTGGATGGGTCCATGCTCCAGCACAGTTTTCTTGTCATCCTAATCCGACGCGATCGACAATCAAAATGGACTTCTATTCAGAGTTTGAAGGGAAGGTAAGTATTTATGACTCCTATGGAAGATTGAAAATAGAACGTGTTGTCGCAGCATCTGAAGTTCTAGTTGTAAGCACATGGTCTACTGGCTTATACCATGTCTTCTGCTCTGTTGGTAATCGGGTTATTCAGCAGAAATTTATAGTCTCACGATAAATCTTTCCCTGAAAAATAAAATGGCAGTAAAGACTTAATGCTGGGAAAATGAAAGACTTCAGGATTTTGACTTGTGATCAAAATAGTAATGTCTATTCCAAATTTTTCTTCCGTTTCTAGTATCACTTGTCGGCAAGCACCGCATGGAGACGGAGGGATATCTCCTTGATTCTTCACATTGACATACAATCCTAGTGCACTTGGTTGAATGCCTGGATATTGTATCGCAGCATTGTAAATACAAATTTGTTCTGCGCAAGTACACAATGGATACGCAGCATTTTCTTGGTTAGCCCCCAGTACTATTTTACCGTTGTCTAATAAGATTGAAGAACCAACATTAAAATTTGAATAAGGTGCATGCGCAAGATCACTAGCTTCTTTGCTCTTCCTAATCAAATCATGCCATTTATTAGGGACTTCTGAGATATCTGAGTAGATCGTGTATTCAACACTATGGGTTTTTCGTATCATTGTTTAACTGAAGATTAAATTTAATAACAGATGAGTATCATTATTGGTGGTTGCGGTAGTACCGGGACATCTCTATTGAGGCAAGTACTTAACAGACACAGTCTGGTCTATATTGCACCCGAAACTCATCTATTTGCTAAAAGTAGGCTTTATAAAGACTGGAAAACCTATAGAAGTAACATAAATCGTAGATCGATTTTTGGACTCAGGACATCAGGAATGACAATGTTCACCGGATTTGATCTCAGAGAAAGTGATTTTGGAATGTCTAAAAAGGAGATTGAATCATTGGCAAAATCATCATCTACTTTTCAAGACTTTGTCGTTGAATTATTCAATCAACCATTAAGCCAGTTTGGTAAGAAAGTATGGGGAGAAAAAACTCCAAACAACGTCTACCATTTAGCAGATCTTAAGCTACATCTGCCAGAATCGGTGGGCATCTTTATGTACAGAAACCCATATGACACCATAGCTTCATTAGTAAAAAGAGGATACTCAGTGAGTCAAGCTGTCTCAAGATGTTTGATGACGTTTAGCTTCGGTCTAAGGACAAAAAAGTCGCCCAATATTATTAATCTCCCATATGAGGATTTGGTAAGTGCACCGGTCGCTACTTTGAAAAACTTGTTAAAGAGCCACGATTTAGAATATGAGGATGTGATGTTAACTACAGGGAAAGCAAGTGAAGAAGACTCTACACAAATGACAGGGTGGCTGCATGACGAATCTTCTGAGATAGCATCATCTTCTATAGGCAGGTTTGATAACATCGAAGAACCCCTTCGTGATAAGATACTCTATGTAACATCTCGATTAAGAATAAAGGATACTCTCAAAACACGATTTGGACTGAAATATGGAAGCGTAAAAAGTCTCTGCAAACAACTCGGTTATACCTATTATGGTAAAGGAAGTATCCACGGCTCAAATCAATGGGTGGAAAGAGAGTTGAGTAGGATGAAATTACAACGATCACTGCGAGGATATCCACAACCTTTCAAAGAATTTCCCATTAGAATTTCGTGACTTTAGTAGAATATAAGACCCTGTTTTATCAACATCTTGAAGTAATTTTAGGATCTAGTGAGACCAATGGTATGTGGAAATATATGCAGGTCTATTTGCTCGATAAAGTTGTCCCTGAAACAGACTTTATTGCTATGCTACAACCTCTCAAAAACAATTACCCAATTCAATACCTTGTCAACGAAACCTATTTTTATGATTCCTCTCTGTTTGTAAATGAGGATGTCTTGATACCGAGACCTGAAACAGAGGAACTCGTACACACCATCATTACTGACAATAGCGGCAGAGAAGCATTAGAAATCCTCGATGTTGGCACAGGTTCTGGTTGTATTATTAGCCAATTAGGCAAGCACTTGTCAGCCTCAAAATTGGAAGCCATTGATATTTCGCAAAAGGCTTTAATAGTTGCCCAAAGAAATAGCGATGAGTTAGCAGTTAGTGTTAATTTCCACTTATGTGACGTCCTCAAAGAGGGCTTTGGAAATTTAGGACTTTATGATATCATTGTAAGCAACCCTCCATATATAGATAGAGCTACTGAATCTGGTATCATGTCATCTTCCACACTTAAATTTGAACCAGATGTAGCTCTTTTTGGACCTGAAAACAACTTTCTGGAATTCTATGAAGTTATTGCCAAAGAAAGTAGACAACATCTTAAACCAGGAGGTAATGTATATGTAGAATTGAATGAGAATTTTGCAAAAGCAATCCAACGAATATTCATCGAGAATCACTATTCTGTCGAATTGATTAAAGACATGCAAGGAAAACTTAGAATTCTAAAAGCTTGGCTATGAAAAAAGGCTTAGTAATCGCATCCATGTTCCTATTATCTGTGCAGCTTTGGGGACAAGCACCAGTTGTACAAAAGGTTGGTGAGTTGAAGTACAAAGTGTCGAATAATGCCGTTGAAGGGGCCACCATTGAAGGAAAACGGTACCTCTATTCATTTGCAGGCATTGACTCAACAAAGTCCTATACTGGTATCCACTTACATTCCTATAAATATGATGTGAGTACTGGTGAGACTACTGTACTTCCAGACCTTCCTGACACCTTAGGTAAAATAGGATGTGCTGCAAGTAGAATTGATGATATCATATACATCATTGGAGGGTATCATGTCTATGAAAATGGGACAGAGAAATCTTCGCATAATGTGCACAGGTTTGATACAGCCACTGATCAATTTCTCACAGATGGCGCACCTATCCCGATAGCAATAGATGATCAAGTTCAGATGGTTTATAGAGACAGTTTAATCTATGTTATTTCAGGATGGAGTGACACTTGGATGATCAATGATGTCCAAATATATGACCCAATGAATGATCAATGGCTAGTTGGGACAAGCACACCAGACCAGATTGCTTATAGAGCTTTTGGTGCTTCTGGGTCATTGTTCAGAGATACCATCTATTATTTTGGTGGAGCAGTTGGTAATCTTTGGAATGCAGATTCTAGGCTAAGGAAAGGTGTAATTAATCCTAATAATCCAACAGAGATAGAATGGAGCATAGAATTATTAGATGCTTCAAAATTTGGATATAGAATGGCTGCTATGAATACTGGTAATAATTTCCATTGGCTGGGTGGTAGTAATGTTACCTATAATTATGATGGCATTGCCTATAACGGGAGTGGTGGTGTACCTCCAAATAATCGGGTCTTGACTTTAGTTGGTTCCACACATCAATATGATGAATATTCTTTTCCTGAGCTACCTATGGATTTAAGAGGAGTAGCCCAATTTGACGAATTTTGGGGATATACTGTGGGTGGCATGCTCGACGATCAGACAGTGACGAATGCAATAGTTGAGTATCAATTTCCAATA
>JAHDEL010000004.1:0-100614 GCA_020628855.1 Saprospiraceae bacterium | reverse complement strand
TTTTGCAGAGACAACAAACAGATTATTGTACTGATTATGTGGGATTGTTTGAAAATTATTACCACCTGTAAATTGGTTTAATAGGAGAGGGATAGTGTTTGAGTGTCCAACTATCATCACAGCCTTGCCAGAATAAGTGATGAGTACTTGCTCAGCTACGTTATTGACATTTGATGAAGTATAATTAAAAATCTCTAAGGACTTGTTACTTGCTGTCGGTTGAGCAGTTTGCATTGTTCTATTAAATTCGGTGGACATAATGGCTTTAAGGTCAACCAATGAGAGGATGTCTTTCAAAATTTCAGCTCTGTACAGACCTTTATCACTTAAGACTGGATCCATTCCTTCTTCGATATCTTCTGTATGTCTGACGCAAATTATTGTTGTTGTGCTATCTAGAATGATTTGATCTGGTTGTAAAGTATCGGCAACCAAACCGTATGTGGAATCTTGTAATTGATTGTCAACAATTGTTTTTGAAGTGCAGCAGCATGTCAAGAACAAGAGAAGTAGAATAGAAAAACATGTGTAGACTTGAATCCTTGCCATACATCAAAAATATAAAATCCCGAAATACCAATTTCGGGATTTTATTCAACTAAATAAATCGCTCTTTTTATTAAGAAAAAACACCAGCAAAATTCTCTCGATAGGCATACGTTAGTATTACGGCAAGAATGCATCCTAAAGCTGCTCCTGCCGAATTAGCTGGGTCATGCAATAGATGAAATACCAAAGCATTAAACATAATTGCTCCGAGAACAATAAGACCAACACCTACATACTTGTTCAATAAAAGAAGTAAACCTCCAAGAATTTCAAGGACTCCAATTAACTTAAGAAAACCTGAGGTAAAGTAAATGCCCATTAGAGTTCCTCCATCCCCAGGTATAGCCGGAAACTCCATAAAGCCAATAAATTTGTTTAGGCCAAAAACTAAGCAGAATACGCCGAATAGTATTCTGATGGCCATAGTAATTTTAGGATTCATAATGTGATTGTTTTGATTTCTCCTAAGATACTGCATTAAGTACATTAAAGAATAACAATGTTCAAACTTTGAATCACAATGTCACAACTTGACAATTAAAAAGTAGATGCTACATATTGAAAAAACTGTTCATGCAATGCTTGGGTAGAAATCTTGTCAGTTTTGAAGTGATGATTGGCTGACAGTTTAGTTATAACTAACCGTTTTTCTTTATTCACATAAATGTATTGGTCATAAATCCCTTTGGCTAGGAAGTCATTGTTAGGAAATTGAGGAAGCCACCATTGATATCCGTAGCCTCCAAGGTTACTTGACAATAGAGACTGGTTAGGCTTCAAATGCGCTGCATCTGGAGTAATTGATGCTTCCACCCAATCTTGAGGAACGATTTGCTTTCCTTGCCAGTTTCCTTCATTTAGATAGAGTAGTCCTAGCTTTGTATAGTCTCTCAATGTCGCGTTCAATCCACCAAGTACAACTTCGAATCCAGTATTGTCAATAATCCATTGCGCATCATCTTGCATTCCCAGAGGTTCCCACAAATACTCATGCAGTAATGCTGTAAAGGATTTACCTGCCACCTTTGACATTACCAACCCTAATACCTGAGTGTCCATGCTCACATAATGATTGTAAGTACCTTGTGGTCTTTCATTGTTCAGTGTTTTTGCAAATGACTGCAGAGAATTCCCTAGCGCAAAGACTCGGCCAAAACGGTTAATATCCGAATTGAAATCACCATAGTCTTCATTGAAGCCTACGCCAGAACTCATCTGAAGCAAATTCTTAATTGTGACTGACTCGTAGCCTGTATTATCAAAATCATCTAAATAATAAGACACAGGTTTAGTGATATCCAGTAAGCCTTCATTCACAAGTATTCCTGCTATGGCAGAAGTGAATGACTTCGACATTGACCAGGAAATATGAGATTCGTCTTTATGTAGACCATTAGAATAGAACTCATAAATAATGCTATCATTTTTTACGATCATAAGGCCTTCTGTCCTGCTTTGAGAGAGAAACTCATTTGTGTTATTGTAAGTGGCATTTGCTTCAAATGTTGCAGGTAGGTCATACCCAGTTTTGGTTGGGATGATAAATGGTGTGCTTGACCTTTGCACTTGACTTACATTGAAAATCGAATCCATATTTTGGAAGTTCTGAACAATCCGATCTTCATCAAATAAATGCACGACGGCATTCAATTTCCATATTCTTCCCCAATTCATTGCCAGGATGACAACTAGAATGAGTCCTAGAACTCCTAAAATTTTACCTAGTCTTCTCATTATTTTAAAGGTTTTACACCATAATACTGCATCGCTTTTTCTATTTTTTCTTCAACTGACTCATTTGGTTTGATACTATAACTTGGTGCCAGGATATTTTGAACTTTGATTACCTTAAGTCGGAAAATATTCTTGATCGGATAGTCTCCATTAGTCATTTGCTCAAGCTCAGTCTTGTATGCTATGTAGGAATCAGAAGATGGATCAACAATCACAGCTTCTGCATAGATCTTACAACCTTTTTGAACGAAAATGTCAATCAGACTCAAGCAGACCTTATCATGTTTTCTGATGTTTTTTTCAGATTTGGGAGATGCGATATTTGCTATGATAATAGTGTCATTATCGATTGCTCTAAATATTTCCTTTGGTGAAACGTTTGGAAAACCATCAGAACCGATTGTAGAAAGCCAAGAAAGTTTGGCCGAGTTTATTCTGTTTTTAAGCTCCTGTTTTGATCTATTTGATGAATGGCTGATACTCAAATTTTAGGGTTTAATTTGGTCAAAGTATATCTCTTGATATAAAGTTATTGTGAAATCTGGAACTTACTCTTTTTCAACGTTCTAAATCACTTACTTTTGCAGCTTTTTAATCAATCAGTATATCGATGTTATCAGTCCACGAATTAGGAGTACAATTTGGAAAGAGAATATTATTTGATGAAGTAAACTTGCAATTTACCCAAGGCAACTGCTATGGAGTAATAGGTGCCAATGGTGCAGGTAAGTCAACTTTCATGAAGATATTATCTGGAGAATCTGACCCCACGAGAGGATCAGTATCACTAGAGCCAGGTCAACGAATGGCAGTGCTCAAGCAGAATCACTTTGAGTTTGAGGAGCATGGAGTGATTGATACGGTCATTATGGGTCACAAGAAGATGTATGACATCATGATTGAAAAGAATGCTATCTATATGAATCCTGATGCAACAGAAGCAGAAGGTATTAGGGCAGGAGAGTTAGAAAATGAGTATGGTGAAATGGGTGGTTGGACAGCTGAAAGTGATGCAGCAGAACTTCTCAGCAACCTTGGAGTTAAAGAACATTTGCACACAAAACAAATGAAAGAACTTGAAGGTGGTGAAAAGGTGAAAGTCCTACTTGCTCAGGCATTATTCGGAAATCCAGACCTTCTTCTCTTAGATGAGCCTACAAATGATCTTGATGCTGTTACTGCAACATGGCTCGCAGATTTTTTAGCAGATTACAAGAATACAGTTATAGTTATCTCTCACGATAGATATTTCCTAGATATGGTTTGTACACATATCGTAGATATAGATTTTGGAAAAATAAGTATCTATAAGGGTAATTATACTTTCTGGTACGAAAGCAGTCAACTCATGGCTGCGCAACTCGCAAATAAGAATAAGAAATTGGAACAAAAGCGAGCAGAGATGATGGAGTTTATCCAAAGATTTGCAGCAAATGCCTCAAAATCAAGGCAAGCCACAAGTAGGAAGAAAGCACTTGATAAACTTACGATCGAAGAGATAAAGCCTTCTACAAGAAAGTATCCTTTTATACATTTCAAAGCTGAAAGAGAAATTGGCGATCAGACACTAAGAATTGACAATCTTGGATTTACAGACACCCAAGGCGAACAGTTGTTTGCGAGTGTTTCGTTCACATTCAACAAAGGTGACAAGGTAGCCTTGCTTTCTGACAATAGTAGAGCAACAGATGTTTTTTATAAGATACTCGGAGGTGAGATAGAACCTACCACAGGAACGATAGAGTGGGGACAAACCGTGAGTATGTCTTATCTGCCGAACGAAAATGAAGAATATTTTTCCGGCGACCAAGATCAAGAGCTTATGGATTGGCTTAGACAGTATTCAGAAGAAAAAGATGAAGCTTTTATTCGAGGGTTTTTAGGCAGGATGTTATTCTCAGGTGAAGAAGTCTTCAAGAACTCAAGTGTATTATCTGGTGGTGAAAAGGTAAGATGTATGTTGTCCAAAATGATGCTTGAGCATCCTAACTTTTTACTCTTAAATGAGCCGACTAACCACTTAGATCTCGAGTCCATCACTGCATTGAATAATGGTCTGAAAGACTTCACTGGTAGTTTCATTATGACAACACATGACCATAAGTTAATCAGCACTTCGACTAACAGAATCATTGAAGTTGGTCCTGGTGGAATGATTGACCAGCTCATGGACTTTGATGACTATATAAGTTCATCAAAAATTCAAGAACAAAGAGCTCAATTATATGCTGCAATTCCTGCTTAAATATTGGCTTCTAATAACTGGTCTGCTGATCGCATTAAGCTGTAATCAGACAGAAGATGCTACATCATACAAGGTGACATCTGGTAAATTAGAAGCACTGGGTAACGTGCCTTCCAAATATATCACTCCGAGACAAGTACATGTCTGGTTACCAGATGATTATCCTGAGGCCGATGAATATGCTGTTATCTATATGCATGATGGTCAGATGCTCTTTGATGCTGCCCAATCATGGAATGGCCAAGAATGGAAAGTGGATGAAGTACTTGGTAGATTATTGACAGAGCCAAAACTCCAACGAAAAGCCATTGTTGTAGGAGTGGCAAATGGAGGAGAATTGAGGCATAGAGAGTATTTCCCTCAGAAGGCATTTGAGATGATGGACGCAGGAGTTCAGAACAACATCAGAAGTGAATATGAACAATTATCAGATCAAGAATTACTTGCTGATAATTACCTCAAGTTTTTAGTGGAGGAATTGAAGCCAATCATTGATAAGAAATATGCTACATCTCAGGACAAAGATTTGACTTGTATTATGGGATCAAGCATGGGGGGTCTGATTTCGTTATATGCCTATTGCGAGTATCCTGAAGTATTTGGCAGAGCAGCATGTCTTTCTACACATTGGACTGGAATCTTTTCCAATGTTTCTAATCCGATCCCTGATGCTTTGCTCGCCTATTTGGATCAGCATTTACCGGAAGGAGGTGCAGGAGGAAGAATGTATTTTGATCTTGGTACAGAAACATTGGACACGCTCTATTTGCCGCATCAGATGCGTGTGGATAGTTTAATTTCAAAAAGAGACTATTCAAGAAATCAGATACGAACTCGGATTTTCAAAGGACACAAGCATGATGAAGCTTCATGGGCCAGTAGACTGAATATTCCGCTGTCTTTTTTACTTAACCCATAGGCTCAACTTAATTCAAATCAAGATCATCACCTAAGTCTTCAAGTAGATTACCCAAGCTGCTTCCAAAAGAGACGTTATCGACCAAATAGGATTTAGCAATTAAGTCCTTGGTAGCAAGGCCGTGAAGGATGAGCTCCATATAGAAATGTAAGTACTCTTTGTCTGGGCTAATTGACTCTGCAAGTGGTTTCAAACCCGGGACAGACTCTAGTGCTTTTTTGTATTCTTTGTTACTAGAAGACATTTTTAAGTCGATCGTATTACCTGCTTCAAAGAACATATGTATGGTCTTAAAACCATGTTCGTTTTCCAATTCTTTGATATCATTAATGATGTAATCAAAATTTGATTCAATAGCTTCATTCAATAATTCTAAAGCTAGATTATGATGACCTTTTTGCTCGCCTTCATAAACAAGTTCTACCTTGCCGGTAAATGATTGTATTAGACCCCACAAGTCACTAATCCTACCAACAGTTGTTTTATCACCTGCAAGCAGCATCCTGAGTTCAGCAGTACTGTACACATTTTCATAAGCAGAGATTGCAAGTCGAGCTGAGACTCCACTCTTCTCATCAATAAATTCGGAGATTCTTGCCTTCTCAGTAAAAGACTCTATGAGATAGAGAATGTCTTCAGGCATGTCAATCTGTTTATTTTGATCTGCTGTTACACTGGATTCTTGTGTTGTAATCTTAGCACTATCTTCTAATTTAATAGGATAGTGAGTCAATATTTGACTTTCGATTCTGTCTTTGAGCGGAGTAATAATACTTCCACGATTAGTGTAATCTTCAGGGTTTGCTGTAAAAACAAATTGTATATCTAGAGGCATTCTTAATTTGAATCCTCTGATTTGAAGGTCTTCCTCTTGTAGCATGTTGAAGAGTGATACCTGAATACGCGCCTGTAAATCGGGTAATTCATTGACGACAAAAATAGAGCGATGTGATCTTGGAATGAGACCAAAATGGATTACGCGCTCATCAGAAAACGGCAACTTTAATGTAGCAGCCTTTATTGGGTCGACATCACCAACAAGATCAGCAATAGAGACATCTGGTGTGGCAAGTTTTTCTACATAGCGCTTACTTCTATGAACCCACTCAATTGGTGTTTTGTCTCCATGCGCTGCAATGAGATCTTTAGCATAGACGGAAATTGGTTGCAATGGATCATCATTAATTTCAGAACCTTTGACGATTGGGATATATTCATCTAACAATTCTACCATCAATCTGGCTAATCTGGTCTTTGCTTGACCTCTCAATCCTAAGAAAAGTATATTGTGTCTACTGAGAATGGCACGTTTGAGATCAGGTATGACTGTATTATCATAACCATGTATCCCTTCAAAAAGAGGGGTTTTATTTTTTAGTGCTTCTATAAGGTTTCTTCTGAGTTCTGCCTTAATCGTACTTGGTTGGTACCCGCTCTTCTTTAATTCTCCTAATGTTGATTGCATAATATTCAAATTACAAGAGAGTAACCCAAAATGAGAGATGAAGTTTTGATAAGTCAGGTATTATTCAATAAAACACTGTTCAAGCGTAGTTTCATCATCAATATCTTCTACGCTTCTTCCTAAAAATTGAGCTTTGAATTGATAGACTCTCTTGGTATATTCCGAGAAAGGCACCAAAATTTCCAAGTTAGGACTATTCCCAAAATCTGTTGTATATACCTCTTGCTTCATTTGCTTCAATGTTTGCATAACCTTTCCCATAATTGCGTAGTCAAATTGGATTGAAATACTTCGCATTCTTGTTTTGGAAATCACCTGAGCTGCTGTAATAGAATCCAACGTCGCTTCCTTATATGCTTTGATTAGGCCACTAGTCCCTAGTTTAGTCCCACCAAAGTACCTCACAACAATGGCTCCCACAAAACTCAAATCTGCCTTTACCAATTGGCCAAATATGGGTTTGCCTGCTGTACCTGAAGGTTCCCCATCATCATTGTATCTGAATTCTTCATTTTCATAGCCAATGCGATATGCATAACAGAAATGTCTTGCCTTAATATGCTCTTTTTTGACCTGAGCGAGCATGCTTTCAAAATCCTTAAGCGACAGAACTGGAAAAAGATAGGCAGGAAATTTACTTCCTTTCTCTTTATACATGCCTTTGCTCAAGACGTCTATTGTTAAGTATGCATCTGACATCACAAAGTTTCTATGACCAAAAGTAATATCGCCAATAATGAGAACGCAAAACCTATTCCTCTCACCAGACCAAATTCTTCCTTGAAAATAATGACTCCAATAGCGGCATTGAGGACAAGTATTCCCACATTGAGGCTAGGAAATAGAGTGGATGCCTCCCATCCATTTTCTAGGAGAACTAGAATCCAGTAAATAGAGAAAAAGTTTGGTATACCTAGAAGGACTCCACCCAATATATTCTTCATCTGAATGTGAGGTCTTTCTTTCAGAGCTTTAATACCAAAGAAGAGCAGACCATTGATGCCTGCAAGAACAAATAGCGTTGTTGTGAATGCTACATCATCACCTTGCACAAGATTCTGTGCCTTGACATAATAGAGCAATATTTCAATGATTCCACTACCAATAAAGGTTGCAGCTGCAAGTAATACACTGAGACCACCTATTTTCCTTAAGGAAAATGTTTTCCCAGGAGTGTAATTGATAAGGAATATACTAATGAATGCTAGGAGAATGCCAATGATTTTATACATTCCAGTTGACTCATGATAAATGAAAATCCCAAAGAGTGTAGGAAATACCAATGACATTTTCTGAAACAAGGTGGTCACCAGAATGCCTAGTTTTTGCACAGCAACTGCTACGACATTAAAAATACAAATGAATAAAAAGGAAAGAACGCAAGCGATTGGAAACCAAGGCTTTGTCAGAATCTCAGTACTTAATAGAGGTTGCATGACCACTAAGCAGCCTGTGATAAAGCAAGTAAAATAATTGACAATGATAGCTTGAAAATTATTTACATCATGCTTCTTAAATAATTTGAACAAGACACCAATGAGTGCATTTATACCAATAGTAAAGAATAGGAGCATAGCTGCAAGATTAAGAGATTATTTGTCAATATTTAATTCTTATTTACATTATTGATTAGATATCTTTTCATTTTTGTAGTGTAATAATAAAGTACCTCATATGACACTGACAACATTACTCATCAATATTGGAATAGCTGCATTAATACTTTCGGGCATTATCATCTTCGTTTTCAAAAAACACAAAGAAATGCTCACTACGTTTCTCCAATGTTTTTGTGGAGTACTCTTCTTGTTTTCCGGTTGGGTAAAAGCTGTTGATCCATTAGGGACAGCGTATAAAATGGAGCAGTATTTTACTGAGTTTGAGACAACATTTGCTGAAAGTGGACTTTCATTCTTAGCGCCTCTGTTTCCTTTCTTGAGTAACTACTCTGTTTCGTTTTCGGTGATTATGATCATTTTTGAGATTCTTCTGGGACTGATGCTCATTCTTGGCTCTCGTCCGCGATTTACAGCGTGGGCATTTTTCTTACTTGTCGCTTTCTTCACTGTACTTACTGGATTTACTTACCTTACTGGATATGTACCAGCAGGAGTCAATTTCTTCAGTTTCGGAGATTGGGGGCCTTACTTGGCAAGTAATATGAAGGTGACAGATTGTGGTTGCTTTGGCGATTTTATCAAGTTAGAACCAAAGACCTCATTTCTTAAGGATGTTTTCCTTTTGATTCCAGCGATCTATTTTATTGTTAGACGAAAGCAGATGCATTTGCTTATCAAAGAGAATGTCAATAACTGGATTTTGGGTCTTTCATTAGTTGGCTTACTCTTTTATTGTCTCAGTAATTTTGTCTGGAATCTACCACATACAGACTTCAGACCCTTTAATATAGGTAAGGATGTCAGAGCTACTCATGCTGCAGAACAAGATGCAATGGCAAGTGTAGAAATAACAGATTGGGTATTACAGAATAAAGCTGACGGAAATGAAATCAAAATTTCCAATAATGAGTATATGAAGAACTATAAGCAATATCCGAAAGATCAATGGTCAGTTGTGGATCAGATTAAGACAGAACCAGCAATCAAGTCAACAAAGATTTCTGAATTTGAGCTGTCTAGTATTGATGGAGAAGATATCAGTTATAAATTTCTAGAAGAAGATGGAGCAAAAATCTTAGTTGTGTCTCCAAAAATCAAATCTGACATATCGAGCAGAATGGCAATGGTTTCTGATTCTCTTTTTAGACTTGATACACTTGTAAATGAAGATGGTGAACAGAGAGTTAATCGTGTGCTAGATACAGTCATACAAAAGGAAGAGAAGGTCTATGAATTCAAATGGGATAAGAAATTTTCTAGGAGGGTGCATGACGAGTTAAAACCAGTTCTAAAGGGGCTAGCTAATGCCAAAGTACCTCTCTATTATGCCGTTGGTGGGGCAGGAGTGACAGAATTAGAGGCTTTGCAGAAAGATTTTAATCTTCAAAATATTGAGCTGTGCATGGCAGATGACATCCTATTAAAAACAATTATTAGATCTAATCCAGGAGTTGTGCTTTGGAAAGATGGTAAGATTGTTAACAAATGGCATATTAATAAGCTGCCGAAAGCTGAACAAATTCTGAAAGATCACTTTTAATTTGCTTCATTTTGACACATATTTGAATTGAATTCAAAAAATAGTTTTTTTTTTGATGCGTTGAAGAGATAAGGATTACATTTGTAATCGAAACCGAATACATTGACAAAGGGGAAAAGACTCTTTTTATGCTAAGTAGAAGAAGTGTACGTGTTAAAATTATGCAGTTGCTCTATGCAAAGGATAGAGATGACACTTTAACAGGAGACGAATTAATTAAAGATTATAACTCTTCCATTACTAAGAGTTTTGATCTACTCATCTTTGTCATTTACTTATTTACCAAGATTACCGAGCAGTCAAAAGAAGATGCAGAAATGCGTTTAGGCAAGCACTTGCCCACAGATTTCGATAAAGCATTTTCTGCTAAGCTGCATACCAATACAATCATTCAGTCAATCTTAGCAGATGCAAGCCTTCAGAATAAGTTTAAATCTCTTGGTTTTCCAGATAAGGACTTTGAAGACTTCACATCTAAGATGTATAAAGGTTTTGCAAAGACTGAGCCCTATAAGGCCTACATTCTTGCTGCAGAAACTCAAGATAGAGACCTCGAAATATTACTTGAGCTGTTCAGATACCTGAGAGGAAATGAATACTTCAATGAAGTCTGTGATGAGCACTTTGTGCATTGGTTTGACGAAAAATCTCTGATTGTTGGAGCTTTGAAGAAATATCTAAAGGCGCAGCCAGCAAAGAAAGGGTACTTCGAGACCTTTTATCCAGATGATGAGACGGTGGAGGATTACGGTCACACTCTGTTGAATACTATCCTCAAAAAAGATGAAGAGCTAGAATCAAAAATTCTTCCAATTCTAAAGAATTGGGATGCCGAAAGAGTAGCTGTCATTGACATGATTCTGATGAAGATGGCATTATGCGAAATGTTATTCTTTGAAACCATCCCAGGCAATGTTACTATTAATGAATATGTAGAAGTTGCAAAGAATTATAGCACTGACAAAAGCAAAGAATTCATCAATGGGGTTTTGGATACCTTGTATAAGTCTACTGGGGCTTAATGCGGCGCTGAAACTACAAATTTTCTAGAAAGGTGATGCTCTCCATTTGACAAAGTCACAATGTACATGCCTTGGATTAAGTCATTTCCTGTACTTAGAGTTACTCTATTAGGATTGAATATATCAGGAACAATTGTATTCTTAACTAAGAGCCTGCCTCTCATATCATATAAAGCAATTTCTACTTCCTGAGCATGAATGGTTGTGAACTCCACATCTACAAATTCTACTGGAGAAGCTGGAGAAGTAAACGAAGAAACATCTAAAGTCGTAATCCCAATATCTTCATTAGTTAATCCACAGAGACTTCTGATTTCATTAGTAGCTTCCGCTAAGTCTAATATCCCTCCAGAAACTGTAATGCCTTGAAGGTCAGGTGCCGATCTCGCACTCTCCATGACAGCATCTTTGACACTCAAAGCTAATGTAGCTTTGTTAGATATAATTTCGAAAATGTCACAGTTAAGGCTATAGAGTAAACCAATGCCTCCTGCAATATGAGGACATGAGGCTGAAGTCCCGCTAATGTTTTTATATGATCCCGTCGAATTTGTCGAAGGTATCTCTTCTCCAGGTGCAGCAATATCCACGTGCTGAGAACTGTATCCTGCCTCAACAACTTTTCTATCTAGTTGATCTGAATTTGTTGCTACTATTAAATAGTCACTGCTACATCTTGTCGGTAAATCAAGTTCTTGATTAAGGTCTATGTTAAGATTTGGAGCTGCACTTACACTGAGTATACCTAACTCTCCTAAAGTGTTGTAGAGCTCACACCACTCTGGATAGTCACTCTCTGAGACATTCGCTATGCCTCCTGAAAAACTCGTAACTATGACATTAGCGCCTCGCTGACCACCAGAGGCTATATATTCTTGTTTTTGAGCTATGATATATTCATAGCCCTCCACTATTCTAGGAGCATTAGTTATGCCACTCAATAACATAATTTTGACATCCCAATTGACACCTGTGATACCGATATTGTTATTGCCTTTTGCACCAACAATGCCAGCTGTCCGACTTCCATGACTGGAGACACTATGTTGATCGTTATCTGATTGAGCATTGTAGCCTTGATAATCATCTATATAGCCGTTATTGTCATTGTCTATGCCATCACCAGGTATTTCATCTGCATTTACCCAAATATTATCAATGAGATCTTCGTGTTCAACTAGGTAGCCATCATCGAGGACTGCAATAACGATATCTTCTTGACTTTCAGCAATTGTCCCTCCTGTTGTTACATCCCATACTTTTGTTGCGCCGATCCTCTCCATACTCCACTGATCAAAAAAGAGATTGTCATTTGGAAATGTTTCTCGATAATCTACTTCTAACGATGGAGTGAGAGTCCTCAATCCAGTGAGATTAATCAGCTCTGTCTTTAGAATGTCTGTACTCAATGCAGAGATCACTTCATAATATGGCCGTACTTGTGATAAAGAATGTAATTCAAATTCTGATTGTGCCGAATTGATATAATTTAATTCAGGATTCGATAATACTTTATCACCAACAAGCAAGTAGGATTGGCTAAATGCCAGTGTAGTGCAAGCAATAAAAAGTGAAAGCAAGAGTGGGCGCATCGTTGTTTGCATTTTAACTAAAATAAAGAATTACAACGGCTTTTGAAAAGCTGTTGTTTTCTTTATGACTTATCAACGACAATCAGTTGTCCTTTATTGACCAACAGTTGTCCTACTTTATTAATGCCATATTTAGACAGATCCGCTACTTCTTCCCAGATACTTGTAGCTGCAAGGTTGAAGACATAGAGTTTGCTTCCAGATGCGGCAAGTACTTTGTGGTCTTGTGTATAGGCAATGATTTGAGTGTTGTCAATAGTTTTAGAATAGGTTTTATATTCTTTTCTCTTGACATCATATTTCTTTAGTAACACATTATTGGCGCTTAACTTTTGTGTGAATACTAAATTTTTGTATTTGTCGACTTGAATCGACTCACCAACATTATCAAGCATCCTTAAACCATTACTTGAATCAACTAAGTCCACAAACGACAATCTATTTACGCCTTTGCCTTCTAGGATATAACATTCTCCAAATCGAACCCAAGCATAAGCATTCAGTGATCTCAAATTGGGTGCTATAGTAGAGCCTTTACTAGACCTATCTAATGGGTACTTGTGAAAACTTGTTCCAGATTGTTCTTTTAGAATTGTTGAAAAATGAGTTTTGTCCCCAAGTTCTACAGGATAACGCTCTGTGACATCGGTATGAGTAATTCTCGTGATGGTTTTTCGTGCAATATCTAACTGGAGAACATCAAGTTGATTCTTGTCAAAATGATTGGAAACAATAAGCAGTTTCCCATCCTGCATGAATGAAGGGTCCGTATTAATACCACCTTTATTGAACCCTGTTAATAACTTTGCATTAGACAGTGTATAGCCATCTCCTAGCTTTTGCAAATTAAATTTATAGATGTTTTGACCGGTGACAACATGAGTCAGAACCAAAAAGAGTCCAATAAGAAAGGAAAGGCTTGTCTTCATTGCTATGCTTTAATGTGTCTCAAGTTACTATTCTTTATCAGCAGATGTAAATATTCTATCCCAATTAATACCTTTTCCGATGCTCCCTTCTCTAGTGGAGAACCAAATAAATAACGGCTTACCTACTATATGATCATGTGGTACAAAGCCCCAGGCTCTTGAATCTTCACTATTGTGTCTATTGTCTCCCATTGCCCAGTAATAATCTTGCTTGAAGGTATAAGAGTCAGCCTCTTGACCATTAATGATCATCTTACCATTTACCAACTCTACAGCATTTTGCTCATAAACCTCAATTGTCCTCCCATAGAAAGCTATATTCTTTGGATTTAATTCTATTGTTGAGCCTTTTGCTGGGATCCACACGGGCCCATAGTCATCAACCGTCCATCCACCAGCATATTTAGTAGAATGTGGAAACAGTTTATTACCTTCTGATTTGTGTTGGTAATGGCTAATCTTTATCTGAGGATCTAGAGATTTCAATTGTTGCTTTTGTTCTTCATTCAGAAACATAAAATACATGTTCTGGCCTTGACCAGAGATCACATCTTGGCTCGAAATACCCCAATCTGACCATTTTTTTGTATTGACCGAACTTGAGCTAAATGCTACTTGATAGAGAAATTGCATATTCGATGGATTCTTAGCCTTCTCTCCATTGATATAAATCTGACGGTTTTTTATCTCTAGACTATCTCCAGGTGTTCCGACACACCTTTTAATATAGTGGTCTTTTTTGTCGATTGGACGTACTACAAAATCCTTTTGTTTTACCATCTTCTTTAATGTCCGATCACCTCTAATAATATCTTGATTTCTTTCAATTTGACCTACTGTCCAAGAACGACTAGGAGCGATATATACGCTGTCTCCCACTGGCCAATTAAATACGATTGGATCTCCTTTATCAATGGATTCTAATGCAGGTAGTCTCTTGTATGGAAGATTAGGTTTTTTGAGATAAGACTCAGTATTTAGAAATGGTATTCTGTTGTGCAAAAGCGGAATCATCGCAACAGTCATTGGCGTACGCATCCCGTACCGTGTTTTTGAAACAAACAGGTAATCCCCAACATTCAATGAGCCTTCCATAGATGGAGTAGGAATTACGTAGGCTTCGACGAGAAACATTCTTATAAATGCAGCCGCGAATACTGCAAAAATGATAGACTCAACCCATTCTCTTCCTGTTGATTTTTTATATGGATTATTGCGTAACAATTTTTCATATTCTCGCTTATTTCCATCTTTCTTTGCTGCATTGAGTTGTTGTTTATAATCATTTTCTTGCTTGAAGTAAGGTCCTGCATATTTACCGTGACCGTTGGCAATTTGATACAAAATCGCAATTGGAAACACAACAGCCAGAAAGCTATCAAACCATGAAAATCGTTTGAAGGATTTTACTAGGTTAATCATTATTCCAGCATAAATGAAGAAACCCACTATTGGTATGAGTAGTAGGGCAGCCCACCATTTGGGTCTGCCAATAAGAGTGCAACACTCCATGAAGTTGACTCCGGGAATAAGACCTTTTACAGCAGCAATATCGACTTTGGGGAAAAGAAGATATAGGCCAATACTGAGAAGGATATAGTTGATAAGGAAGATTAGTAGTACAGTCACTCTAAGATCAATTTAATGTTATTTCAAAAGTACGGAAAGCAGACGCTTTGCATTGTCCTCATCATAAAGAGATAGACATTTTTTCTACAAACACTGCAAATTTCCCTATCAGGATATTTATAATCTTACGGATTATAAGTGGATGACTTCATCGTAAGCGGCAGCTGTTGCCTCCATTACAGCCTCACTCATTGTTGGATGTGGATGGACAGCTTTGAGAATTTCATGCCCAGTGGTCTCTAATCTCTTCGCTGCAACCATTTCTGCAATCATTTCAGTAACATTGGATCCTACCATATGGGCTCCAAGGAGTTCACCATATTTAGCATCATAAATTACTTTCACGAATCCTTCTTTTGCTCCTGAAGCGCTGGCTTTCCCTGATGCGCTAAATGGGAATTTGCCCACCTTAAGTTCGTAGCCTTCGTCTTTTGCTTGTTGTTCTGTGAGACCTACACTTGAGACTTCAGGACTACAATATGTACATGACGGAATATTACCATAGTCTAGAGCGCCTGGATGATGGCCGCAGATTGCTTCCACGCAAATGATACCTTCGGCCGATGCAACATGCGCAAGAGCTGGGCCTGAAACAATATCGCCGATGGCATAAATACCCGACACAGTAGTTTTGTAGAATTCATCCACCTTAACCAATCCTCTGTCTGTCTCAATGCCTAGTAATTCTAGTCCTATATTTTCAGTATTTGGAGTAACGCCTGCTGCAGAAAGTACTATATCGCAGGTGATCTCTTGGATTGATTCATCCTTACGATTTTGTACTGACACTTTGCACTGTTTTCCTTTTGTATTAACAGTTTGTACAGCATGCCCTGCAAGCACTTTGATGCCTTGTTTCTTGAAGACTTTGGTGAGTTCTTTGGATACATCTTTGTCCTCTCTCGGCAAAAGTCCTTGATCTAGATATTCTATCACAGTTACCTCTGTACCCATTGAATTATAGAAGTATGCAAACTCAACACCTATTGCTCCTGCACCTACTACAACCATTGACTTAGGTTGCTTTGGTAGTGACATTGCTTCCCGATACCCGATTATCTTCTTTCCATCAATTGGTAAATTCGGCAGTTCTTTTGCTCTACCTCCAGTTGCAAGAATGATATGTGGAGCAGAGTATTCTTTCTTTGTCCCATCCTTTGCCGTTACAACAAGTTTTTTGCCTCTAGCTAATTTTCCTTCTCCCTCGATGACTGTAATTTTATTTTTTCTCATCAGGAATTCAACACCTTTGCTCATACCTCCAGCAACATCTCTACTTCTCTTTATCACTTTCGTAAAATCAGCTTTTGCACTGTTTACCTTTATTCCATAATCTTCAGAATGATTGATGTAGTTAAACACTTGAGCACTCTTCAATAATGCCTTAGTAGGTATACATCCCCAGTTTAGGCAGATGCCACCTAGATTCTCTCTTTCAACTATTGCTACTTTTTTCCCAAGTTGTGAAGCTCTTATCGCTGCAACATATCCACCAGGTCCACTTCCTAATACTATTATATCAAATTCCATAAGTCTAAATTTTGCGCAAATATACATAGGAACACCATCACTCGCCACTTTGTTATTTATTCATTGAAATCCAAAAGTGCATCTAGGGTTTGGACTGAGACAGCATGATAGTTTTTTCTAGCTTTTTTATAGATTTCTTGAGCAGCAGAAAGGTTATTTGCCTTTTTCAGTGCTCCATAGATTGGAGTCAAAAATTTTCTTCTTCCCACTGTGATAAGAAAGGCTTCAATTTGAGGTAGATAGTGCCTGTAATGCCCTAATTCAATGCACTTTTGATACCAAGCAGCAGCTATTTCAGCATTAGATGATTCGGCCAGGTTGTAGAGGGTTTCAAGTTTGTCTAGCTCCATACCTGGTATTGTATTGTCAAGGTGTCTAATAAAATGCAACCACTCATGGGGACTCCAGTTTGACGTTATTGTTGCATTAGGTAAACTACCTGCTTGAAATGCTTGCATTACCTCATCAACTGCCTCGAATTTAGTACTCACACGAGGAGGGCAGTTTGCAGGTAGTCCGGGGCCATCTATCCACTCATCGATGTTTACAGAAAGCTCATTTGGTATGAGAAGATTGGCATCTAGGTAGTCTTTGAATGCAGCGGTGTTAAGCGTTTTAAATTTGTGAATTCTAAAATATTCTGACAAAAACTTATCAAATACTTCTCTTCCTACTTCCAACTCTAGCATTTTGAGAAAATTAGCTCCTTTCTCATAAGCAATATCAGTCATGCCATCATCTGGATCTCTACCAGCTAGATGTAAATGGAGGTGGGTGTCTGCATGTGTTTTGCCTAGATCATCAATGGTATGTTTGAGATCCTGAAAACCTATGAGCCCAAGCATGTCTGCATATTCTTTGCCATAGAGTTTTTCCATAATTCTCCGTTCAAAATAGACAGTGAATCCTTCATTCAGCCAAAAGTCATCCCAAGTTGCATTCGTAACAAGATTTCCTGACCAGCTATGTGCTAGTTCATGCGCAATCAGTGTGGTCAGCGAACGATCTCCTGCGATTATTGTGGGTGTCGCGAAAGTCAATCTTGGGTTTTCCATCCCACCAAACGGAAAGCTCGGTGGCAAAACCAAGACATCATATCTATCCCATAAATAGGCACCATAGAGTTCTTCAGCAGCTTCTAACATATTTTGCATGTCTCCAAATTCATAGAGTGATTTCTTCAACATTGAAGGTTCTGCGTAGACACCAGTTTGATCACCAATAGAACCAAACTCAAGTTTGCCTATTGCCAATGCTATCAAATAAGGTGGGATTGGTTGTTGCATTTCAAAAGTGTAGATGCCTGTTTTTGCAATTGTGGTTGGGTTAGACGCACTCATCACTGCCATGAGATGGGAAGGGCAAGTAATCTCCGCTGTATAAGTCATCCTGATGCCTGGTGAGTCTTGACAAGGAATCCAAGTTCTAGTTAAGATGGCTTGGCCTTGAGTAAAGAGAAATGGATCTGTTTTGTCTGCTGTTTGGATAGGTTCAAGCCATTGCAACGCCGAAGACGCTTGTGTTGTGGAATACTCAACAGTCACTCGTTTTGAATCTGTATTGACTGGAATCTGTAGTGGGCTACCTAATATGGGATCAAATTCACCTATTGTATAATCAACTGCATTCCCGTCGACAGTAACTTTTTGTATTTCAAGACCTTTGATGTCAAGGATCAGCTTATTTCCTGCAGACACTTCGACAAGATATGTTGCATTACCTGATAGGACTTTCTTCGTAAAGTCAGCCTTTAATTTAAGGTCAAGATGCTTGGTCACAGCATCCCCAGGTCTTGAGTAAGAATGTGGATCATTCGGAGAATTAGATGCTTCGTTTGAGTTATTCTCTTGACAAGAAAAAAGAAAGATTGAACTTATTAAAAGAAAGAGAAAGAGATGAGATTTCATAATTAAGAATTGGTATAAAGATGTAGCTAAGTTAAGCTTTGGTTTATTAGTGAGAATTGTCGTCTTAAATTCTCAACTTTGGAAGTGTATTTAGCTCTATTTTATTACTTTCGCAACGTCTATTTTTTATCAACTCAGAAGAATACTATAACATGAATAAAATTACCGTTGTTGGCGCTGGAAATGTTGGTGCAACAGTTGCTAATGTTTTGGCGCACAAAGATATTGTGAAAGAAGTCGTCTTGCTAGACATCAAAGGAGATGTAGCTAGAGGTAAAGCCTTAGATAGCTGGCAACAAGCACCAATTGATTATTATAGTACAAGATTAGTTGGTACAGAAAATTATGAAGACACTGCAAATAGTGATATTGTTGTAATCACAGCTGGAGTGCCAAGAAGACCAGGGATGAGTCGTGACGATCTCATTACTACAAATGCAAAGATTGTAGTCTCTGTGACAAAATCTATACTACAGCACAGCAAAGATCCAATAATCATTGTCGTTTCCAATCCTCTAGATGTGATGACTTTTGCAGCTTATAAGGCTTCAGGTCTACCTGACACGAAAGTATTTGGCATGGCAGGTATCCTTGATACAGCAAGGTATCGAGCATTCTTAGCGACTGCTTTAGATGTCTCTCCAAAAGATATCCAAGCTGTATTGATGGGTGGTCATGGAGACACTATGGTGCCTCTACCAAGATATACTACTGTCGCAGGTATACCAGTGACAGAGATGATTGATACTGCTACACTTGATGCGATTGTGGAACGAACGAAGAAGGGTGGTGGAGAATTAGTCAAACTAATGGGAACATCTGCTTGGTATGCTCCAGGTGCAGCTGCTGCCCAAATGGTAGAGTCTATTGTAAAAGATGAGAATAGAATCTTCCCTGTTTGTGCTAGGCTGAATGGACAGTATGGTTTAGATGATCTCTATTTAGGAGTTCCAGTGCAGTTAGGTAAAGATGGTATTGAGAAAGTGATTGAGTTGAAGCTCAATGCTGATGAAACAGCGTTGTTAAAGTCTTCTGCATCGCACGTTCAAGATGTCATTGGTACATTTAAAGGAATGAATCTCATTTAAAAACAATTTGGAGCTTTGGATTTATGATCGATATTTCGAATATCCAAACTAATACGGAGGAATCTATCAAGACACTTTCCCAAGACCATCCAATTATGCTTGTATTCTTGAGGCATTTTGGATGCGTATTTTGTCGGGATTCATTAAAAGAACTTTCTGAAACTCAAGGATTTTTCAAAGAGAATGGTGTTGAAATTATTTTCGTCCACATGACTGAGAACGATATAGCCGAAATGTATTTTGAACAATTTGGTCTTAAAGGCTATAAGCATATATCGGACCCATCTTGTGATCTATACCTGCATTTTGGATTAATCAAAGGAAACTTCAATCAGCTCTTTGGATTGAAGAATATTATTCGTGGATTCGAAGCAACAATGAAAGGTACTTTTATCAGTTTGAAGCAAGTTGGTGACGGATTTCAAATGCCTGGAATTTTCATGTTGAAAGATGGAGAAGTAAAGAATAGTTTTATTCATAGATTCGCTTCAGATATCCCAGACTATAAAGAAATTGTTAATACTTGCATTGCTGAGTAAGGAAGGAATGATAAATGCGTTGAATAACCATTAGATCAAATCCCAAGTCATGAAGAGTCTATTTCATATTGTCAGTCTGTGCATAGTGTGTTCAACGGGTTTTTCTCAAGAAACCTTAAATGACCTAAAGTTTTATGGAGATGTCATGATTAATGCATTCGAATCTGAACATCGAGCAAGAGCCGGAGAAAGGTTTGAATCTCTCATTGATACTTACATTACTGAAAAATTATATCAGAACGATAGTTGGAGTTCAATTAAGAATTACACGCGATTAGTTGCTAATAAAGATAGCTCAGTGATTCTATTGACATGGCAAAAAGATATAGGTAGCCATCCTTTATCCTATGGAGGTTATGCTCTAATTAATGACAAAGCTATTCCATTAACACAAAGTAGTCTACTTGATAGAGATGCTGAATATATGCAATATGGCCATTCAGACTGGTATGGAGCCCTTTACTATAATATGAGACCTCTCAAGGGTGATAAATCAAGCTATTTGCTCTTTGGTTACCAGCAGAACGGGAAGTTTGATAAGACGAAGGTTGCGGATGTTCTCATTGTGAAAGAGGAAAGTATCCAATTCGGAGGTGAACATTTTGTGACTGAGAACCCTGAAAGCCGAGATGATATTAAGTCCAGAAAGTTGTTAACCTATAGTTCAGATACAAATGCTTCATTCAATTATAATGAAGCCCTAGACATGATCATCTTCGATCATTTAATGCCAAGAATGGGTCAACAAGAATCTCAAGGCAGTACTTATGTTCCTGATGGAACTTACGAAGGCTACGAATGGAAGAATGGACGATTTGTCTATCAAGCAAAGATCTTTGATCATATCTATGAATCAGCTCCAAGACCTGAGGCTATATTGGACAATGATAAAAAAGATATTCTAGGCAGAAGCAAAAATTAGAATGACAAAGCAAGAGGTAGCTAACGATATTCAACAAATTTTAGAAAAGCTTTACCCAAAAACACCAATTCCTTTAGACCATAAGGATCCTTATACATTACTTGTGGCTGTGCTCTTATCCGCACAATGTACAGACGAGCGAGTCAACATGGTAACACCTAAACTCTTTCGGTTGGCAGATAATCCATTTGACATGATGCATATTCCTGTTGAGCAAATTAGGGAAGTTATTAAACCATGTGGCTTGTCTCCCCGGAAATCAAAAGCAATTTCTGGACTATCTGCAATTCTGGTCAATCAGTATGATGGTGTTGTTCCACAAAATTGGGAGGCACTCGAATCCTTGCCTGGAGTAGGACATAAGACTGCAAGCGTTGTTATGTCTCAAGCATTTGGTGTGCCTGCATTTCCAGTTGATACGCACATACACAGACTTGCCTGGAGATGGAAATTGAGTACTGGAAAAAATGTAGAGAAAACAGAAAAAGACCTCAAGAGGCTTTATCCTAAGGACATTTGGAATAAGCTCCACCTCCAAATTATCTTTTTCGGTAGAGAATATTGCCCGGCCAAAAGACATGATCCGCTGCAATGCCCAATCTGTTCTAAGTATGGTAGGAAAACCTTGTTCGACGATTAAGGATTGAGCAATGAAAAATATTGTCGTTCAGATATATTAGACCATGCATTTATCTCTTTTTGAAATTGCCTATATGCTTGGTAGACAGTATTTGCAAAAGCATCATCAGCGACCATATCTTGTAAGACCTCCTCTGTAGCTGATCTTAGACCTTGGAGTATTTCAAGAGAGAATAATCTTACATCTACATTATGCTCTTCTTGTAGCTTCTTTAAAAAGATTCTGTTCTGAGCTTCGAATTCTAGCAGGACCCATTGGTTTATTCTTGCACAAGCTGTTTCAATAATCATTTGAAGGTCTGAAGGCAAGCTTTCAAGTTTTTCTTTGTTTACAAAAAACTCCAATAATGTTCCTGGTTCATGCCATCCTGGAGTATAATAGTAATCAGCAATCTTATGAAAACCCATACGGTGATCGTGATAGGGTCCTATCCATTCAGTTGCATCTATAACACCTCGTTCCAAAGATGTATATAATTCGCCGCCTGCAACCAATATGGCTGACCCACCGATTTTCTCAATAACCTTGCCCCCAATACCAGGCATTCGTATTTTTAAACCTTTGAAATCTTGGAGAGTATTCAGCTCTTTGTTATACCATCCTCCCATTTGTACTCCTGAATTTCCGCCGGCGAAAGGTACAAGATTGAATGGTGCGTATGCTTCTTTCCATAACTCATACCCACCTCCACAGTAGATCCATGTATTCATTTGCTGCGCATTCATTCCAAAAGGAACAGTAGCAAAGAAAGGAGCAGCTGGAATTTTACCAGCCCAGTAATAAGGTGATCCAGATCCAATTTGAGCAGAACCATTGCTTACTGTTTCGAATGCTTCAAGTGGTGGCACTAGTTCACCACCACCATAGACTTTTATTTCCATTCTACCACCAGACATAGTTTTCACCCATTTAGCAAGCATCTCGCAGCTTTCACCTAGAACAGGAAAACCAGGTGGCCATGTAGTCACCATTTTCCATCTATATTTCTTCCCTGAGTGAATTGCTGGGCTTTTTCCGGTGTTTTCTGGTTTTGGTCTACAGCCAGCTGTGAGCGCAGCAGTAGCTCCTACAAGTGTAAGTGACTTAACAAATTCTCCTCGCTTCATAAACATTGGATTGTTCTATCAAAGATATTAATCTTGTTAGAAGGCAACTCATTACTTTTATCCTCGGATGGAATACTTCATAATAGCTCTAGTTGCATTTTTCGCAGCAATTTTGACCTTTTTCTCAGGCTTTGGTTTGGGAACAATATTAACTCCTGTTTTCATGGTTTTCTTTCCTGTGGATTTAGCTATAGCCCTAACAGGAGTGGTGCACTTCTTTAACAATATGTTTAAGCTCATTTTAGTGGGCAGAAATGCAGACAAATCGGTTGTTCTGAGATTTGGAATCCCGGCTATCATTGCAGCTATCTTTGGTGCTTGGGTGCTCTATTCCATTCCTGATACTGCGCCGCTATTTGATTACCATCTTTTGGGCTCTCATTTTGAAGTCTATCCTGTCAAATTTATCATTTCGATTTTGTTATTATTTTTCTCAGTTTTTGATCTCATTCCTAGATTGAGAGATCTTCAATTCTCAAAAGATAAATTACCCATAGGAGGTGTATTAAGCGGATTTTTTGGAGGACTGTCAGGCAATCAAGGGGCACTGAGATCAGCATTTTTAATCAAGGCGGGGTTAACTAAAGAGGCATTTATTGGCACATCCGTTGTAGTCTCCTCCTTGGTAGATTTTTCACGTTTAGGGGTCTATGCGACTAGGCTTTCTAAATCTGGGCTACTTGATAACCTTGGATTGATATCATTAGCCACAGGGTCTGCTATTGCTGGAGCATACATTGGAAATAAGTTGTTGAAGAAAGTAAAACTTAAGCAACTCCAAACCTTGGTCGCAATACTTCTGATTTTTCTATCCATTGCTTTAGGACTAGGATGGATTTAACTTCACTTAAGTTCAGACCTGCTAGATTTGAAGATTTAGCTGTCCTTGAATTATGGGATACCTATCAACATGTTATTGATTCTGACCCAGATGAGGACTGGAATTGGTCCTATGAATTAAAAAGAAAACCATTTTGGCGTGAGCAATTAATGGCTGAGTTGGATAATACTCCTGTAGGTTTTTTGCAAATCATTGACCCTCAATATGAAGAGACGCAATATTGGGGAAGTATGGATTCAGGATATAGAGCACTTGATATTTGGATAGGCGAGTCGGAGAATTTGGGAAAGGGTATAGGTAGTAAGATGATGGAGATGACTATAGATAGATTGTTTTCTTCACCAGAAATACACTCAATTTTGGTTGACCCGCTTGCTTCCAATACAAGAGCGCATAACTTTTATTATAGGTTGGGATTTAAGTTTGATAGAGAGGAAATTTTTAATGAACAGAACTGCTTTATTCTCATATTAAAAAAAATCTAAAAGTAAAAAACAAGAGTCTGTAAGTGCCTTTATTTGTTAAGATATTAGTATTTTTGCATATATATAACTTTTATTTATCAGTGTTTTCCCTGATTTATAAAAAAAAGACATAAGGGTAGGTTACAATTTCCTTTGTCTTACGTATATAGTGTAAGAAATCCTTTTATCCTATGAACATTTTTTTGAAAATCAAGGAGTTCTTTTCTAAGCCTTTTGTAAAAAAGGAAGAAGTGAAGAAACTTCCAAAAGTCGTTGAAGACTATGAGCAATGGTTAGGAGTGTAATCTCAGGAATGAGTTTACACTGTTATCCGACTACATGCTAATCGTATTCTTACAAGTGAAGTTTTTCTTTCCTTGCTAGGAGTTCATTTTCTGATTCCTCCCTCTCAGGATCAGGTAAGCAGCAATCTACAGGACATACTGCTGCGCATTGAGGTTCTTCATGAAACCCAACACATTCAGTGCATTTGTCAGGAACGATGTAATAGATATCATCATCAATTGGCTGTTGTTTTGCTTCGACATCAACTGACTGACCAGTTTCTAAAGTATACTCTCCTGTGACACCGGTACCGTCTTTCATTGCCCATTCGAATCCACCTTCATAGATAGCGTTATTTGGACATTCAGGTTCACAAGCACCACAATTAATACATTCGTCTGTAATATAGATAGCCATATCTTAATATTCTTGATAACACATTTACAAAAGTAATGCCCTTTAAGTTCTTTCTTTTAATACAAAGTGAAAAATCAAACTGCAAACCAGATAGAAAATCATGCCTGCCAAAAGACTGAACGCAGGCTGATAGAGTAGAGTCCCAATGCTAACAAGCCCTGTAAGACAGAATGCTCCAACTTTATATTTGCTGGCCTGTAAGTATTTTAATGATAGCATTGTTAAGCGTGAGAAATTAAGTAAACCAAGCAACAAGAGAAGAATGCAGATGTATAGAGAAGAATCGAAATGTAAATTAGAAAGACCTAACCATGCGCCAACCACAAACATTGCAGAAGCAGGAGTCGGTAACCCAATAAAATTATTGGATTCTTCATTTCCTATTGTAAATCTTGCCAATCTCAAGCAACCCATAACACAATAAAAGAGGACGCATAAGTTTAAACCATAATCATAAAAATCTTCTGAATGAAAGAGATTGTAAGTAATGACACCAGGCATAACTACAAATGAAACCAAATCTGCAAGACTATCAAGAATCTTTCCCAATTCTGAATGTGCCTGAAGAACTCTTGCTAATGCACCGTCTAGTACATCTGCAATCAAGCTAACGCAAAAACAAACAAGGACAACATTGAGTGTAGGATGGAGAATTGCAAATACCCCTGCACTCAAATTTATAAGCGTTAGTATGTTAGGTATATGTTTCAAGGTGTCAATTAAAAAATGGTATCTCTACAATTTTATCTAAGAATCTTTGAAGTGTAAAAGGAAGCAGAATGAGTCCCAGTACTATACCGGCAACTGCTCCCCAAAGATGAGCACTATGATCTATTCTGTCATCTTGGTTTTTACTCGCCCAAGTCGAATACCATAAATAACCAACACCGACTATAATAGCTGGAATAGGAATCGCGAAGAACAAATACAACATACTCCATGGGTTCAACAATATGAACATCATGATGATCCCTGAAGTGCCACCCGATGCTCCAACTGCACTGTAACCATAATTATCTTTTTGTGAAATAAAACTTGGGATATCAGCTAGCAAAATAATTGCAAGATAAGCGGTCAGAAATAGCATCCTTCCATTAATTAACCCATAGTGGTTGACGAATTGAGCTTCTATATATTCACCAAAATTCCATAGGACAAACATGTTAACGAACAAATGCGTCAAATCCCCATGAACGAAACCAGAAGTCACCATTCGATATAGCTGTCCTTGTCTATGCTCTGCATAAGGATGGTGCTTCAATGAATGAAACAAGTTCGCATTATTCAGTGCTTGGTAAGAAATTAACGATGTGAAAATGACTATAATTAGAGTGAGACTCATTACTTCAGATTTCGATAGATGACAAGTTATTTGATACCTTGTTTGTTTAACCAGCGGCGATAACGATTTGCATTATTATTGTGCTGTCTCAGAGTAGCCGCAAAATCATGTTGTCCAGAGTAATCTGGCTTCGCACAAAAGTAGAGGAATTTGTGCGATTCGTAATTGAGTACAGCATCAATCGATGCCTTCGATGGCATACAGATTGGCCCTGGAGGCAAGCCAGCATATTTATAAGTGTTGTATGGGCTGTCTATAGCAAGGTGCCTATTGAGTACTCTTCTTAAATCGAATTTTCCTGTTGCAAAAACTACTGTTGGATCAGCTTGTAATAGTATACCTCTCTGTAATCTATTTACGTATACTCCGGCTATCCTAGGCTTTTCGGGATTATAATTACTTTCTTTTTGAACTATGCTCGCAAGTGTAATTACTTCTTCTTTTGTATAATCCAGATGCTTGAGTTTCTCTAGTCTTTCTTTGTTCCAAAAGCTAGTATTTGCTTGGTCTAGTTTCTTGGCTATTTGCTCAGGTGTACTTGTCCAATAGACTTTATAAGTGTCAGGTAATATTCTGGAAAAAAGATTTGCTTGATCTATTTCCCAATTGTTTAAGAGTTTTTCACTCGTAAAGTAAGTCTGCAATTCAGATACAGACAATGGCAACTGCTGAGCTATTTTCTTACAAAACTCTTCAGTAGTCCTACAGTTATTGATTACTAGATCTATCGCATCTTGATCTCCTATCCTTAACTTTTGAATGATGCTCCTATTCGTGGTCAATTGCGAAATATCATAGCGACCAGGCTTGATAGATGCGTCACCAAATTGCATTATTAAAGCTGTTCTTTTGAATGCAGGGATCGAAGTTAGCATATCATTTATTGCCAAGCTATCCATCACAGTTTGTAGTGTTGCACCCTTAGGAATGAAAAGGTTATGTGATTTAGTAGCAGGATTTGTATTATCTCCCCAAATGGTTTGATAACCGTAGTATCCAAATATTGCGAGGCAAATCAATAAGACAATAGAAATTCTAAATAAGAGCTTCATAGGTTAATACTGCTCATCTTCTGATGGGAAATCTTTAGATTTTACATCATTTATATACCCTTTGACAGCGTCGGTAATTGTTTCACTAAGACTGGCGTATCTCCTGAGAAATCTTGGATTGAACTCTTGAGTTATCCCAAGCATATCATGTATCACTAACACTTGCCCATCTGCATGTTTTCCTGCACCAATCCCTATTACTGGTATTTGGACTGATTCTGTAACTTCTTTAGTGAGGAGATTTGGAATTTTTTCTAGTACGATACCAAAGCAACCGAGATCTTCTAACAGTTTAGCATCTGCTAACAGTTGATTAGCTTCTGTGTCTCCTTTTGCTCTTACAGTATAAGTGCCGAATTTATAAATACTTTGAGGAATGAGGCCAAGATGTCCCATGACTGGAATCCCTGCAGATAGAATTCTACTTATAGATTCTGCTACTTGTTCACCACCTTCTAGTTTCACAGCATGAGCCCCAGACTCTTTCATTATCCTTATGGCTGCCTCTAATCCTTTTCTAGAGTTTCCTTGGTATGTACCAAAAGGCAAATCAACAACTACAAGTGATTTTTTGACTGCTCTCACAACAGATTGGGCATGATAGATCATTTGGTCAAGGGTGATAGGTAGTGTTGTTTCATGACCAGCCATTACATTTGATGCAGAATCTCCTACTAGAATCACTTCGATGCCTGCTTCATCTACCAGCTTCGCCATGCTATAATCATATGCTGTGAGCATACTTATTTTCTCACCTTGTGCTTTCATCTTTTTCAAGGTATGCACTGTAATACGTTTTGCAGATTGACTTACTGTTGACATGAGTTTAAATATTCTGAATGTAAGACACGCAAGTTAGGAATTTGTCGTTTAGTAAACTAAGGCGCTGATTTATTTATTATCTACTTTGGTAAATCTTACATTTGCCCTTCGATTCTGATATTAAACGAGATTACATGAGATATTTTATTACAGTTATTGTTGTAACAGCTTTTGCACTCAGTTGTAATAATGACTTTAATCTTATTGCGGATAAGGAAGAAATCCCTGTTGTTTTCGGTTTTCTGAGTGAGTCAGATACTGCACAATACATTAGAGTTGAGCGAGCATTTAGAGATGAATCTACGTCAGCATTCGAACTAGCACTTATTCCTGACTCATTGTATTATAATGATATCACAGTTGTAATCACCGACCTTGAGACAAATACTGACTACAATTTGCAGAGAGTAGATGGCAATCTTGAAGGTTATGTTCGAGATGAAGGAGTCTTTGCAACAATGCCTAACTATCTCTATAAAATAAAATCTGAAGATATCGAATTGGTGCATGGTAGGAGCTATAGACTTTCTCTACTCGATGCAAATGATCAAGAATTTGCATCATCGCAAACAGTTTTGGGCCAGATTCCACAAATGTTAAATCCTGAAGATGAGGATGATTACGCATTTTCTTTCACATCTCCATCTCTGGTAAAATGGAGAGAAAGAGAAGATCTTGTTATTTATGATGTCAATTTTTACTTCAATATCAAAGAAAGAGATAATAGCTCTCCAACAAATGAATTTGTCGACAAAACGTTGACTTGGAATCTTGCGAAGAATGTAGAAAACTTTAAGTACGAGTTTAGTGGCATTAATTTCTATAACTTCTTGCTCGCAGAGTTGGATAATAGCGAGTTCATAGATAGACGTTTTGTAGATTTTGAAGCTGAAGTAACTGGTGCAGGACCTGAGCTACGTGATTATTTGAATGTGATTCAAGCTAATACTGGGATAACTTCATCAGGTGAGCTGCCGACATTCAGTAATATAGAAAATGGTGTAGGTGTATTTAGTACCAGATCTACAGCCACAGCTGTTGAAGTCAAGCTTTCTCAAAAAACGTTAGACTCATTAGTCAACGGAGGACTTACAGCACCACTCAATTTCCAATAGTTATTTAGGCTTTTTTTGACTTTTTGTCAGAAATATATCTGCTCTGTCAGTCAAGTACTGCAGAACTAGGTAATAATGTCATATCAATGGACTGAAAATTGGCATGGTACGACTATTGAATAGGCTAGAGTGTAATTTTTATAACAACAAACTAGATAAATACTAATAATAATGGGTAAAATTATCGGAATTGACCTCGGAACGACTAACTCAGTAGTCGCTGTGATGGAAGGTAATGAACCAGTTGTCATCCCGAATGAAGAAGGGAGAAGGACAACACCATCTATCGTTGCATTCCTTGATGGCGGAGAAAGAAAGGTAGGAGATCCAGCAAAGAGGCAAGCAATCACAAATCCGACGCGAACAATAGCATCTATCAAAAGATTCATGGGCCAGCGTTATAGTGAGTCTGGATCAGAAGTTGACAGAATGGCTTACAAAGTGGTCAAAGGAGACAATGATACAGTAAGAGTCGAAATAGAAGATCGAAAATATACACCGCAAGAACTTTCAGCAATGATTCTTCAAAAAATGAAGAAGACTGCAGAAGACTTTTTGGGTACTGAAGTCACCGAGGCTGTTGTAACAGTACCTGCCTACTTTAATGATTCCCAGAGACAAGCTACAAAAGAAGCTGGTGAAATAGCTGGATTGAAAGTAAGCAGGATAATCAATGAGCCAACTGCAGCTGCACTAGCATATGGTCTCGATAAAAAAGGACAGGATAGTACTATCGCAGTCTACGATCTTGGAGGAGGTACATTCGATATTTCAATTCTAGAATTAGGAGATGGAGTATTCGAAGTAAAGTCAACTAATGGTGATACACACCTCGGAGGAGATGACTTTGATCAACTCTTGATTGATTTTCTAGCAGATGAGTTTAAGAATTCTGAGAACATAGATCTCAGAAAAGATCCTATGGCCCTACAGAGGCTTAAAGAGGCAGCAGAAAAGGCGAAGATTGAGTTGTCTTCTTCTACACAGGCAGATATTAACTTACCTTATGTTACGGCTGTAGATGGTGTTCCTAAACACTTAGTGACTAAGTTGACTAGAGCTAAGTTTGAACAGCTTTCAGAAGACTTAGTTAAGCGTACTCTGATTCCTTGTCAAGAAGCATTGAAAGATGCTGGATTGTCAAAAAGCGATATTGATGACGTCATTTTGGTAGGAGGATCAACTAGAATACCAAAAATACAAGAGGCAGTAGAAGAGTTCTTTGGAAGAAAGCCGAATAGGAGTGTAAATCCTGATGAAGTAGTGGCTGTTGGTGCAGCTATTCAAGGTGGAGTATTGAGTGGTGATGTCCAAGATGTGTTACTTTTAGACGTAACACCACTTTCTCTGGGAATAGAAACAATGGGTGGTGTCTATGATGTAGTAATCGAATCTAACTCAACTATTCCTACTAAAAAGCAAAAGACTTATTCCACAGCTTCGGATAATCAACCAAGTGTAGAAATTCATATTTTGCAAGGGGAGAGACCAATGGCAAGGGATAATAGATCTGTTGGAAGATTTATCTTAGATGGCATACCACCATCACCTAGAGGAGTGCCTCAGATTGAAGTGACATTTGATATGGATGCCAATGGTATCTTGAGTGTGTCAGCAAAAGATAAAGGCACAGGGAAAGAGCAGAACATTCGTATTGAAGCTTCTACAGGGCTCTCAAAAGAAGAGATCGAGAAGATGAAGGCAGAAGCAGAAGCTAATGCAGCATCAGATAAAGAAGCTAGAGAGAAAGTAGATAAGCTAAATGCTGCAGATACTCTTATCTTCCAAACAGAGAAACAAATCACTGAATTTGGAGATAAGATTCCTGAAGATAAAAAAGGAGCTATCGAATCAGCAGTTGCAGAATTGAAGGAAGCACATAAGATGCAAGATGTTCCAGCAATTGACAAAGCAACTGAAGCATTGAATACTGCATGGCAGGCTGCTAGCCAGGATATTTATGCAGCTTCTCAAGAGGCTCAGGCTGAAGGTGGAGAAAACGCAACAGCTGGAAATGAAAGTAGTGAAGGTGGAGAAGATGTTCAGGATGTAGAATTCGAAGAAGTCGGAGATAAAGAAAGCTAATCAGATAAGTAACAGCAGAGTTACACTAAAGCCTCATTCGACAGAGTGAGGCTTTTTTATTTGTATAAGGCTCTGAATTCTTTGGGCGTCCTTCCCATCATATCTTTAAACTTTCTGTTGAAATAAGATAGATTGTTATACCCGCTAGCGTAACAAATCTCAGCAATTGTCTGACTTGAGTTTATGAGTTGTTTTGAAGCATAGGCAATTCTATACTCATTGAGAATCTCTGTAAACTTCCTTTTTGTATGTCTCTTTATGAATTTGTAGAATGCTGGCTCAGTGAGATTAATACACTTCCTAACGTCATCCACTGAGATATCTTTCTGAAAGTTGTTTTCAATGTACTTGAATACTTTCTTGATTCTACTCAATTGACCAGCCCGAATGCTTGTCGAATATTGGTCAGAACAGATTTGCTCATATTCGGAGGATGCAGCAATGGTGTTTAAGATTTCGAGTAGCATCAGAAAACTCTGGAATCCCTCCTTTTGGAAGATGAGTTTGGTCAGTTCTTGAATTTTGGATTTTAAACCACCATGAAGTACTATACCTCTTCGCGATTTGAGTAGTAATTCTTTAATTGGTCTGAGTTCAGATAGATTAAGAAATGCTTCTCCTGCAAAATCAGATGTAAACTGTATTACATATTGCTCTGTATTAGTCGAAGTTGTGAAGCCATGAGGTACGTTAGGTCCAATAAGGACAATATCTCCCTCTGAGTAATTAGAAATTGCATTTCCAACGTATCTCTTTCCTTGACTCTTCAATGTGTAACAGAGTTCAATTTCAGGATGAAAATGCCATGCCTGAGAAAGAAATGGTCTGCTCTTTCTCACTATTTTTCTGCGGGAAAACGCTTTTCCTACAGCTTGGGATATTTTTTCAAATTCTGGCCTCAAAAGAAATAGAATATTGCTGATATGTTAAATCTATGCTAAAAATTATAGTATAGTATCATAATTCTATAGTTTTCTTCATCTCTCACTCCTTTAAGGAGAGTTAATATTGTTAAAACAAATATTTATTACCTTCTAATATTTAATATCTAACTTATCAATATTTTATTATGAAAAAACATCTTTACACAAAAACTAAAGTATTTTTCACAGCATTATTACTAATAATTGGTAATGTTGTGATTGCCCAGAATACCGTGTCTGGAGTCGTCAAGGACTCTAGTGGTGACCCGGTTATAGGAGCAAGTGTTGTTGTAGATGGAACATCTATCGGAACTATCACTGATCTTGACGGGAAGTATACTATCACGATGCCCGATGGTAGCAACACTTTAAGAATCAGTTATGTAGGGTTTGGTACACGGTATGTTACAGTCGCAGATGGCAGTAGTATGGTGGAAGAACTCATGTTATCTGGTGATCCTATGGCTCTTGATGAAGTAGTTGTTTCTGGTACATTTACCGGAAGGACACAAAAAGAATCACCAATGTCTCTCACAGTATTGAATGGTGCTCAATTAGCCAGACTTACCTCTAATTCTCAAGCCGATATCCTAAGAACCGTACCAGGTATCACTGCTGAAGGAGGGGGTGGAGAAGTTGCTACTAACCTTTTTGTCAGAGGATTTCCTTCTGGTGGTCAGTACGCATTTACGCCATTGAACATTGATGGAATTCCTGTATTAAGTACGTTTGGTTTGAATTCGTCGGCGCATGACGTCTATTTCAGAAATGATATTGGCTTAAGGAGCCTTGAGTTTGTTAGAGGGGGATCTGCAACTCTTCAGGGCGCTGGTAGTGTGGCAGGAATTGTCAACTATCAGAGCATTAGAGGAACTGATGACCCAGTGAATAAGGTTCAGCTTGAATGGGGGCAAGGAGGAAGAATCAAAACAGATTTCTTGACTGCTGGTCCAATAGCAAAGAACTTATATTATGCTTTTTCTGGATTCTACAGATATGATGAAGGCCCTTTAGAGACTGGTCTACCAACAAGAGGTTATCAAATCAGAGGTAATGTCAAGAAATTATTCAATGATGGAAATAGCTCATTTGTAGTCAGTATGCAGAAGATTGATGATAATGTACAATTCTATCTCCCGTATCCACTTGATAACTCCTCAGGTGACAGAGAAAGACCTACTGGTAATGATGGCGAACCGATTTATACTATGTTGTCAAGCCAGTTAAAAGATTATTCTTTTGATACTCCATTTGGAACATTCAAATCACCTATTGGAGATGGTGTAACTACAAATGGTCAATTCATTATGGGTGAACTTACGCATGCGTTTGGTAATGATTGGAGACTTTCTGCTAAGACAAAAGCTGCTTCGTATGATCATTGGTTTAATCTATTCTTAGATGGAGATGGTACACACAATACTCCAGAAAGTCAATCAGGTTACTTAGAAGATAGAGAGCTTCCTTCAAATGCGACTTTTACATATGCTGATAATGGAGCTGCATTAGCTAGTGGAGATCTCCTCTTTGAAAATAGAGTCTTAGACAGACAAAGAGATATGGAAGAGTTAGTTGGTGAAGTTAACCTGACGAAGACTGTGAACAACCATAATTTCACAATTGGAACTTTCATGTCTAATACGAAAGCTCTTGATAATAACTGGATTCACAATGTACTAGGTGACTTTAGTAACTCACCAAGAGCAGTGGGAGTTTCTTATGATGATGGAGCAGGTAATACTGTCAGTCATTCTAGTAGTGGTTACGTCGAAGGCAGTGGTAGACAGACATCAAACAAAACACTGCAGAGCACAAAGATTGCTGGATATATTGCTGATGAAATCAAATGGGATAGATTTAATCTAGACGTTGGATTGAGATGGGAGAAAGCAATTGGTAATGTGAGTTTGGAAGATGGTGTTGGATCGAATAAATTCAACAAAGGAATTGTAGAAGCATCTGATGTTGCCTTCGTTATTGGAGGATTGTATAAGCTCAATGAGAATGTAAATCTCTATGCTAACGGAAGTAGAGGATATTTCTTCCCGCAATTAAGATCATTGAAATTTGCAGGAGGTGCACCTCAGTCATATGAGACAGAGACAGTAATCCAAGGTGAATTAGGTGCTAAATATGGTAGTAGTAGATTAGCAGGAACTGCAGCATTCTTCTTTAATGCATTGAGCGACAGAAGAAATGTAGATATTGTAAATGATGGAAATGGTGGTATCACCGAATCTATTCAATTACAAAGCACACAAACTATTGGTTTCGAAGCTAGCTTGAATTACAATGTTTCTAATGGATTAGATCTCTATGGAAACTTTACATGGCAAGACCATGAATTTACAGAAGTAGAAGGGAATGATGAGCAGGTTGGAAATAGTATCGCGCGTATCCCAAATATCATGGGAATGGTGGGTGTCAATTATGAAAATTCTGGATTTGATATAAATCTTTCTTCCAATTTCTTGGGTAGCAAGTTTGCTAATAATAGTAATACAGTAGAGCTTGATGGCTTCAATATTGTCAGAGCTGATGCTGGATATACTTTTGATCTCGGTAAGGGTGATGAATCACTGAGACTTGGATTATCTGTATTTAACTTATTAGATGCTGCCGGTGTAACAGAAGGTAGCCCAAGACAAGGGAATAGCCAGGTTGCTGGCGGAGAATTCTTTGTAGGTAGACCTATTTTACCTAGAAGAATTTTTGTTAGAGCTGCATTTCAGTTTTAAGTAAAGTTTTTTCATTACATTTTTGAAAGAAAAGGAGGGTTCAGTACCCTCCTTCTCTTTATTTTCAACACACTACATATGCTTGAACAGGCCAAGGCAATTATAGAACAAAACTGGAGAGGAGGATTTACGATTCCGACTTCTCGACTCTATCCCTTTCAGTGGATGTGGGATTCGGGATTTGTTGCCTTAGGTACTTCTCTTTATGATATTGAAAAATCTTTGACAGAAATTCAATCCATGTTTTCTGGACAATGGGAAAATGGTATGCTGCCTCATATTCTCTTCCATAGTGAGACAGAAAAAACCTACTTTCCTAACTTTGATTTTTGGAATAGTCAAGTCAATTCGGGTGCACCGAACAAGCCTAAGTCATCTGGAATTACACAACCTGCAGTCTTTGGATTTGTCTTAGAAGAGATATTCAATAAGCACCATGATGATCCAAAGGTATTCGAAGCAATCAAAGCTCTCTATCCAAAGGTGGTCAAGTATCACAGGTTTCTCTATAATTATAGAGACCCTTGGAATGAAGGCCTGTTTTTTATTTATCATCCTTGGGAGTCAGGGAGAGATAACTCACCGATCTGGGATGAATCGCTTAATCGAATTGAGATAGATTTTGACCGTCTGCCCAGCTATACTCGTAGAGATATCCAAATAGCAGATGCCTCTGAACGTCCAACAAAAGATCAATACGATAGATATGTCTATCTCATGGAGTTAGGCAAGTCTTATGATTATGAAGGGAAAGAAATTGCGGAACAGAGTCCATTTCTCATTCAAGATTGCATGATGAATGCAATACTCATTAGATCAAATGAAGGCTTGATAAACTTGGGAAGTCAGTTTGGCTATGATACTGAAGAAATTGAAGCATGGCAAAAGACAAGTAGAACGAATTTTTCTAAAAAATTCTGGTCAGACGATTTAGGGACATTTGTGTCATATGATGCAAGAATCAATAAGCAAATCCTCCACAAAGAGATAGGTGGATATGTCGCTCTTTTCGCAAATGTAGCGAGTAAAGAACAAGCCAAGTCTATTGCAGAAGAATTAGAGTCGATTAAGAACAGAGGCTATTTTTTATGTCCGAGTTTTGATATTGATAGTCCACTATTTGACTCCAAGCGATATTGGAGAGGTCCTGTTTGGCCTCAAATGAATTGGATGATAAGTAAAGGCTTAGATAACTATGGATATTCTGACCTAGCAAAAACAGTCAAGGAAGACCTCATTACACTAGTGAGTAAGCTAGGTTTCTATGAATATTTTGAGTCCAATAAATCAGATGTTGAACATCTGGAGTCCGGTTATGGTGGTGGCAATTTCAGTTGGACCGCTTCCACAATAGTTCACTTTTTAACAGACTAGTATGAATGGACTAGATTATCTTGTTATAGCTTGCTACATTATAGGCTTTTTATTACTTGGAAGACTGTTTAAGGGTTCAGAATCAGGCAGTGATTACTATTTGGGCGGCAGGTCTTTTCATTGGTTTCCGCTTAGTCTGAGTACTGCTGCGACACAACTCTCAGCCATCAGTTTTATCTCTGCTCCAGCATTTGTTGGGCTCAAGGATGGTGGAGGATTGATGTGGCTTACTTACGAATTTGCTGTCCCGTTGGCCATGTTGTTTTTAATGGTTTACCTCATTCCTCCCATGTTCAAGATGGGTATCGTTTCAGTTTATGAATATTTAGAGAATAGATATGATGCCTCCACCCGAGTACTCTTAAGTATTGTTTTCCAAATATCAAGAGGTTTTGCTACAAGTGTAATGATCTATACAGTGGCACTCATTTTGACCAGCGTTATGGCTATTCCGATGTGGGTCACGATTATATTAATAGGAGTGGTAACTCTAATCTACTCTTATCAAGGAGGAATGAAGGCAGTGGTCTATGGTGATGTTATTCAAATGATTATCCTTTTCTTAGGCATCATAATATGTCTTGGCTATGGACTAAGTCTAATTGGTGGCTGGGATGCCTTTGTGGCAGATGTCGATCCTAATCGGCTGACTGCTGTGGACTTCAGTTCATTAGGGTTTAATGAAGGTGAAGAGTTTGGCTTTTGGCCAATGGTAATCGGAGGTTTTTTCTTGTATGCATCTTATTATGGGACTGATCAAAGTCAAGTACAAAGATTGTTTTCAGCAAAGGATTTGCCTACAGTTAAAAAAGCCTTGTTATGTAATGGTCTGATGAGGTTTCCTGTCACAGTGACCTATTGCATAATGGGATTAGTCATAGGAACATTGGTAGTGAAGGTTCCTGAGTTTCAAAAAATGATTCCGGCAGACAAGCCCGATTTGATGATTCCAATCTTCATACGGGAGTATCTACCACATGGGATAATCGGTATACTTATGGTGGCAATCTTTTCAGCTGCGATGTCTTCATTGAGTAGTACGATTAATTCGTTGAGTGCGGCTACAGTAGAAGATATTTTCAATAGAAAGAAAGATCTTCCTACGGAAACATACATGAAGTACTCTAAGTATTCAGCAATATTCTGGGGGGTATTCTGCATTGTTTTTGCATTCTTCACAGGAGATATAGCTAAGACAGTCATAGAGGCTATAAATAAAATTGGGTCTGTTTTTTATGGTCCTATTTTGGGGACTTTCATTTGTGCTATTGGCATTAAGCGCACTAACTTTATTGGAGCAAATGCTGGAATACTGGTTGGTGTTTTGGTTAATGTATATCTCTGGCTCTATTGTCCACAAGTCTTTTGGTTTTGGTGGAATGCAATAGGTGCGGTTGTCACAGTTCTAGTTTCCTTAATTGTGAGTTCATTTATTGGTCAGAATAACAAGGAGATTCCAGAAGTCAATGCTGAGAAACTAGATCTAGGTAAAGCAGGTATACTCATTTTAGCATTCATTTCCTTTATCTTGATAAGTATATACTTGGTCAATATTTTCTAAATGAATATTCTAATTGTCTCTGATAAATTCAAAGGCAGTCTTACAGCAGCTGAAGTTTCTGATTATTTAGCGAAAGGATTAAAGGAGTCAGATCTTGACTCTGTCTCTATAGATAAAGTGAGTATGGCTGATGGAGGGGATGGAACATTAGAGATTATCCAGAAACTCTTACCTCAATTTGAAAAGATTGAGATGCATACTTTGGATCCATTGCATCGGACAATCACTAGTTGGTATTTGATTAATGAGCAAAAAGCCTTGATAGAGCTTGCTCTTTCATCAGGGATAGTTCATCTTCAAGCACACGAATTGGATCCAATGCAGACTACTACACTAGGCACTGGTATACTCATTCAAGATGCAATAAGACGTCGGTGTACTGAAATTATTCTTTGCCTGGGTGGCAGTTGTTCTACAGATGCTGGATTTGGAATTTTACATAGCTTAGGTTTCGAGTTCTTGAATGAAGAAGGAGATATTCTTGTTCCTTGTGGAGGTAATCTTCAAGCAATTGCGGACATCCGAATGCCAGACCTTCCCCTGACTAATTTTACTATTCTATCAGATGTTGATAATCCGCTTTATGGCCTCAATGGTGCTGCTTATGTTTTTGGCCCTCAGAAAGGTGCAACAGAAGAGCAAGTCAAAGATTTAGATGGAGGATTGGTGCATATTTCTGAGATAGTCCAAAAACACTTTGGACGAGATATTAGTACTGTTAAGGGTGGGGGAGCAGCAGGAGGGATAGCTGCTGGATTGCATGGAGTATTGAATGCGTCTATTACATCTGGCTTTGACTTTCTGGCTGACCTTGTTTCTCTCAAAAGTCATATTGAGAATGCAGATATCATAATTACAGGAGAAGGTTACTTGGATGCTTCATCATTTCAAGGCAAAGTGCCAGGAAGGATTGTAGAATTCTGCAAGGATGCAAAAAAGCCAGTTGTTTTAGTTTGTGGCGGGTATGATGATGCTATTAGGGCAACATTGTCCAATAAGACTTTTGCAATCATGGACATTGCAGAGAATACAGACCAAGCAATAAAACATGCTGGGAGTTACCTGTCCATCATCGGACAAAAGATTGGTCAATATATATTGAGTTTGCAGCCTTAGAGAGCTAGAATCATCCCTTCCTCAGCTATTCTGTATCCGAGATCATGTATCCTTTGCTGTGCATCAGATCCTGCCTGTAGAAGAGGATTAGTATGATTGAAATGAATAAAAATCACTTTTGATTTTTCCTCATTACTCAGTGCTTTAAGGAGGTCAATTGTTTCTACTACAAAAGGGTGTGGGATACTACTCATATCTCTTCCTGGTAGTTCTTCACCATCAAAAAAGGTGGCATCAATGATGGCATAATCAACAGCTTGAATTTCTTCGATCAAAGATCTATCCCATTTAGTCCATTTATCAATATCAGGAATAAATAGAGCTGACTTGGTTGAACCAGAGATCTTAAACCCAGCAGTCTCAGAATACTCATCTCTATGAGGAACTAAGAATGGCTCAATATGAATACTCTCGGTAATATACACACTCGAGTCCGCAGTGAGGGTTTTTGGTATGATGTTTTGATTTTGGCAAAGTAGGTCCCATGGCCCGTTTGTCTGCAGAAAATTAGCTAGTCTTGGCATGACATAAGTTTCTACTTTCCGAGCAAACATTGCTTCTTTTCCGAGATACATGAGGCCTGTATAATGGCCAATGTGTGCATGGGTGATAAAGATGGCATCAGGTTGGGATTTTACAGCATTGTTCGTTTCGCCTAGGAGATCTGCCACCTGCAAAACAATATCTGGGGATGCTTCGATTAATACATGTTTGTCTTCCACGTGGTCAATGACTCCAAGAGAAACAACTTGCTGTTTTTCAGAGTTACCCTCTAGCACTTGTTTGCAACATGATTTTTGGCAACCGATTTGTGGGTATCCTGCGTCCTGGGTAACGCCTAGAATTTTTATATATTGATTCGGAACGTTTGATTTAGCGGTACTCTGAGTAGTGCATGCAGATAACCACAAGCCTAAGAAAAGATAAGCGATACTAATCGATATTCCTTTAAATTTCGGAAAATTTACCTGCATAAGTGAGTTTTTCGATAATACAATGATCGGTATTATAATCTACAGAGAAGATTTTCCCTCTTTCTTCTCGAGCAGAATCAAATTGAACAATTTGCAATCGGTATATATCATTTTGCTTCTGCACTTTTGAGATTCTGTAATTATCAAATGGCATGAGGATGGTGTTTCCATTCTTATCAACAATATCCTTGCCTATTAAGAATGGTTTGCCATTTGGTTTATGATATACACCAATGACAAATTTCCAAAAATCAAACTGAGGAGTATCATCACAGACTATCGGCTCATAGATAAGAAAGAATGTGACTTCGTTTTCAAGGTTACTCTTGCTCAGATTATAAAATCTATCAGCTATTTTTCCTGGAGCGTCTATAAACCCTTCAATATACTGTTGGATATGGCATTTTACTGATTGAGGAAGATATTCACCTTTAATTTTAAGAGGTTCTGGATACTTTCCTTCGATCCGCTGTAATCCTTTGATTAACCGATAATTGATACTTTCAATAGAGTAGAATGTTTCGCAAGTGGCATCCACATTGATTGGCTTCAAGTTCTCAGTCACTGCTTCATAGTATTGAGCATTATAGTAGTGTGGATCTGAGTGTTTTTGACCAGAGAGGCTATAGTAAGAGCTTGAGAACAAAACAGATCCTAATATGAGATGAAAGAGGTGCTTTTTGATTTCAAGCATATTATCCAATTATAACTCCAAGTTGACTAGCAATTGCTTGCTTCTGTGTTTGTAATGCTTGGAGAGCTTTTAATGCTATTTTAAGGTCTTCTTCATCCTCGCTTTCAGTAAGACTTGTAATCTTCTGACTCATCTGCTTAATCAATCGCTGAACCTTTTTGTACTTAAACCGCATGATAGCTTGATAACTATCCTTGTCAAAATTGGCTTCGGGCATGCTCTGGGTATGGAGGATTACTCCTCGTTCTTTCCAACTGGCATATTCATATTTCTCTGTTAAAACATCGACGGCAAGTGCTTGGATCTTAGGGTTTGCATGATGAATAAAGTGTTTGTGAGAAAATTGCTCTTTTTCTACTAGTTGAAACGCTTCAATTATGATGTCCCGGTACAGATTTTCATCAAAATAATCAATGACATCAAAGATGTTGGCGTAAATAAAACCAGCTACAGAAGTCTGTTCGCCATCCACCTCCATAAATTTATCACCTTGACTCACACATATTCGAGCGAGATCTCTTTCTTGGTAAATATCGCTGACTTGAGGTTGCTTAGCCACAGGTGTGCTTTGAGGCCGCGTTGATATCCACTTTGCCTCTTCTCTTGCCGTATTGTACTTGGCTTTCTGTCTATTCCTTTGAATCTTAGTTTTCAAAGTCTTGGCCACTTCCCTTTGGATCACAAGCTCTTGCATCTGCAATATTTCCGCACATCTTTGGATGTAAAAGGTTCGCTTAAGACTATCAGGTATTAGGGTAAGAGTACTGATAATATCTCCAACAGCTTTAGCTTTACCAATAGGGTCTTTTGCAAATTCTTCATTTACAGACTCAGCTTTATACTCGATAAAGTCCTTACGATTATCTGAGATGTATTGCTCAAATTCTGCTTTGCCTGACTTCGTCAAATAGGAGTCTGGGTCTTCTCCTTCTGGTAGTACTACCAAGAAGACATTCATGTTTTGTTGAATGACAAGATCTATTCCTCTTAAAGCGGCTTTAACTCCAGCGGCATCGCCATCATAGAGAAGAGTGACAGTGTCAGCATAGCGCTTGACCAATTTTATTTGGCCTTCAGTCAAAGAGGTTCCAGAAGAAGCGACTACATTCTCTATTCCTCCTTGATGTAGACTAATTACATCTGTATACCCTTCTACTAAGTAACAATTGTTGAGTTTGTTTATGCTATTTTTCGCGAGGTGTATACCATAAAGCACTTTGCTTTTATTGTATACTGAAGACTCTGGCGAGTTAATATATTTTGGGACCTTCTTATTGTTAGAAAGCAACGTTCGTCCTGCGAAAGCAATTGGTTTACCATTCGTACCATGAATTGTAAACATGACTCTATTTCGAAAAAAATCGAGATCTTTTTTCGAAGTTAGACCTAGCTCTCGCAGATATTCAATGTTGTATTGCTTCGAGACAGCCGTCTTAGTAAAGTCATCTGCAAGGTCAAGAGCAAACCCAAGGTCAAATTTCTTGATTGTGGCCTCTCGAAATCCTCTCTCTTTAAAGTAGGAGAGACCAATTGCTTTGCCTTTGCTATTATTCCATAGCTGGTCACTGAAGTAATCTTTTGCGTAAGCATTTATGATGTTTAGACTTTCTTTCAGCTGCTTCTCTTCACGATATTCTTCGTTGTTTTCATACGTCTCCTCAAGTTCAATATTATATCTATTAGCAAGCCATCGGATTGATTCTGGGTAAGTGAGTTGTTCATGCTCCATGATAAATTTCACAGCATCACCACCTTTGCCACAGCCAAAGCACTTATAGATATTCTTTGACGGAGAAACTGTAAACGAAGGAGTCTTTTCGTCATGAAATGGACAAAGTCCAATCATGTTCACACCGCGCTTACGTAATTCAACAAAATCTTGAATCACATCTTCTACAGTTGCTACTGCGTAAACTTCTTGTATGGATTTTTGAGAAATCAAAATAGATAGTAAGCAATATTGAAATTAATGCTTGCAAAATTATTGTCAATGGTATTCACAAGATTGGTGGAACGAAAAGTTCTACTATAGGATAAGTTTATTGAAGTATTAAAGTTTACTACGAAGCTCAAATTGAGGCCACCTAGAATTTGGTCCGAATAAAACAAACTGTTATTGGATCGTGAATAAGATAAATGCGTCTGTAGACTCATTCTCGAGTTAACAAAGTAGGCAAATCTCCCAAATGAAGAGAATGAACGGTTATTCAATTCATTAAAGAAAAGATAATATTCCCCACCGAGACTCAAATGAAATTTTGTGTTCAGAGCTCTTTGGAATGCTATTGTGGAATAGATAGCGGGATTGTACTGAGAATTCTCTAACGTACTGTTGTACGTGTTATGAAGTCCTATTCTACCCACTAAGCCATGAGCCAATAGGCTTCCAGTTTGATAATATGGATAAAGAATTGAGGCGTTTGTTCCTGAGATTGGATAAGGAAGATAATAACTCAAATGATAGAGATTATTTCCTTCATTATTAAAAAGATCAAATAATGAGGCAATTTGAAAATTGCTAAAATTCTCCATTCCTTGAGTATTGAGATAATTAAAGAATTGTTCAGTTCTATAGATTTGGAATCTTCTTCCATCTCTTTGAAAGTCATAATTCAACTGTTGAATGAGCTTTGCAAGATCAAAAATGCTCTTATCACTCTTATCGCTAATTAGGTTCAATGAGGATAGACCTTCTAATATTCTTTCCGCATGATAGACTGCTGCAATGCGTTCTAATCTCCCGAAACCCAAGCCTAAGTTTAATGTCAGAAAATTTATTATTTCTGGGCCAAATTGCTCAGAATTTATGCTTCTCCCAAAGCCATTGATATTTAAATGTAGACCACGCCTTGCATTGAAATAGCGTGAATAGTCTCCGCTGAGTGATAAGGCTCCTTGCCATGGAGTCGTTGCGTTGCTATGATAGCGTCCACTGAAAGATGGTATGAGATTTAGAATCCTCAAATCACTTACTTTTCGGTAGGTATAAGCATAAGATATTCGAGCGAAGTTGCTTGACTCTATGCTGGCATCATTACTTTGCAGATTGGCAGCTCCATTGAAAATACTATAGCCTTGCTTTCCACTAGCTTCCTCGAAAGCATTCCACTCAATTGTTCTCTTTGGTTTGTCTTGACCATAGCATAGACAAAAAGAGATAACACAAATCCCAATAATGAGAGGTACCGACTTCATACATGTTAGAATTGTTGAAGAACTAAAGTAATCAGAACTCCGCTATTATCTTAATAGCCGCCGCTATACCTTCTGACAAACCACTCTACTGCAAGGAGTAAAAGAATTGGTAATAACATCCAAGGGTAATGGATGAGGAGTCTTGAGTCTTTTTCTTGGAAAACTAACGGTTTCATTGCTGTGTTTCCTTTAACGTAATCAGCAATTGTATTAATTTCTGAAGGTAAGAATACTTTACCCTTATACTTCTCTGCAAGTTGATAGAGGAGTGTATGATTTGCTGTAAGGTTATAAGACTCTTTTTGCACAGACTCTATCCTGAATTTGCCATTAGCACTCAATACCTTACCGTTATAATTAGTTGTAGCTTTATAACTATAACTGCCTTCCTTTAATGCGCCAGCATTTAAAGTGTAATAATTATTAGATCTGGTTAGAGTATAGTCATATTTTTTTCCATCAGTTCCTTGAATTGAGAGGGTTGCTTCAGGTACATTGGTCAACTCATAAACATCGTTATATAATTGAGCATCAAAGAGAATATCTTCATTAACCTTGTAGTCAGTCTTGGCAATGTTCACTCTAAATTTTCTCTTATCATCTTTGACGCTGACAAACTGGACTACTTTCTTAATTAGCTCATCAAACAATTCATGATTATTGTCTTGCAAATAATTGAACAACCTCCACTTCCAAATGCCTTCTGCTGCAATAAAGCCTTTTCTTATTCCTTGAGTCTGGTCAAAAGCGATAAGCGGATAATTCGTGTCTATCCCATTTATAGTCTGTGAAATAAGTGCTTCAGCTGTAGATGCCAAATTATATTCTCCAAATGGTGCAATGAGCGGAGGATAATTTTTGAGCTCTTTGCCAAGTCTTTCTGAAAGTGAAAACTTATTGAACTGTGTGTTAAATTTAGCTTGAGACTCATTGGTCTGGCCAACTGCTCCTAAGACCCTAAGACCTAATCCATTTGAATTAAATGTTTTAAAATCTGTTTGACTACCAGTTATATATATTCTCGGTTTTTTCTTTTTGTCTAAGCTTGATAGGTACTTTCCAATTGGATACTTGCTACTTGGCAAATTGTGAAACAAAACCAAGTCTGCACTTTCAATAGGAATATTATCCTTTGCGAAATATTGGCTTACTTTATAGTTCTTATTTGTAGTTAGGGACTGGTTTAATGCATGAATGTCTGGGTGTGGGGCATTTGCAATTATAAATATTTCTTGCCTTGCATCAATGATATCTAAGTAAGCCGATTTAATATTATTCGTTTGTGAAAGTTCATTTGCTACGCCACTGACACTTACTTTATATTGCACAGCACCTGGTGTATTCGCATCAATCAGGAAACTCACAGTCTCGAAATAATTATTGCTTTTAAAGGTCACTGTCTTACTGTCCAAATTTGAAGTCTTCCCATCCACTACTTTGGATAGAGTTACAGTGGATTTAGCACCAGCAACATTAGTTCCAAGGATATCGACTTGAATTTCATGCTTGTCTCCTAGATAGGCAATTTTGTTATAGAGAAGATTCTTAATGAGAATGTCTTTTCTAATAGTTGTATCGCCTAGAGCGATTGGGTAGAATGGAGCAGTCATCTCATTAGAAACATAGAGAGGATTTCTTCCATCATTAAAGATGCCATCTGTAGGCATGATGATGGCTCCAATATGTTGGTCACTGTATTGCTCTTCAATATATTGCAGGGCTTGGCTAATGTTTGTTGATTGGCTCTCCAAAGAATCTCCTTTACCAACAGAAATCTCTTCTCCAAATTGGAAATACTCTACTGTAAAGTCTTCCTGCAGAGCAGTATTTAAATTAGCTAATTGTTCCTTATAAGCATTAAGTACTGCTTGGTCTGTACCTTCTGATATACTTGCACTATTATCTTGAGCAATAACCACTATTGCATTCTGTGATCTACTTTTGAATCTCTCAAGAATAGGAACAAGAAGGAAATAAGCTATCAGAGCCACAGCTAATGTTCGCAAAACACCCAAGATCCAAGGAATGCTATTCCTATGTTCTTTCCACTTTTGATTCTTGAAATAAAGAACAAGGGCATAAAGTAGCCCAAGTACAAGACAAAGGCCAATAAAATATTCTGGATATTGGATATTAAGTGATTCGAACACGTAGGGTCAATCTTAAGATTGCAAATATTAAAAAAATAATAATATAAAAATTGGTAAAATTGTAAACTAATAACAGCGTTTAGACTGTTACGGAATTAGATAAGAAATAGCATACTATGATTAAACGCGTTTTTCTGCTTGCGAGTTGTGTAATATTTGTACTTCAATTACAAGCATCGTACATTTTTCTGCCAATGGGTCATGATGAGCAAAAAGATCATCTCAAAGCTTATGGTGTAACATATTGGGTTCTTGAGCAAGGCATAGAGGCATACTGGCTCCTGAATTATCAAGGAGGAAGTTTCGCATTTCCTCACACCAGTGAATTTGAAAAAGAATGTAAAACTAGAGGAGTTTCTTATAAGGTACTCCCTGATGCTCAATTTCATAAGATTAGGCAAGATATCTCGAGCCCTGAAGTCAATCAAGATGTTATCAAGTTGGAGCAAGCTCCGAAAATAGCAGTCTATACTCCTGACTTTAATAGTAGAGGTGAGAAAATTCAGCCATGGGATGATGCTGTGACCTTAGTTCTCACTTATGCAGAAATTCCATATGAAACAGTATACGACAGAGAAGTACTGGAAGATAAATTGGCAGAGTACGATTGGCTTCATCTCCATCATGAAGACTTCACAGGTCAATATGGGAAATTCTATAAAGGCTATCATACCCAGAATTGGTACAAGGAAAATCAAAAGAAAATGGAAGCTTTAGCTACCTCTCTGGGTTTTGATAAAGTGAGTATGCTCAAATTGGCAGTTGCAAAAAAGATAAGAGACTATGTTGAAGGCGGTGGTTTTATGTTCGCTATGTGCAGTGCGACTGATACCTATGATATCTGTTTAGCAATGGACGGTAAAGATATTTGTGCTGAAATGTATGATGGAGATGCAGCACAGAATATCAGCCCTGATGATATTGATTATAGTAAGACTTTTGCTTTCAAAGACTTTGAACTTATAGAGAATCCATACGAATACGAGTATAGCACAATAGATAATAGAAAACGGAAGGTAAGTCCCGAAACTGATTATTTTACGCTGTTTGACTTTAGTGCTAAGTGGGATCCTATACCGACTATGTTAACTCAGAATCACACTAGAACAGTAAAAGGATTCATGGGGCAGACTACAGCTTTTCATAAAAGTCATGTGAAGACTGACGTGTTAATCATGGGTGAAAATAAATCCATTGATGAAGTAAGATATATGCACGGAACACAAGGGTATGGAACATGGTCTTTCTATGGAGGTCATGATCCTGAAGATTATAGACACTTTGTTGGAGACCCGGAGACAGATCTCAATCTACACCCGAATAGTCCTGGATATAGATTAATACTCAATAATATCTTATTTCCTGCCGCTGAAAAGAAGAAAAGAAAGACCTAATGTTGATCACATGTGAAGTGAGTCTTTATCCTCTCGTCAAAGATTATGAAGAGTTGATTTTTGACGTCATCCGTTTCTTGAAAGAGAATAACCAAATCGAAGTCAGAACTCATGCAATGAGCACCTTTATTAAAGGCAACGCCAAGGATGTGTTCACAACATTAGAGAGTTTGTACTCTCAACCTTTTATGGCAGAGCACACCTCAGCATTAGTAATGAAGATTATCAATAAGAATCTTCCAGTAGAAGCTGGATTTATCTTTTAGAAATTACTCAGTACCATGTAGCCCCATGGCTCAAGATTGATTTCTCCTCCTTTACTCATTGTGAAATTCTTGCCAGGTATAACGTTATTATACCGAGTCAATGTCTCAGGAAGAATGTAAGTGGCATTTTCTTCAGAGAGATTAAATATGCCATAGCAGGAGAAATTATCTTTTTGCTTCTTGTAAGCTAGAATCTGATCATCTGCTTGTAAAATTTGAGGTTTACCACCAAATTTCCCATTCCAAAGCGCTGGATTGACATGCTTAATGTGTAGCAGTTTTTGATAGAAGTCTTCTTCAGCAAATTCTTTGAATCCAATATTATCTTTCTCAAAAAACTCTAATCTTTTGCGTAGAGGTTCTTCCTGACCACCATAGATAAGAGGCATACCATCAAAAGTAAAAGCAAGGGCAGAAAGCGCTCGATGTGCCTCACCCATACGCTCTTCAGTTGTACCATTCCAGCTATTCTCGTCATGATTTGATGTGAAGTGCATATGGAAACCTGAACTATACTTTGCCTGATTCGCAGTATACCATTCTACAATTTCTTTAGGCCCAGCTTCTGACTTGGCTACTTGGTTGAGTATGTGGTGAAATTCCCATCCATAATCCGCTTGGAAATAACGCTTATTTCTCAGTTCGGGTGCTTCCGCTTCTGCAAGCATGAAGATCTCTTTCTTAGCTCCAAATAATTCTTTGCTAGCCTGAGCCCAAAAGCCCTCAGGTACATTACTTGCCACATCCATTCTAAAGCCGTCAATGTTCTCAGCCATTACCCAATATCTCAAATCTTTGATCATTGCTTTTCTCATGTCTCCATTATCGAAATTAAGATCAGCTACATCAGTCCAGCCCCAGCTTTCACCAGTGTTGGGATCGATAGGATCAATTATATTCCCTTTTGCATCTTTAGTGTAATAATCAGGATGCTCAGTAATCCATGAATGATCCCATCCAGTATGGTTAGGAACAAAGTCCAGTATGATCTTCATATCATTCTTATGGATTGTTTTCACCATGTTTCTAAAATCCTCAAGTGTTCCGAATTCAGGATTGACTTTAGCATAATCTGACACTGAGTAGTACGACCCGAGTGTACCTTTCCGCTTAGTTTTTGAAATTGGATACACTGGCATTAACCAAAGAATATCGACTCCCATTTGCTTAAGTCTAGGGATATGCTTAGCAAAAGCATTGAATGTGCCTTCTTCTGTATACTGTCTAATGTTCACCTCATAAATATTTGCGTTCTTCAACCAAATTGGGAAAAAGTCATCAGCCATTGTTATTTCTTCTGGACTGACAGGATCTTGTACTGTGGTTGAGGTAGCTTCTGATGCCTTAGACGAAGGCGATTGGCCTTGTTGACATGAGAACATGCAAAAGAGAGTTAAAAGGTAAAAACAGTATTTCATATGCTTAGATAAAGTTAGTATTAAGAAAAAAGTGATTGTAGGCTCTTGAGAGTAAGACCTGTAAAGTCTTTGATGTTATGTGCTGCTTGATTCAATTCTTCTGGATCTCCGACCCCAACTGAAATAAAACCACCCGTATTAGCCGCTATTATCCCTTTGATAGAATCTTCAAAAACAATACAGTTGCTAGGATCAACATCCAATTGTTCTGCTCCTTTTAAGAATACTTCAGGGTGCGGTTTTGAATTGATAACATCTAGACCGCAGACTACACTTTGGAAATAGTGAGCAATATTGGTTTTTTCTAGAATGAAAGGAGCATTCTTGCTAGCCGAACCTAATCCTATTTTGATCGCATTGTCTTTTAACAAATCAAGTATTCTAATGACATCAGGTAAGAGTTCATCGGCATCCATTCCGGCTATAAGTTCAAGGTAGTGCGTATTCTTCACTTCGCACCAATGATTAATCTCGTCCTCAGTAAGTACCTTACCACCAAGATTTAGAATATGTATTAGGGAGTCTCTTCTACTCACACCCTTAAGCTTTTCATTTTCTTCTGTTGTTAGCTCAATGTCAAATTCTTGGGCCAAGTCGTGCCAAGCAGTGTAGTGATACTTTGCAGTATCTACAAGTACGCCGTCAAGATCAAAAATGCATGCTTCTAGTTTCGACATAGTGCCTATAGTGTAATTTGATTTTTTAAACTTTTCCTTTCGTTAAATTCTTTTTTTAATTCAGACTTGAGACTTTCAGAAAACTGTTTCATTCCGATTGACTTCAAATGATTAATCACTTTGCCAACTTGTTGTACACTTTTATCTCCAAAATGCTCGATGAGATATTTCTTAATCCAAGATGTATAAAACATTTTGACAAAATCAGCATCTTCTATCAACAAACTCTTATCATAATGTTGCATAATGTCTAGACGCATATGTTCTTGAAGAAGAGATTTTAACTGAGTATGGAGTGCAAGTCTACTTAGGACTTTTGCCTGTTCTTCAATTTTGTAACCACCTAATTGTTGATACAGTGCTTTGCCACTTTCATCAAGAATTTCAGGGTTTATACGCTCAAGTCGCTTGATGAGTTCGAATACTTTTGGCTTATAGTTTATCCATTTTAAGTAATGTTTAATCGCCGATTTTTCATTACCAATTCTCAATTCTTTTTCAGCTATTACCAAAGCTAAATCTTTTTCAAGTCCTTCTGTATATTGAAGTTTGCCAGTCAAGACATCACATGCTTCATCACAACCTAGATCCAATAGGTTCTGTAGCACATGAATGTGTTCTTGGTTATTCCAGTACTCAAAATAGGTTTCGCAAGTTGATGCATATCTACTCGCTAACATAGCAGCTGTAGTTTGCAGTGGAAGTCTTCCTATTTTTTCGGATCTAGCAAACTTTAATTTTAGAGCATCTAAGATTTCTACAATGTTTGCTTTGTCTAATAATGGATGTTTGTAAAGAGTATGATAAGCACTGTTTGTTATTTTCTTAGGGAAATAGTAACTCAGCGTAACGATTTCAACTATATGATTCAGGACAGAAACAGCAAAACTAGGTGCTAGCTCTTGCTTGCACATTCTATCAAGAATGTCATGAAAAGTGCTATTATACGCTTCAAGTTTATCTTGATTTATTTCATAAACCTTCGAAGCATAAGCTGTTTTCTTAATGCAGGCAATAAGAAGTGGAAGGAGTTCATCAAATTTTTGTAAGGAATAGAGGTCTTCTGCTTGACCTTTGAAGGATTCAAGCATAAAATAGAAAGTTTGCAAAGACTTTTGAGGCAGTTTAGGACTGTGTTCAGATTTAGGTTTTATAATCTTCTCTAGTACTTTGTCATATTTGTGCTCTGCATCAGAATATTGCAGTATAAAGTTCGATAAGAGTTTAATTTCAAAGTGAGGATCCTTTCTTGCATATCTTCTTAAGAAAAGGATAAGTTGTTCATGAGGTATCTTATCTAAGATTTGATCCGATTTCTTTGTACTCCTTCTTTTCCTGACCTGATTTTTTTTCGCGATTTCTGCATCTTGAAGAAACTTTCTGAGGGCAAGGGCTGAGACAACCTCATCGACTCTTGGTTTGTTTTTTGGAGTGGGAGGTTCAGCAGCAAAGACAAGTTTTCCTTTTTTGATGCTTACCTCAATTTCTTTTTCCTCTATACTAATAAGAAATTTACTCCTTTGTTTCTTGATTTTAATCGAATCAGAGAGCGTGTCATACCTTTCTTCTCCTTCAAGAAATTCATTTTCATTGAAAATACTTTCGAGAAATAAGAGTTTTTGAAGAAAGGAAGATTCCATAACTCGTAAATATAGATTTATATTTGGTCAACTTATGACGATCTCAAGATTATTACAGATATTAATTATTGTAATATTAGCCCCCAATGTTTTTATCGGTTGTAAGTCCGAAGAAACCAATACTCGGATTGAATTCGATCAAGGCCACATTAATATGATGGCTGACCTCATTTTTGCCAACAAAGTGTATTCTAAAACATCGTATAATCAAAGAGATAGCGTAATGGAGAATCTGATTTCGCAAATTGAGGAAATACATGGAATCGAGCACCAAAAGTTTAGGAGCTTTTTAGAAACATTGCAAGATGATCCTGACCACTATAAGCTCTTTTTAGATTCAGTAACAACTCGTATAACTGTATTATCTGACTCTATTCAGCAATTGCAGGATTCCGTCCCATCCAACGTACAAAGAAATACAAAACAGCAAGACAGACAAGTAAGGTCAAAAAGCAAATAAGTAACCCACCACCCAAAAGAATAGCTACTGTAATACCTATTATGCTTACAACCCCAACTGTCAGTGCGTAAGGAAGTTGAGTCCTGACATGATCAATATGATTACAATCTGAAGCAAGGCTGCTCAGGATGGTCGTATCAGAGATGGGACTACAATGATCTCCAAGTACACTTGCCGCAAGTACAGTTGCAATAGTACAAAGTAATATTTCATGGGTGACAACAGGGTCAATACCTGAGGCATTACAGACAGCATATGCAGTTGGTATTGCAATAGGATAGAGTATTGCCATTGTACTCCAACTACTACCAGTACTAAATGCTATAAATGCAGCAAGAATGAAGATAATTGCTGGTAGCAGATAAGGGTTTACTTTATCACTGAACAGGTTACTCAAGTATTCAGAAGTCCTTAATTCTCCAGTAACACTTGCCAAAGACCAAGCAAGGACTAGGACTAGGATGGCAGGTAACATTGTTTTGAAGCCAGTAACTAGCCAATGCATACAATCATGCAATCGCATTGTTCCAGATCCTATAGTAATTATAAGTGCTACCAAGACGCCAGCAAAAGATGACCAAAGTAAGGCTGCATAAGAATTAGACATTCCTATTAAGGTTCCCAATTTCGAAAAACTATTAGAACCTTCTAAACTAGGCCAAATATCAAACCATGATCCATCAACACCATATGTTTCACTCGCTGATTGGAATCCTGTAATTAATAATCCGAGAATAGTAACATCAATAACCGTCACGATAGGTATAGCTGCATGAAGCCAATTACGTGGAGCGTCTTTGACAGGAGAAAGGTCTTCCATGTTTGGCTCATCTTCATCCTGATTTGCAGCTGGAGAAACCTGACCTGTCTGTATAGCACGCTGCTCTGCTTTGTACATTGGTCCATAGTCTTTTTCTTGATTTATTAAGAAGTAAATGAAAAAGAGAGTCAGGATGGGATAGAATGAATATTTTAAAGAAGCAATGAAAAGCGCATAGGGTGTAGATTGAATATTCAAAGCTTGAATACTATCTCCTATATACCCAAGTTCTGCCCCTATCCACGTCGTAATAAATGCAATTGCTGCCACTGGCGCAGCTGTGCTATCAACAATGTAAGCAAGTTTTTCTCTACTGATGCGAAATTTGTCAGTCACTGAGCGCATAGTATTTCCAACAATGAGAGTATTAGCATAATCATCAAAGAAGATGAGTATACCCAATAACCAAGTTGTCTTTTGTGTGGATTTTCTGTTTTTTGCAAATCTTCCTAGGCTATCTACGATGCCGTGCATACCTCCATTTTTAGATATCAATGCAACCATAGCACCAATAAGTAGAGAGAAAACAATTACAGATAAGTGATCGGCATCTGCCAAAGCTCCAATAATATAGGTATCTAATGACGACATCAATGATTTGAAATACATTGAAATAGAGCCAAACTGCATTCCATAGATGATAAATACACCAGCCCAGATACCTATAAATAGAGAAGTCAGCACTTCCTTGAAAACCAGAGCTAAAAGGATAGCAAGTAAAGGTGGAATGAGTGACAGCCAGAGTGGTATTTTTTTCGTTTGGTTCTTCTGAGAGTCATGATACATCAAACTTTGTCCAGAATCATGCTTGATAAAATGCAAACCACTTTCTTCCAGTGGTAGATAGGCAACCCCATTTGTAAACTGTAAAGCCTTTGCTTCATCATTACATTGAATTGTTGAGTGCCCTGAGAGATTTTCTTTGAGTTTGATTTCTATTTTGTCGTTGAGAGGTAGTATTTCAGACACTTTACCTTGAATATCAAGTTTGGTTGTTTGTAGAGGAGTAACTTTGTTGACTTGAAGACTATCCAGCTGGGTGTACCCAAATGTCAATGTGCAGATTGTGAGTAGGATAGTGAAAAACTTCTTCATATAACAGTGACTTTATGTACCAAAGTAAAGCTTTAATTTTCCATATCAAGAGTTTGTGGTTCATCTTTTGTTTATCAAGCCTAGCTTCTGTGAGTTTTGCGCAGTCCTATCAATTGGCTGATGTTAGATTTGATTGGAATGGTAAAATCTTGAATAGTCCTTTTGCAGGTGGCTTAGTTGCCCCACAGTTCAATGCTATGGACTTAGATCTTGATGGCTATAATGATTTGGTGATCTTTGATAGAGTTGGTGATATTGTTATCACTTATCTATTTGATGTTGAAAAAGAGACTTACATCTATGCTCCTGAATATGCTTCAATCTTACCGACACTCTTAAAGTGGGTTATTATTAGAGACTATAACAATGACGGAGTGAGTGATATTTTCACAGGTTCAGTTGTTGGCAGTTTTGCAGCAATTTCTTGTTACAAAGGATCGATAATTAATGACAAGTACGAGTTTGAACTGTTGGCAAAAGATGGAGAAGATTTGGAGTTACTCTATTATGAGTCACCGGATGGAAGGAAAGAAATCTACAATAGTATTATAGATAAGCCAGAAATCCTTGATCTTGATAATGACGGTGATGTCGATATCATTTCGTTTAATCCTTCTGGAAGCAAGGTGGATTTTTATCAGAATATGACTGTCGAGCAAGGTGCAGATTTTGATGAAATGCGCTTTGAAAAGACAAATGATTGCTACGGCGGTTTTCAAGAAAGTGGATTGAATGAGACTATTTTGCTCAGCCCAAGCCCTGGAGATTGTTACACAGAATTGACTGGAGAGCCATTGACTGAATTTCGTCATGCTGGTTCGTGTATTACTGCATTTGACCAAGAAGGTGATGGTGATTATGATCTTCTCATCGGTGATCTCACCTCAAACAAGATTGCGGTTTTGACAAATGGTGGGACTGCCGATATTCCTTGGATGAATGCTGTAGATTATAACTTTCCGATAGAGACTACAACAGCAGATATGCCTGTTTACCTTGCAGCTTATGTTCTAGATGTCAATCAAGATGGCAACAATGATGTGATTATTTCACCCAATGGAGAAAGTAATGTTGCTAATGTAAATAATGTCTGGTATTACAAAAACAGCACTAATTCCGGTTATGATCTAGATTTTGTAAAGTCAGATTTCCTTAAGGATGAGATGCTAGATTTGGGATCTTTTGCATCGGCTCGTTTTGTCGATGTAAATGGTGATGGCTTAGCTGATATTGTTGCAGGAACAAGAGGGGAATTCTCTAACAATAGCCAAATGAATGGAAGACTCATCTATTTTGAAAATGTTGGAACACAAGAAACACCAGCATATTCCTTAGTAGATTTTGATTTTGCTGATTACAATCAGTTCTCAGCAGAGTCTGTCGAGTTCGCACCCAGCTTTGGGGATTTAGATGGTGACAATGACATAGATATGGTTGTTGGTGACGCTGCTGGCTACATTTATTATTCAGAAAATATCGCAGGAGAGGGTAACCCATTGGATTTTGCTAACCCTATCTATCAATATTTTAATATTCGTCCTGGACAATATGCCAAACCTGCAATCTTCGATGTCAATGCTGATGGTCTTGCAGACTTAGTCATTGGAGAGCGTAACGGTAATTCATTTAATGGCAAATTGGGTAGTTTGAACTATTATCAAAATATAGGAACAGATGGAGATCCAATATTTGATAATGATTTGACCATGGCGCCAAATACACCTACACTGGGAGAAGTGCTAATTAAGGGGTCAGGAGATAGTGAAGCTAGAAGTTGTCCTGTATTTTATGAAACTGTGGACTCATTATGGCTATTCTCCGGTAGTAAATCGGGAAAGCTACATATGTATACTAACATTAAGAACAATATAGAAGGGAAGTTTGACACGGTAAGTGCTAACTTAGGTGGAGTTTATGAGGGTAACTTGACTACTATAGACGTCGCAGATATTGATATGGATGGTTATTTAGAAATGCTTGTGGCGAATGAGAGAGGGGGATTGGCCATACATGATACAGATATAGTTAGTAACCCTGAATTTGTCAATTCTGTAGAAATACATAGTGAGCAAAAGCGCCTTATATATCCAAACCCAGTAGTATCAATCTTAAATGTTGAACTAGATAGGAGAAGTACAGTGAGTATTTTTTCGAGCGTAAGCCAACTACTTATCACAAAGCAATTGGAAGAAGGCTTACAGCGACTCAAGGTCGATCAATTACAGCCAGGAATATATACTCTTGTTATAGAGAACAACATATATTCTCATACTCAAGTGTTTGTTAAGCAATAACTCGATCTAACTCTTCTCAGGTATTGCATTTGCCATCTCGCAAATCAGGCTATCTTTGCGGTCTATGGATAAGGTTATAATACTTGATTTTGGATCGCAATACACGCAGTTAATTGCGCGGAGGATTCGAGAGTTTAGTGTCAATGCTCAAATTATCCCATACAATAAGCCATTTGATATTTCTGACCCTCAGATTAAGGGTGTTATACTATCAGGTAGCCCTTGTTCTGTAAGAGGGGAGCAAGTTTTACACGTTGATCTTGATTCGATCTTAGGGAAGAAGCCAGTCTTGGGAATTTGCTATGGCGCTCAGTATATTGCTCAATATAAAGGAGGAAGAGTAGAAGCTTCTGAAAAGCGAGAGTATGGCAGGGCAAACCTTGATCTCAGTAAACAAAACGACCCAGTTTTTAATGGGTTTAAGCAAGAACAAGTGTGGATGAGCCATGCTGATACTATTGCTCAGCTAGGAGAGGATTTTGAAGTGTTACTTGCCACTGAATCAATTCCTATAGCTGCTTACAAGAGCAAAGAAGGAAAGTTTGATCAGCCAATTTATTGTGTCCAATTTCACCCAGAAGTTACACATAGCCTTGATGGAAAACTGTTTCTAGAAAACTTTGTGCTCAGAGTGTGTAATGCCAAGAAAGATTGGACACGACAGAAATTTGTGGAGGACATGATATCTTCTATCAAAGAGGAGGTCAAGGATGAGAAAGTTATTATTGGGTTGTCTGGAGGAGTTGACTCTTCTGTTGCTGCAGCAATTATTCATAAAGCAATTGGGGATCAGCTTACTGGCATATTTGTCAATAATGGTGTTTTGAGGAAGAACGAATTTGAAGATGTTACAAACCTCTATAAATCATGGGGGCTCAATGTCATAGCCATCGATGCTTCTGAAGAGTTTTTATCAGGACTGAAAGGAGTGACAGATCCAGAGGAAAAGCGCAAAATCATAGGTAAGATCTTCATTGATGTGTTCCAAAGAGAAGCTCAATCAATGCAAGATGTTTCTTGGTTGGCTCAAGGTACTATCTATCCTGACGTTATCGAATCTGTATCAGTGTTTGGTCCATCAGTTACCATTAAGAGTCATCATAATGTCGGTGGTCTCCCTGAAACTCTAGACTTAAAGCTTTTAGAGCCATTGCGAATGCTTTTCAAAGACGAGGTAAGAAGTGTCGGTAAACACATGGAAGTAGATGATGAGATCTTAGGAAGACATCCGTTTCCAGGTCCAGGTCTAGCAATTCGGATTCTAGGTGCTGTAGATAGTGAGAAGGTACGCTTAAATCAAGAGGCCGATGCAATTTTCATTAATGCCTTGAAAAGATCAGGGTATTACGACAAGGTCTGGCAAGCTGGAACAATACTATTGCCTGTCAAATCCGTTGGAGTAATGGGAGATGAAAGAACTTATGAGTTTACTCTTGCCCTGCGATGCGTCACTTCAACCGATGGGATGACAGCTGAATGGGCTCGAGTGCCTTACGAGTTATTAGCCGAGGTGTCTAATGAGATAATTAATAATGTTAAAGGAATAAATAGAGTAGTCTATGATATCAGCACGAAGCCACCTTCCACTATTGAGTGGGAGTAAAATACTTCTACTATGTTTTCTGGTGTTTTCTTTTGGGTGTAAGACTACAAAGAGATCTTCTACCAGTAGTAGCACGAGATCGTCAAAAACTACAAAGAAGAACTCGACAACCAAGAAGACTAACCCTCATGTTGAGGAGATCCAATGGACAATTATAGATCCGGAAGAAAAACCACCGATTGGTGCTCCTACAATAATAAAGACAAAGAAACAAGGTGCATATTCTGTCAGTATGTTGATACCCTTTGATGGTGAAAAGGCTGGTAGTGCAGAGTTGACAAGTAAGTCCTCACCTGCGTACAAATTTTTATGCTATTACGCTGGAGCTAAGATGGCAAGTGAAGATAGACCGACAGCATCTTCCGTAGATGTTAATGTGTTTGACTCAAAGTCTATGTCATTATCTTCAATCCTTAACGACGGTCGTCTGCAAGCTTCAGATGTCATCATTGGACCCTATGATACTGAGGAGTTAAAGCAAGTAGCAGAATTTGCAAAAGAAAATGCAATTACTCATATTTCCCCGTGGAAGTCGAGCAAGTCCATTGCGGCATCCAATCCTTATCATGTTCAGACTCGACCATCTTTGTTACAGCATTATGAAAAAATGGTAGAGAGTGCTGTAAAGAGCTTTCCAGGTAGCAAATTGTTTGTGGTTGGTAAATCTTCTTCATCGGATAAGAAAAGAATGGACTATATAGGTAGGCTAGCATCTGCAATGGGACGAGATGACATCACCAAATACACAGTTAATGAAGACTCTCTTCGCATTGGAGAAACGGCGTTTGATTCCATTTTTGTACAGGGTAAAACAAATGTATTTATGGTGCCAAATTGGAGTTCCAATGATGAAGGGTTTATTTATGGATGTGTGCGAAGACTGAGGGTTGAAAAGGGAGATGCTAAAGTGGTCGTTTTTGGAATGCCAAAAATGATGGATACCGAGAAGATCACCTATGACTTTTATAATAACCTCAATATCCACATTGTTCGGTCAGAATTCATGGATAAAGCATCGCAGAAAGCTAAAAATATGCGTAGTCGCTTCTTCAACGAATTCAATGCATTTCCAACAGAAGACCTGTATGAAGGTTATGATCTCATGACATTTGTGCTCAATAACCTTGATGATTATGGTCAGAATTTTCATACCAAGGTTGGTGCGGATCGGAATGCATATATTCAGACGAGCTACGACCTCGTAGGTGTGCCTAAATCACCAGGTGAACCATCAAATAAGCCAGACATGATTAAATATTATGAAAACAGATCATTGTCGGTTATAGAATTTAGAAATGGACGATTCCAGAAGAAATAATGTCTTTTCTCACTCCCGCTAGACAAGAACTCTTCAAGCGTGTAATTGGCAATACGCAATTTGACTTGACAATTCTATTAGAGAATGTGCATGACGCGCATAATATAGGAGCAGTACTCAGGTCATGTGATGCTGTAGGCTTGAGAGAGGTCTATGTACTGGACACAGACGATAATCTGAAGGATAGAGTTTTTCAGAATGCAATGTCAACTAGCACTGGAGTCAAAAAGTGGATTAAGGTCAATCGCTTCGTTGAATTGGGGGAGTGTATGACAGTGTTAAGAAAGAAGTATTCTCTGGTTCTAGCAACTCATCTTGGACATACCGCAGAGAGTATCTATAGTACTAATCTGACAGGCTCACTTGCTATTGTATTTGGAAATGAACATGCAGGTATTTCTAGTGAATTAGTGGAGGAGTGTGATGGTAATATTCTTATTCCTCAAATGGGCATGGTCCAAAGTTTGAATATTTCAGTTGCATGTGCAGTCACTTTGTTTGAAGTTGCAAGACAGCGGATAGAAAAAGGACTATACTCCAGTGATTTTGACCCGAATAATGGGTTGCATCAACAAATGATGGAAGAGTATATCAGAATTCACGAAGCAGGAAGAAGGCAATCATCCTCCAGCTAGTTTTACGTCTTTATAGCCCTGTTTGAGAAGGAAGTCTTTAATCTTATCTCTATTGTTGCCTTGTATTAATATCTCTCCATTCTTCATGTTTCCACCTACGCCGCATTGTTTTTTCAATGCTTTGCAATAGTCCTGTAAGGTGTTATCATCCAATTCTTCGAGCCCTCTGATAATTGAAACTGTTTTGCCTCCGCGATGCTTTTTTTCAAGATGTACTCTTACAGGAATTGCTAAATCAACTTCTTCAATGTCTTCTTCTGGCATCTCTGGCGCATTGTCAGGATTACCTAATGCCTTAAAGGCATCCCAACTCAATGTTTTTTCATTTTTACCCATGGTTATCTGACTGCGATTTTTAACAGCGCTCTTTCAGTTGGTAACTGTATTTCCACTAAATAGATTCCTGACAGTATAGCTAATTCTATTGATGAAGGTCCGCTGAATTCTGAAAATTGATGTACTAATTTTCCGCTCATGTCAAAAATTGTAATCCTAGCTGTTTGATGTACAAGATAGTATAATTTGCTTCCATCATGATACACTGTCTCTGAGTTAATAAAAGCAGGCTGTGTTGAAGAAGGGCCTTCAGTTTCTATTTCGAAAATTTCAAAACAGTCTTCGTTTTCGACATCTTGTACTACTATCGAATAAGATGTTCCAGATTCAAGATCTAATGATTGGATGCCACCATATGGAAACTCTCCAACTAAGTTATCATTAATATAAAGCAAGAAGACTCCTTCTACACTTTCACTTTCTATGTACAAGATTAGTTCTCCAGCAGCATTCTCTTCAACATAGATATCGAATTCTGAAGGACAATCAGTGCAACAAATTGGTTCGTCATATTCAAGAACAGCCATGCATCCTTCATCCTCTTGGTCTACTATGGTAAAAACATAGAGTGTTTCACAATCGCCTTCAAAAGGTCCAATTGTATAAAAGTCTGCACCATATTCAAAGGTTGTAAGTATTACTCCATCGGATAATACATGAAAACCTCCTGAAGCAGGGTTGTCAATGCCGAAAAGAAAATCAATGGTAAACATACCTGCTTCATCACAATCCGAATGCTCGTATTCCAGCCAGGTAATATTGCAGTCAGCTTCATTGTCACACTCTGGTACTTCAAATTCTGCTTCTCCGCAACATGTTTCATTATCGTTAATGCAGGCTAGCAAATGGACAATCTCAGTAGTATTGTTTTCAAGAGTAATTTCTATCGGAAGATCTTCAAGAGGGTAGAACCCATAAAATTCTTCGTTAACCCAAAGATCAAAATATTCATTTGTTGGTTGATTCACATCGAAGTTTAAGAGAAAGGATATAATAGCATTCTCACAGAACACTTCAAAGATTTCAAAATCAGAAATAGCACACTCTGGATTATCGTCACAACAGACAGGTTCTTGTAACACAACGAAATCACTACATTCTTCATTTTCAAAATCGATGACTGCAAATTCGTAAATCGTCTCGCAGTCTGCAATCAAACCTGTAAGAGTATAGAAAGGTAATCCGTAATCGAAGGTGCCGTAGTTATTACCGTTACCTATAATACTGAAACTTCCACTTACTTCTCCAAGGTATTCAAAACCTACACTTACGTCAAATACTTCTCCTTCACAGGCAGATACTTCGGCAAAAACATCAAAAATTTGACAACTTGAATCACAGCAAATGGGTTCTTCAAACCCAGTCTCGCCAGCACAACTCTCTGATTCATTATCAATAATAATAAATTCATAGAGTGTTTGACAATCTCCTGATAGTGGACCTATTGTATAGAAATCTTGGCCATATTCAAAAGTGCCATATTCAACCCCATTACCTACAATAATAAATTGATTGCTCTCAGGATTAGTGACATCAAATATGATATCCACGAAGAAGTTTCCATTAGCATCACAAGGATGGATCTCTGTAAAAATTTCAGAAATGTTGCATTCCTCATTACTACCACAATTAGGATTCTCTATGATAAACTCATGACAACAATCAGAATCGTTTTGACAAAGAGTGATCACTGTTATGTCTGAAGTAGCATCAAGGTTGAGTAACCTAAAAGGTAGTTCTTCAAGAGCTAGAAAGTCATAGAATTGATCATTGATAAAGACATCTACAAAGGGGTTAGTAAATCCTTCATAAGCGAAATTGACGGAAACATGGAAGGAAGGCTCATCTCCCTGTATGCACTCTACATCAAAATATTCGATTTCAGAAATGTTGCATTCCTCATTACTACCACAATCAGGATTCTCTATGATAAACTCATGACAACAATCAGAATCGTTTTGACAAAGAGTGATCACTGTTATGTCTGAAGTAGCATCAAGGTTGAGTAACCTAAAAGGTAGTTCTTCAAGAGCTAGAAAGTCATAGAATTGATCATTGATAAAGACATCTACAAAGGGGTTAGTAAATCCTTCATAAGCGAAATTGACGGAAACATGGAAGGAAGGCTCATCTCCCTGTATGCACTCTACATCAAAATATTCGAACTCTGTGATGTCGCACTCTGGATTCTGTGGACAACAGATGACTACCTCGTCAATAAGTATAGCTTCACACTCTGCTTCTTCATCATAGATGACAAGAGTTAAGGATTCGTCGCATTGCTGAGAGAACGGTCCAATTTCATAATATTGATTTCCATAAGTGAAAGGGCCAAATTGTTCACCTTCAACAAAGAGAACAAAATCATTGCCTTGATTCTGATTATAATCAAATGCTATATGTAAGAAAATAGAGTCGAAGTCTGCACATTCTGAAACCTCATATACAGCTTCACTAAAGTTGCAGACCTCACCTTCACAAAGAGGGTGGTTAAACGTTATCTCAAGGATACAGTCTGGGTTATCATTGTCTTGTATTGTGAAAATTGAGCTACCAACTTCATTTTGAGGAATTTGCAAGGCAATAGGAAGAGCCTCATGAGCAAAAAAACCAAGAAATGTCTCTCCAACATACAGATCAAAAAAGTCATTTGTTGGATTGATGACATCAAAATCTAGCGTCAGTGAAATAGTGTTTTCTTGACAATCAATGTTCGTAAAAGCTACATTCTGAAATTCGCATGTATTGCAACACAGCTGTTCTTCAAAACCTATAGCATCATTACATTCAGGATTATTAACATCATGGACGACTAATTCATAGACTAATTCACAATCTGGTTCAATTGGTCCTATCGTGTAGAATGTTTCTCCATAGGGGAGTGTATCATAGATGACGCCATTACCTCTGACTACAAACCAATCACTGAGTCCACCTTTCGCGCTAAATTCAAAATCAATGTAAATCTGACCTTCATCATTACAAGGATGGACTTCAGCGTATAACTCTTCTATGGCACATTGTCCAAAAGCTTCAGAGGGAGGGAATACAAGCAAACTAGTGAGAATCGCAACTATATACCAAGCTTTTCCCAATCTGTGTAGAATGGTAACCGTCATTTTATGCATTTGCTAGTAAATATCCTAAAGGTAATGTTATTGCTGCTTTGTACAAACTTCGCTTAGTAATATCTTATTATTATTCAATATGTAAATAGCTGATAAACAACAATATAGATATGGTGTTTGTGTTGTATTTATCTTTTAGCATTGTGTATTCTAAATGTAAATCACAGTGCCAATACTGAAGAATCTTGGTAGTCTGAATAGAATTCATAATTTTTCGTCAATTTTATTTATACTCAGTTTATCCTCCCATTCTCGTGATAATGTGACACATATAATTGATAGAAAAATGTAATGTGTTTTCATATTAAAACTCATCATAATCTATTATCCCTTTTGGAACAAATCTTGGTCTTTAGTGCATGAAACTTACTAAAAGTCGCAGCTCTGTGAAAGAGGTGCGCTAGTACATTATGAGTGAAAAAGAATTTTACAAAAACCAAGAATCGATGAGAAAACCATCACTTACAAACTTTATTAGATTGGTACAAACGATCTATGGTGTCAAGTTTAGACCTAGTCTCTTGATACCTTTTTCCTTTCTCCTTTTTGTAGGTCAAACATTTGGTCAGACCGTCACGGCTACTTACACCTGTCTAGATAACCAGACAGCGCCGGGAAATGGTCAGTATGAAGTTGAGTTGTGTTATTCTGCCCCAACAGGCGGAACTTACAATGTAACTCAATTTAATCATATCTACGATCCAAACTACATTGGACCTGCTTTTCCTTTAACCAACTTTGATAGTTATCCTATTCCTTTAGTAGAAGGACCTGTAGGTATGTACTGTGTTACTGCCTTAATGGAAGAAAATGCTACAGGAAAGATGACAATCAATTCTGGTCAGATTCATACGATTGGACCATCACCTAAGTATCCTTTGGATCTCATTATGGGACCAACTGAACTATGTTTAGGCGGTGGAATGATTGGTAACTTCATGCTTAGTGAGGCAGATGGTCTAGCTAATTACACATGGACTGTAGAAGATGGATCATCTACTAACATCCATACAAGTGGATTAACTGACAAGAACTTCACATTTGCATTTCCTGCGGGCGTTGAAGATACTTACACTGTAGGTGTCACTGGGACAGACCCATATGGATGTATGCATGATGCTACATTATTAGTAGAAACATATGATCTATCTGACAGAGTATCTGTAGAAGGTGAGAAAGAAGTTGTTTGTGGTTACACAGAAACTTATACTGTAACTGGTCTTAGTGATCCAGCTTCCTCTAATACTATTACGTCATGGGGAGTATATGATCTTCCATTACCTGGAGGTGCTTTACTTACTACAACGAATGGTACGCAGACAGTAGATCCAAGTACAGTTTCTGCTACATTTACTTTCCAAGATGGAGCTGGTACTTACTATGTAAGAGCTACTGGTATGAATGCTGATGGTTGCACTTTCGTAGTGGAGTGTCCTGTAGTTGTTGAAGAAATCTCTGATGGTGTGATTCTTCAAAGTGCAGGTAATAAGCTGTGCCAAGGTGGTGTAGTGCTTTTAGAACTTTACAAAGACACACTAATTTCATATGATAATAATGCTGTTTGGACAGTAACTAACCCAGGAGGATTTAATCCAGCTGATGTTACGCCACTTGATCCAAATGGATGTGCAGTTTCTATTGATCTTTCAAATGTGCCATTAACTACTGATATTACAGTTACTGTTTCAGGTACGCATGGAGCAACTGGTTGTCCATTTACTGATGAGATCGAAATCGATGTAACTGATGTAGCTGATCACTGGACAATAGAAGGTGATAAGACTCCATACTGTGGTGATTGGGTATTGTATGAAGTAGTAGCAGATGAAGCTAATGGTTTCGACCTCAGTTGCTTGACTGGTCCTATTACTCCAGTAGCTCCTTTGACAAATGTTTGGTCTGTTGTAGAGGGTGGAGTTGATGTTACGGCATTGTATTCACCTGTTGTGTCGCCTGATTTCAGGACTGCACAAATTCAGTGGTCACCAGTGAGTACTTCAGCTAATATCGAAGTTGTCTTTGCTGGTCAAACTGCCGATGGTTGTCAATTTGAACTTAGATGTCAATATATTGAAGTGTTCCCACTTTCTGATCTACACATAACGGGAGATTTTTACGTATGTGAAGATGACCAAGATTTTACAGAATATTGCTTTGCACTTTCTGAAACTGATCTTGATCCAGGAATGACTTACACACTTACGGATTACTTTGGCAATGATGTGAGTTCTTACCTTGCGGTAAATGTTGCTGACAGAACTAAAGTAACAATTAATTGGCCTGCAGGTGCAGCAGCAAACTCACCATATAATATTAAGTTAACAGGTAACAGAGATGGTGGAAATTGCCCTTTTGAAGCTGAGAAAGTAATCGAAGTTGTAGATAACCCTCCAGCTGGTCAAATAGCTTGTAATAATCATGTATATATCACGCTTAATCAAGCATGTGCATTGATCGTAACACCAGATATGATTCTTGAAGGTGTTGATCATCCAGAAGAAGATAGATACGATGTAACAATTACAGATCCTAGTACTGGAGATGTAGTTACTGGTCCTCTTGATGGAGATGCAGTTGGAAATACTTATCAGGTGATGGTTTCTGAGGAGTGTTCTGACAATGTTTGTTGGGGATATATCACGGTAGAAGATAAGAGTATTCCTCAATTGGTTTGCCCTGACGGACCTTTCGTCATCGATTGTGATGAGATTGGTGATATGTCATTAACTGGTTTTCCAGTATTTGATGTTGGCGTCGTAGTGACTCCAAATGGTGATGATACTTGGACTGTAGCTGGATTTGATAATTGTAGCAATGATGCATTATTGACTTTCGATGATGCTCTTGAAGCTAGTTCTTGCGATCCAGATGAGCCAGGTAATACTTATAGAAGAACTTGGACTATCATGGATGGTGCAGGAGGTTCTTCATCTTGTTCTTACCTCATCGAAGTGACAAGACCTACAGACCTTACACTTGTATGGCCTTTATCATGGGATGACAATATAGCTGGTGCTAATCCTTCAATTGATGTCTGTGATGTTATGACGACAGATAACCCTGGAGGTTGGCCAACTGATGATAATGGTAATCCTCATCCAGACTTTACTGGATATCCGACTGGTTTAATCTGCTTAAACCTTTCAATTGTTGGATACGATGATGTATTAGAAATTGAAAAATGCCCTGGTGCTAAACTTTCAAGCCCAGCAAGAAAAATAATCAGAGAATGGACTGTATGGGATTCTTGCTCTGGAGAAGATTACTCTGTAAATCAGATTATCTCTTTAGTTGATCACGATATCCCTGTATTGGCTCCTGCTTTTGAAGTAGGTGGTATGACTCAAGATAGTGAAGGTTACTACTTGTATGATGCTCACCAATACGACTGTAGTGATGATGTCACTCTTTACCCATTCCCTGGTAGTGATAAGTTAGGAGAATTTGAAGGGTTAATAGATGAGTGCTCTGATATTACAATTAGAGTCGGATACTTAGTACCAATTCCTGGAACTCCTGATCCGGATCTTACTCAAGATTTCATCATGTTTCCTAATGAAATTTGTGATGTAGATGATAGTGTGACAATTCCAGCTGTAGATGGTACAGCGGTATGGATAAGATATGAATTCGAAGATGCATGTGGCAATGTTGCGATTGCAACAGCTCAGAATAACTTGGACCCAATTACTGGTCTACCAATATTCCCAGGTGTGTCGTCTTTCGAAATACGATTTAATGATGTTACTGATCCACAACCAGTGTGCGATGTATTCTCTGTAGTTGCTTTAGATGATATGTGTATGGCTTTTGCAAGACCAGAAACATTCGATGATGGTAGCTATGATAATTGTGAGCTTGATTATATGAAGGTTATCAGAGAAGATGATGCAAATGGTGCTTTCACTTGGCAAGATGAAGTGAAGTTTGATGCTTCTGATATTGGTGATGGTACAGTTGGAGTTTACCTTGGTGTTTGGGATGCAGCTGGAAATAGCAGTAGTTGCTTAGTCCAAGTAACTGTGGAAAATCCAAACCCAACAGCGGTTGATTGTCCAGATGTGTCAAGAACTGTTGATTGTGAAGCATCTTGGTTAGATAATCTTAACCTTGGTACAACAAGTCCGTCAATCATTCAGAGTAACGCATCTGTGATTCCTAGTAGCTTCGGTTCACCTTCTATATTGAATCCAAGTAACTTGGCTTGTATCGGAGGAACGGTAACAGAGAATGCTCCATATGTATACTATGGAGAATGTCAGATAACTAGAATAGAGAGATCTTGGACTATCACATATGATAATGGAGCTCCATCTACTCAATGTCTACAGACAATTACTGTAAACAATACAACGCCATTTGGCTTGAGTAATATCAATTGGCCAGCGGATGAAGTAACTGTAGATTGTTCTGCAAGTTTGGATCCAAGTAACCCTGCAATTGGTGAGCCTTCTTGGACGACTGAAGGATGTAGTAATATTATCTCAGGATATGACGACCTACCATTCCAATATGTTCAAGGTGATGCAGACTATTGCCAGAAAGTAGTAAGAACATGGACTATCAAAGACTGGTGTAACCCATCTGCAGACTTTACGCATGTACAAGTGATTAAGATTGCAGATAATGAAGATCCTTCATTCTTAACAGGATGTGCTGATGTCAAAGCGACAGGTGCTCTTGATCCAGCAACTTGCCAACTGTTAGTCAGTGGGCTTGAAGCTACAGCAAGAGATAATTGCACAGCTACTGATGACCTTGTATGGTCTTATGTTATTGAATATGATAGTGCGACTGGACTTTCAGACTTCAACGGTAACTCAAATGATGCAAGCGGAGTATTCCCTGCAGGTGATCACAAAGTGACATATTATGTATCTGATCTTTGTGGTAATGTAGAATCATGTATGATTAATGTAGAGGTAGAAGATGATGTTCTTCCTACACCTTACTGTGTTGATCAAGTGATTACCGTGATTAACTCGGCTACAGCTCAAGCAGAAATTTGGGCTATAGACTTGGACGCTGGTAGCTATGATAACTGCTTTAATAATACAGATGATGTAACAGTATCATTCTCTCCAACACCAGGAGATAATGTAAGATTCTATGACTGTGATGATCTAGAGAATGGCGTTGTTGACACGTTCGAAGTAAGATTATACGTCATTGATGCTGATGGAAACTATGATTTCTGTTTAACACAAATTATAGTTCAAGATAACTCTGATGTTTGTCCAGATGTTCCAGATGACACAAATGGTTCAGGAAGAATAGCTGGAGAAGTAAGAACTGAAGAAGATGAGATGATCGAAGAAGTTATGATGCACTTACATTCTACTCAGCCTGAGTTCCCAATGTTGGATATGTCAGAGACAGGTTCTTATGACTTTGGTGATCTTACATCAAATGAGAACTATATGGTGACTCCATCCAAGAATGATAATCATGCGAATGGAGTATCGACATTAGATATCATCTTGATTCAAAGACATTTATTGAATCTTGAAAACTTAGATTCTCCGTACAAGCTTATTGCTGCCGATGCAAACAATAATGCGGAGGTATCAGCTGCTGACTTAGTAGAAATAAGAAACTTGATTCTTGAGAATATTAATGAATACCAGAATAACACATCTTGGAGATTTATTAATAAAGAATACACATTTACAGATGAAGCACACCCATTCCCTTTTGAGGAAGAAGTTGATGTCTTTGACTTACCAACATCTACTATAGCTGTTGACTTTGTCGGAGTGAAAGTAGGGGATGTAAATGGTAGTGTTACACTCAATGGACTTGCATCCGGTGATGTTGATGTACGTACAAGCCCACTGAATATAACGCTTGTTCCTACTGCTTCTCAGAATGGACAAGTATTGATACCTGTAAAAGCTTCAAGTGATTATACTGTTGCAGGTCTCCAGTTTGAATTGGATCTACCTGCTAATGTAGAGAGCATTGCAGAAGGAATTTTACCAATCTCAACTGACTACTATACTACTAGTGAAAATGGAGTTAGAGTGAGTTGGAATGCTACTCAAAATCAGAGTGTGAAAGCAGGTGATGTATTATTCACTTTAGTACTCAATTCTGATAAAACGATTGATGCAAGTGATGTCACACTTTCACAAAGTTTTGATAATGAAGTGTATCAAGACAATGGAGGAGACATTGAAATACAGAATTTACAATTAGCGAATGAGGCAGATGTTGCAGATGGTTTTGCTTTATACCAAAACAAGCCAAACCCATTCAGTGATGAGACTACATTTAGTTTCTCATTACCAAAATCTCAAACTGCAACAATTACTGTAATGGAAATGACTGGTAAAGTGCTCTATGCACTTACAGATAGCTACAACAAAGGCTATAACGAAGTCATATTCAACACTACATCTGTACAAACAACGGGCATTCTCTATTTAAAAGTTGAAACCGAAACTCATTCAGCAATCAGAAAAATGATCATCATCCAATAAAAGCAAATCTGGAGGCAATGTGTATTGCATTGCCTCTGTATTGGCTTGCATTGAGACTTGAATAAATTTCAATCGCTAAAACTGATATAAATATCAAAAAATGAAGAAAACATTACTTACAAACATGCTTATGAAGATAGCTACAACAACTTTCCTTTTGTTGTGTGTTTTCACAAGCTATACCAACGCACAAGCAGTAGACTGCAATACAGTGACTGTTTCGTGCAACGACTTGGTAACAATATCATTGGATGATGATTGCGAAACCACTGTCGAATTTGATATGGTACTAGAAGATCCAAATAAATTCGCTTCTTACTTAGTAGTTGTAGAAGACGATAATGGACCCATAGCCACTAGTCCAAATGTGACAGGTGCAAATGAAGGAGATACACTAAAAGTAAAAGTAACGATGATCGACTGTGGAATCACATGTTGGGGAAATATCATTGTTAGAGATACGAAAGATCCTATCATAACTGCATGCGCACCAATTGTAGTAGACTGTGATGATTCTACTCCATACGTTGAGCCTACAGCAACAGATAACTGTTCTCCTGTAACTTGGTCATATGTTGACCAGCCTCACGGCGTGATGTGCGATGGTGGATATTGTTCTACAATTGATAGAGTATGGACAGCAACAGATATTGCTGGCAATACTGCAACTTGTACACAGGAAATTAGATTTAACTCAGTAGATGTAACAACAGTGGTTTTCCCTGTAGATTACATCTTAGATTACGATGTGAGCACACCATGTGCGGACCTTGATGTGACTGGGATAGATCCTGCTGTTTCAGGGGCACCAACTAGCTATAACTGTGCTTGCCTTCAATTCTCTTACACTGATACACCTTTCGAAATGTGTGGTGCAGGTACAAAGATGTTGAGGCAGTGGTTCGTTATTGATTGGTGTTCTGGTGAATATGCAGAAGCTGGTCAAAATATTGAAGCTTTTGATGATGAGCCACCAGCACTTACTTGTGTTGAAACTTACTTTGAAGTTCCAACGGATCCGTATTCTTGTAAAGCTGACTATGTTGTGCATTTACCAGAGCCTACTGTTGGTACAACTATTTATAACCCTGTATATTTTGACTGTAGCGACGTGACTTATACTATTGAATATTCTGTATTGCCAGACGAATTCAATTGTACAACCGTAGCTGAGGCGCAGGCATTAAGCTTTGATACTTCTATCCTAACATGGATACCAGTTACTCCTGTTGGAGGTGTTTATACTATCCAAGACTTGGAGCCTGGATGTGCATGGATAAGATACCAACTCACTGATGCTTGTGGAAATGTAACTGATTATTGTACAAAAGATATTGTTGTCGTCGATGGTGGAAACCCAATAGCAATTGCTGAAGGATTTACCCAATTGACACTTGATGCTTCTTGTGAAGTGATGATGCTTGCTGAATCACTTGATGATGGAAGTTTTGACTACTGTTGTGATATCGTAGAATATGAGATTAAGCGAGTAGGAAGCCACTGTACTGGATTTGCTGATGACTTAAATTATGGTCCGAGTGTAACATTCTGCCATGCTGATGTTGGTAATCAAATTACAGTAATGCTAAAAGTTACTGATTGTGCAGGTAACATGGATGAGGCTCAAGGTATCGTTCTTATTGATGACTTTGACCAAGTCACAGTGACTTGCCCTAATGATGATTATGACTTTACTTGTTCGCAGTTCGTCAACTTTAATGATCCTAATCATTCAACTTATGCTGACCCTACTGTTACCAGTACTTGTGCTGACTTAGGCGGAGGTGTAGTTACAATGGTTAAATCATTCTCAGAGAGTGGTGACCCAGGTCACACATTAGATGGTCTTTGTGGAACAGGTGATATTATAAGAGCTGTAGAAGTCTATGTTAATGGAACATTAGTTGAGACTTGCTATCAAACAATTACTATTTCAGGTGACCCTGCTACATTGACGGGTATTACTTGTCCTAGCGCTGTAAACTTGATTTCTTGTGCTGCAGGTTATACACCGGAAGACTTGAATTCATTTGCTACTGCAAATACAGTAGGTTCTTGTTCTAATGTCGTTGTTTCGTACGTTGATGGTGCACCATTTGAAGATGTGGATGCATCTGCATGTTACTCGATCTTGAGAACTTGGACTGCAATTGACTGGTGTGTGTACGATCCAGATAATCCTGTGGATGGTATCTATACTTGTACTCAACAATTAAATTTTGTGAGTAGTCAAGGACCGACAATGCTCAATTGTACAAATGTTACTGTTGCTGATAGTGACAATGATTGTCAACACTACGTAGAATTGACTGTGACATCTACAGATGGTGACGGATGTACACCTGATGCTTTGATACAATATACATACGAAATAGACTTGGATAAAGACGGAACAGTTGATCATTCTGGAAACGGAAATGATGCTTCTGGTACTTATCCAGTTGGTAACCATAATATCACATTTACTGCAAAAGATGCCTGCGGTATGACTGAGTCATGTACATACATGTTCATGATTACGAATAGCGGAGCTCCTACTCCAATATGTAGAGCTGAGCTAGTATGGGCATTAGGTGGAGATGGAACTACAGAGGTTTGGGCTTCTGATTTTAATATCAAGTCTGAATCACCATGTGGTCAAGAAGGAGATCTTATTTTCTCTTTCACAGCTGATGGTAATACTCAAGCACTCGCATTCTCTTGTGCTGATATTCCTAATGGAATTGGTGCTGAGATAGCATTAAATATGTACGTGATTGATCCTAGTGGACAAGCTGAGTTCTGTCAAGTTACTTTGATACTACAAGACAACCTTGATGTCTGTACTGACAATACTAACAGAATGGCTTTTGTATCAGGTAGAGTGTATGATGAGTTCTACACAGGAGTCCAAGACTTCGAAGTAGCACTTGAGGATATCAGTGATGCAGAGATGTATATGGAGTATACTGATCAGGAAGGAGATTATATGTTTGAGTCTGTTGAGTACTATGATGAGTACTATGTGGCTCCTCAAAGAAATGATCTACACAAAGAAGGTGTATCAACACTGGATTTAGTATTAATTCAGAGACATATCTTAAATCTTGAGAATCTTGATTCTCCATTTAAGTTGATAGCAGCTGATGCAAATAAGAATAACAGTGTAACATCTGCTGATATGGTAGATATTAGAAAAGTAATTCTAGATGAATACTCACATTTCCCATCTAACAACTCTTGGCAGTTTGTTGATGCTAATCATCAGTTTATTGATCCTATGCACCCATGGGATTATCAGACTGCGGTGAATATTCCTGAATTATATGTTGATTACGCTAATGTAGAGTTTGTTGCTGTAAAGACCGGTGATGTCAATAACAGTGTCAACTTCTTCCTACACGGTGATGAAGTAGAGGCTAGAGGACATGAAGACTTTGCATTAATTACTAAAGATCAAGACTTTGCTGAACAAGATATTGTTACGATTCCGCTTCTTGCAGGAGCAGATCTTGATATCTACGGTATGCAGTTTACTTTAGATTTTGATCCACAAGTGTTAGCATTTAATGGTATCACTGCAGGGCAATTGCCAGTGAGAGCTGACATGATTAGTACTGCAAAGGCAAACCAAGGAGTAATCACTGTAAGTATTGATAATGCTTTAGGACAAGCAATAGCGAAAGATGTACAAGTAATTGAGTTAGCGTTTACGGCATTGACAAATGGTCAATTGAGTGAGGCGCTTGATATAACTTCTGATGTAACTGATGCTCAAGTTTATACTACAGAGAAGGAAGTTGTTAATCTTGAATTAGAAATTAATTCAACGGCTCAAGAAGGTGTTGAGTTCGCACTTTACCAGAACGAACCAAATCCTTTTGCTGGAACAACGCAAATACCTTTCTATATAAATACAGCTTCTGATGTAAGCCTCGAGGTTTACAATGCTGAAGGGAAGGTGCTCTATAGACAAACAATGGCTGCGGCCAAAGGAAATAATGCTTTTGAATTGAATTCTGACGAACTGAACAATCATGGGGTTCTCTTTTACAGAGTCGAAACAAGAGCAATGAGTGCAATCAAAAAGATGATCGTGCTCAAATGATTAATGTACTAGTTTTGTAAGTTATGGATGCCGGCGAAAGCAATTTCTCCGGCATTTTTTTATCAACACATATCGTGAAAACACATATAGTACATTTTTCAATTTGACTATCTTTGACCCCTTATGCGCTTAAAGAGTCTTGAGATAAAGGGGTTTAAGAGTTTCGCGAACCAGACTATCATCAAATTTGATGAAGGTGTTACTGGCGTTGTTGGACCTAATGGAAGCGGTAAGTCTAATATTGTTGATAGCATCAGGTGGGTTTTGGGAGAGCAGAAGAGTAAAGAACTCCGTCTTGAATCAATGGGAGATGTTATATTCAATGGTACCAAAAAGAAAAAGAAAAGTGGTGCGGCACAGGTCACTCTGACTTTTGAGAATACAAAGAACATACTTCCCACGGAATACAAAGAAGTCTCCATTTCGAGAACACTGTATAGATCGGGAGAAAGTGAGTATCAACTCAATAATGTAAAGTGTAGACTGAAGGATATTAGAAATTTATTCTTAGATAGTGGGATAGGCTCTAATACCTATGCAATTATAGAGTTAGGAATGGTAGATTCCATTCTCAGTGACAAGGAGAATGCTAGACGCAAAATGTTTGAGCAGGCCGCTGGGATATCTAAATATAAAATCAGGAAAAAGGAGGCTCTAAATAAATTGCAATTAACAAAGGCTGATCTTGATAGAGTAGAGGATTTATTATTCGAACTCGAGACTAACATGAAAAGCCTGGAGAAACAAGCAAGACGTACAGAGCGCTTCTATAAAATCAAAGAAGACTATAAACTACTTAAGGTCCAAGTATCTAAAGCAAAGATCACCACCTATGAAGCAGATATTTTCAGCATAGCCACGAAACAGAAGGAGCGTCACGATCATCTCACTCAAATACTATCGAGTATAAGAAATGCTGAATCTGACTTAGAACAACTGAAAACAAAGAACCTGAAAGGCGAAAAAGAGCTTAGTGAACTTCAGAAATCTCTGAATCAATTAGTTGCCAGGATTCAAGAATTTGAGGGTGCAGAGTCTTTAAGAAAACAAGAGATAAGCTTTCTCAGGACAAGCGAGACAAGACTGTACGAAGAGCAATCCAAGTTGAAAGAAGGATTGGCAAGTCTGAAAGAAACCTTAGTAAATAAAGAGCATAAACTCAAACTTGAGTCAGAGAAACAAGAAAAACTTCAAGAGGCTTTCACAAAACTTGAAGCTGAATATATCGAATTTAGATCGAAAGTTGAAGATGAGCATGCTCAATCAAATGAACAACAAAGAGAGTTACTCAATTTGCAAAAATCATCTTTCGAAACAGAAAAACTTATAGTCCAATTAGATGGAAAAATATCTTTGGCAAAGAACCAATTGCTAAGGATGGAAAGTGATAAGCAAGATAAAGCAGACCTCATTAAGCAATTACAAGAAGATCTCAAAGGACTGGAATCTGACCATAAAAAACGAGAGAAACTTCTTAACCAAGCTAATGAAGATCTGGAGAAGAATTTGGTTTTGCATAGGGAGTTATTAGCTAAAAAAGAAGAGAATACAAGTATATTACAGGCTTCTAGAAGGTCTTTGGATAAGGCGATAAACGAGCAAGCTTTGCTCAGAAATATGATTGAATCTTTAGAAGGATTTCCTGAGTCAGTAAAGTTTGTCCACAATCATACAAAGGGTAATATTCCTTTATTGTCTGACTTGTTTATGTGTCCTGAGGATTACAAGAATGGTCTTGAGAATTATCTAGATCAAAGGTTACATTTCTTTGTTGCAACCAACGAAGAAGATGCACTAGAAGCTATTAACTTACTGAAGTCAGGTCAGAAGGGTAGAGCCTCATTTTTTATTCTGGATAGATTCCAAGGAAAGCAGCATGAAATACTCCCAAACAGTATTTTGCACCAACTGAAATATGAGGAGAAGTTTCACGAACTTTTCGCTTATCTTTTTGGTAATGTGGTGCTAACAGATGGCGTCAAAGAGGGGTCGTATGATTTTATCCTTGCTGATTCGACAATGATTGATAAAGAATTCACTATTTCTGGTGGTTCTGTTGGGCTATTCGAAGGCAAAAAAGTGGGTCGAAAGAAGAGATATGAAGCTTTGACAAAGCAGATACAAAAGGAAGAAAAGACTGTCGTAAATCTTGAGGAAATCACCAAAAAAATTCAATCTGACCTCGATGCAATTACTCTAGAAGACTTGAGAAAGCGACAATTGGAAGCTGATTTAGCTTTCAATAGCCTAAATTTCAAAGTAAAAGATATCTCTGAACGCTTGGAAGAAGAGCAAGCAAAAGGCAGTCTAGCAGATAAAACAGAGCAAGAAATAGAGCAGTCAAGTATAGCTGACCAAAAGGAGTTAGAATTACTGAAAGCAAAGATTCAAGAGATCAATGCAAGTAAAGCTCAAAGAGAATCATTGGTAGATAAGCAGTCAGCTCAACTTGCCGAATTGCAATCTGAATTAGGTAAGCGAAGCGAGATGGTTAATCGGAAGAACATCGAGAAAATACAGCAGGAGAACCTCATCATCGCCTTGACAACCGAAATTACTGGGTTGACAGATCAAAGCACAGCTCTTCAATCTCAACAAGAAACGAATGCACAAGAACTAGTTGCAACATCACAAAAGCTTGAAGAGCTTACTCAGAAAGCTGGATCTACGACGGTAAAGGATCAAAAACTTTATGAGGAGCAATCACAGTTAAAAAAGAAGATATCAGATGTAGAGCAACTCTACTTTGAAGAAAAGTCGCATATACAAGAAAAAGAAAGGCAACTCAGAGAGTTAAACTCAGAGCATCTCAACTTACAGTCTACTATTAATCAAACCAAAGAGAGAGAGCAAACTTTAAAGTATGAACTTCAAGGATTTTTTGATAGGCTAAATATTGAGTTTGGTATGAGTGCAAAAGAGGTCAAGAAAGAAATTGAAGAGCATACTTTTGAGATGGATGTCCAAGAAGCTCAGCTTAAATTAGATAAGCTAGAATTACGAATACAAAACTACGGTGACATCAATCCAATGGCAATCACGGCCTACAACGAGATTCAAGAACGATATGATTATATCACAGGTCAAAAGAATGATATTCTCAAAGCGAATGATGATCTCGAACAGACAATCAAAGAAATAGAAGTTGAGGCGAATGCGATGTTTGTGGATGCTTTCGAACAAATTAAGGAACATTTCAAAAATGTGTTTAGAACATTTTTCACTGAAGATGATGCATGTGATTTGATTTTGCTCAACGAGGATTCACCTTTGGATTCACCAATTGAAATACTTGCAAAACCAAAGGGAAAGAGACCAAAATCTTTGAGTCAATTATCTGGAGGAGAAAAAACACTCACTGCCACAGCCTTGCTGTTTGCTTTGTATCTTTTAAAACCTGCTCCATTTTGCATTTTTGACGAAGTCGATGCTCCATTAGATGATTTGAATGTGCAGAAGTTTACAAAGTTAATTAGTCAATTCTCGAAGAATAGCCAATTTGTTATAATTACACATAACAAGGTAACAATGGCAGCTGTAGATATGCTCTATGGAGTCTTTATGCAAGAAGTAGGAATCAGTGAGATAAGTGCTGTAGACTTTAGCGACAAATCTTACGACTTCAATTATCAGCCGATCTTAAACTAGAGATCAAACCAACCTGAAATCATTTCATCTTCATGGCATTCTCCGGAGTGATGCGCAAAATCATTGGTCTTAGAATCATAGATATAATCCGTGGCCCAAGTTTTATGGTTTTCTGCTAAGGATTTGATTGCATCACAGATAGTAATGATTTCCGAATCTAACATTGTTGGATGAAATGATGCTCTGATCCATCCTGGTTTATTTGCTAGATCGCCAAAGTCGATTTGGTCAGTAATTGACTTTGATTGAGATTTAGATACATCTAACAGATAGTGACCATATGTTCCAGCGCAAGAACATCCTCCTCTTACTTGAATTCCAAATCTGTCATTCAATAATTTGACGCCAAGATTATAATGTAAGTCATCAATATAGAATGAAAATACAGGAAGTCTTTCTTTATTATTTTCAGCGAGAATATGAAGATTCTTAATACCCTCAAGTGATTTCCAAATACTATCACAAATTTCCTTTTCGCGCCTATAGATTGCATCAATACCCATCGCTTCCTTCAATTTAATGGACAATGCTGTTCGCATTGTTTGTAAGAATGCTGGAGTGCCACCATCTTCTCTCGCTTCAATTGCATCATGGTATTTGTGCTCACCCCAAGGATTTGTCCAATCAACAGTGCCACCTCCAGGGTTATCGGGAATTCTGTTGTTATAGAGGTGATGATTAAAAAGTAGTACACCGGCGCTCGAAGGTCCTCCTAGAAATTTATGTGGTGAAAAGTAAATAGCATCCAAAGCGCAAAGTGGGTCTTCAGGGTGCATGTCTATTTCGATGTATGGTGCAGCACAGGCAAAATCTACAAAACAATACCCACCTACTTCATGAATCATTTTGGCCATAACCTCATAAGGAGTCTTTATGCCAGTAACATTGCTACATGAAGTAATAGCTGCAATCTTATGCTTTCTATTCTTGTATTGATCAAGTAAGCTTTGATAGCTGTCCAGACACACTCTTCCTTCTGGGCATGCTGCAATAACAGCAACATCAGCAATGGTCTCTAACCAAGAAGTTTGGTTGCTGTGATGTTCCATATGCGTAATGAAGACTATTGGTCTATCGTCTTCAGCTAGGGTAATCTGCTTTCTGAACTTTTCATGAATCTTGAGGCCAAGTATCCGTTGAAATTTATTCACTACACCTGTCATTCCTGAGTTACTCGAAATTAAGATATCAGTGTCTTTTGCATTGACGTGTGCCTTAATAATGGATTTAGCTTCAGCGTAGGCTTTGGTCATACAACTCCCAGAAGTATTTGTCTCTGTATGTGTATTTGCTACTAGAGGATAAATCTTTTTTTGAAAAATGGTCTCAATATCTTCATACATTCTACCGCTTGCAGTCCAATCTGCATACAGAAGTTTTTGCCTGCCATAGGGTGTATTGAATTCCATATCGTTCCCAATGATTCTTGTTCTAAAGGGTTCGAAATAAGCCTCTAAGTTAGACTTTGTGGATTGCGATTTATTTTTGAATAATGTGCTGAACATGATCCATTATTTTCTGAGCAAGCTCATGTGCTTTTTCTGAAGTTGAAGATTCTGCATACACTCTGATGATAGGTTCAGTGTTTGATTTTCTCAAATGCACCCAACCTTCGGCAAAATCAATCTTCAAGCCATCGCTTGTATTTAATTCTTCTTGTGAAAATAATGTTTTCAAAGTATTGATTATAACATCAACATCTATTTCCGGCGTTAAAGAAATTTTATTCTTTATGATGGTGTATTCAGGATATATTGCTTTGAGCTGAGATAAGGTTTTTCCACTTTCCACCAATTTGCTCAGGGCTAATGCAACACCAACGACTGCATCACGACCATAATGGAGATCTGGCAGTATTATTCCTCCATTCCCTTCGCCCCCAATGGTTGCATTATTTTCCTTCATAGTAGTGACAACATTGACTTCGCCAACTGCTGCAGCATGATAGGAACAATCATGTTTTTTGGCGATGTCGCGTAATGCTCGCGAAGATGAGAGGTTGCTCACTGCACCACCTTTCAAGTGTGGCAAGAGATAATCGGCAACAAGAACAAGTGTGTATTCTTCACCAATGAAAACCCCTTTTTCGTCAACAAAGGCAAGTCTATCAACATCTGGATCAACAGCTATACCCAAATCAGCTTTTTCATCAACTACTTTCTTACAAAGTTGATCGAGATGCTGAGGAAGAGGCTCTGGATTGTGCGCAAACTCACCATTCATCTGTTCATTAATCAGTGTGTAGCTACACCCTAGACTCTTCAGTAGAGCAGGTAAGGCCAGAGCGCCAGTACTATTAATACAGTCTACAACTATATGAAATTTCTGCTTTTTAATTTCATCCGTCAGGACATAATCAAGAGCAATGATGCTTTGGATATGTTCACTAATTGCTTCATCATCTTTGTAAACAGTACCAATTGCATCAATATCAGCAAACTGCCAAGCTTTATTCTCAATACTTTTTAAAATCGTTTGACCAGCTTCTGCAGAAATAAATTCACCTTTCTCATTTAAGAACTTCAAAGCATTCCACTGTTTAGGATTGTGACTTGCTGTGAAAATAATACCACCCTGAGCAGAGTGACGAGTAACAGCCATTTCAACAGTTGGTGTTGTAGAAAGACCAAGATCGATTACATTGATACCGATGCTAATTAAGGTATTAATTGCAAGGTTAGCAACTATTTCACCAGAAATGCGCGCATCTCTCCCAACGACAACAGTAATCCTTTCATGTTGATCGCGTAACCAAAAGCCATAGCCTGAGACACACTCAACAATGTCAATTGGAGTAAGATTATCTCCTGGATTGCCTCCGATAGTTCCTCTGATTCCAGAGATGGACTTAATTAATGTCATAGAGTGGGGAAGGTGTTGTCTATTGAAATATCAAATGAATAGTGGATCTATCCACCTGTTTCTTTTCTCAATCTAGTGATTTGACTGTCCCATAAATCTGTTTGGGTGTCTTCTTCACCTTCGTCGCAAAAGTCTGTGATCTCCAGTATAGTTTCATTTGTCACATCAGACTTATACATGCGAAACTCTAAATATTCATCTGGTTCGGAATCTTCCCAGACAAACCTGAGCCTCTCTTCTTCTATGTCATCAATCAACACAGCAATTTCTTCATCACCATCCCAGCTAAATGTAAATTCGTCTGCTGTAATGTCAACAGCATCACAAAACCATCTAACTATACATTCTGGTGCTGTGAGAAACTTGTAGAGAATTTCCGGAGAAGCTCTCATGATATATTCCAGGTCAATCTTAACTCTTTTCATAAATATTGTCAATGTCAATAGGGCCACAATTGGTAACCTAACGGCAAATAAAACATATTTTTTTAATTAATTGAAAAATTGAACTTTTTTTGTTGCTTTACTATTAAGAATCTTATGTTACTTTTGCACGCTTGTTGATTAATTTACCTTAATCTCTTAACCACTCTAACAAAATTGTCTTTCTTATGGGAATGCGTCAGCTTAAAATCACTAAGTCAATTACTAACAGAGAAAGCCAATCTCTTGAAAAGTATCTTCAAGAAATTGGAAAGGTCGACTTATTGACTCCGGAGGAGGAAGTAGATTTGGCTAAGAAAATTAAAGAAGGTGATCAAGATGCCTTAGAAAGACTGACGAAAGCAAACTTAAGATTTGTTGTTTCTGTTGCAAAGCAATATCAAAATCAAGGGCTGTCTTTGAGTGATTTAATCAACGAAGGTAACCTTGGTCTAATCAAAGCAGCACAAAGATTTGACGAAACAAGAGGATTCAAATTTATCTCTTATGCCGTTTGGTGGATTAGACAATCAATCTTACAAGCACTCGCTGAGCAATCAAGAATTGTAAGACTTCCATTGAATAAAGTTGGGTCACTTAATAAGATTAATAGAGCTTTCTCTGAATTGGAGCAAGAATTTGAAAGAGAACCTTCTTCTGAGGAGTTGGCAGATCTTTTAGAAATCTCTTCTGATGAGGTTGAGACCACATTGGGAGTTGCATCTAGGCATGTATCTATGGATGCTCCTTTCGTTGATGGAGAGGATAACTCTTTATTGGATGTTTTAGAAAATGGAGCTACACCAAAGACTGACTCTCAGCTAGAATACATGGATTCGTTACGTAGAGAGATTGAGCGATCGCTTAACACATTAAGCGAAAGACAGATGGATGTGATTAAGTTGTATTTTGGTCTTGGAATAGAGCACCCAATGTCTCTTGAAGATATCGGAGAAAAGTTTGGCCTGACTCGTGAAAGAGTGAGACAAATTAAGGATAAGGCTATCAATAAGCTGAGATCCGCAAGTAGAAGCAAACTGCTTAAGCATTACTTAGGCGAAAGCTAATCTTTTAATACATCTTCCTATCTCAACCCGCAAGAATAACCCTTATTTTTGGATTCCATTTCTAATGGGCTTAACTCTAGCCTTAGGTCTAGTTTTGGGATATACCTTCTATGCTAAAGATTACTCTGTACTTATTCAGAATGTAAATACTGATTCACAAACACAGTATAGTGCAGGCGAAGTGGAGACCGTCATTAATCTTATTGATCGTAAGTATCTCTTAGATATTGATAGAAAGCAACTTGTCGAAAGTGCTGTTAAAAGCACATTCACCGAATTAGATGATTATAGCGTATACATCAATGCTGAAGATTCAAGAGCTTCAAAATTCGAAATGAATAGTAAGTACAAAGGTCTAGGAATTGAGATGATGTTGCAGAATGATACCATAGTAGTTACTTATTCCAAACCAGAATCATTTGCCAGAACTGCTGGACTAGATTACGGTGATAGACTCTTGCAAATCAATGATAGGAATGTGACAGGGGATAGCATAACTTTTACTACGGTTAGGAATGAAGTCACTGCAAGCAAAGAGTATTGTAAAGTAACATTTCTTGATCATCAGACTCAGAATACGCTTTCAAAAGACATTGAATTAATGGAAGTAATTAATCCAGATGCCTCCATCAATATGGTGTTGAATGACTCAGTGGGAGTGATTAAGATCAAGCATTTTAATGATGATACTTATGCACAGTTTATGCAATCATTGGAACGTCTTGACAGCATTACAAATCAGAATCTACATTTGATAATAGACGTCAGAGATAATCCAGGCGGATATCTACCACAAGTGTTGAAGATTTTGGATCAATTGGTTTATGAAAAAGATATTCTACTCTTAAAGACAAAAGACAGAGAAAAAGACCTGAATACCTATTATTCCAAGGCGAAGAATTTTTTCATGGTTAAGAATATAGCTGTACTTATCAATGAAAACAGTGCTAGCGCAAGCGAGATATTGGCCGGAGTTTTACAAGATTTAGATTGCGCGATTATCCTTGGTGAAGAAAGCTTCGGTAAGGGACTAGTCCAAGAGCAATACAATTTGCCCTCAGGGTCCCAAATGCGATTGACTGTCTCAGAATATATTTTGCCATCAGGTAGAGGCATTCACAAATGGTCAAGGCATGGAAAACTAGGCCAAGAGATTTGTGATTCGACAACCCAAGAATTATTCAAAACGCGATTCTTGAGAAGAGAAGTAGTCGCATGCTCTGGCATAGTACCGGATGTGGTTGGCCCAACCAAAGCATCTTGCGACGTCAGCTATAAGAGAGTGTACAATGTGAGTTTTGATTACGATTCGGTTGAAGATGTAGAAGCCAACTTCGATGCTATTTTGAGTGAATATAATCTCCAATTATCTCAGTCTTGTAAAAGTGATTTCTTGGAAGATTTGGAATATGTATATACCAAGCGAACTATTGGACTCGATGAAGCAGAGTATAATTTGCTCAAGCAGGACCCTCTTGTCTTACTTGCAGTTGACAAACTCCAAACAGGAGTCAAAGCTGTATTAAAACAACCGGTAAATTAAGAACGAAGAAAAGTAATCTCTCCTTTTTCATCATAGCTGATGATTACTGAAGGAGAGTCCAAGGTCTGTTCAACTATCTGCGGAGGATAAGGTGGCAAGAAATCAATTGCATCCATAATACTCTTGTCAATGTCGGCCAATGTGTGAGGAAATACTTCCCCAGATACATTTGCACTTGTACTTACTATTGGTCCATCAAGTTGATCAATAATTGCTGTCAATAGTGGATGGTGAGTTACCCGTATTCCTACCGTGTTTTCGATTGTCACACAATGCGGTGGTAGATTAGCAGCACGATGGATGACAGACACTGGCTTTTCGTGCAGAGAGAGTAATGTCTCGACACGAGGATGGATACCAGTAGTAAATCGATGAAGCATTTCTATTGAAGAAACAAGCAATATGTATGGGTGGTCAGCTTTTCGGTCTTTTATTTTGGATATCTTATTGACAGCTTTTTCATTGAAAGCTGAACAGGATAATCCCCATAATGTCTGAGTTGGTAGTAGTGTAACTTGACCATTTCTCAATTTTTCTACTATATCTTCAATTTGATCAGGCAGCAACATTGTATTATTGGATATATTATTATTAGAAATTATTCTGAAATCAAGAATAAACAAAGAACATGAACGTTTTTGATTGCGGTAATTGTGTTTAATTTAAAATTTATTTTTGTCCATGCCAATTCTTCGTCATTTGATCTTGATCCCATTAGTGATTCTACTCTTCGTAGTTGATAACTATGGTGCTCATATCGTTGGCGGTCAGCTTGTCTATACTTGTCAAGATACTGATTTGACAGATAATGAAGTGACCTACTTGATGGAGTGCACCATTTACCGAGATCTGTTTAGTACAGGAGCGACGTTTGATGAAGACGTAGATTTTGGTGTGTTTAGATTTAATGGAACATCTTGGATTCATGTAGAGAATGTTGGGGTAGAAGGATTTGAAGACCAAGCAACAATAGATTTTGATGAATCTAACCCATGTGTTGAAATACCACCGAATGTTGGGGTAGAAGAGGCAACCTATAGATTTTTACTTACACTCGAAAAGATAGATGAGCCGTATCTCATAGTCTATCAGAGATGCTGTCGGAATAGTACGATAACCAATGTAATCAATCCGGGTGATCAGGGAGCAGCAGTCCACGTGACGATTTCACCTGAAGCACAAGATATTTGTAACTCGAGTCCAAAGTTCTTGGACTTCCCTCCAATTTTTATCTGCCAAGATGAAGACTTGTTTGTTTCGCAAGCAGCTTCTGATATCGATGGGCATACTTTGAGATATAGTTTCTGTGCACCATTAACTGCTGGAGGGACGGATGGTCTGACAAATGCTGATGCTTTCTTGGCTACTTCATGTACCGGCGTAACTCCCAATCCTGCAAATTGTCCTCCTCCGTATAATCAAATACCTTTTGCAGCACCATTTACAGCTACAGCTCCATTAGGGGCGGGTATTTCAATTAATCAAAACACTGGACTCATCACTGGAGTGCCTGATATGATTGGTCAATATGTGGTCGGTATTTGTGTTGAAGAATTTATTGGGAATGTGAAAATTGGGGAGATAATTCGAGATTTTCAATTTAATGTAGTGGAGTGCAACCCTTTAGTTGATGCTAGTATGGTTGCTGATAGTCTATTGGGCCCTAAATCCTATTTGCATATTCTCTGTGGAGAAACTGAAATCGATTTTGAAAATACAAGTGTGCGAGAAGATAAGATTATCTCCTATGACTGGATTATGGAAATTAATGGAGTATTCGATACTGTAACGACTAGAGATGCTTCTTATGCTTTTCCTGGTCCAGGAAGCTATACTGGCCTGCTTCTTCTCAATAAGGAAACAGATTGTGCTGATTCTGCTTTTATTAGAGTTGATGTATTTCCAGAAACTCTAGCTGATTATAGTTTTGATTACGATACTTGCGTCGCTGGGCCTATTACCTTCACTGACTTAAGTACAACAATGAGTACAGGCATCGTATCTTACGATTGGAATTTTGGTGAAGGCATTGACTCTGTGGCAAGTCCATCATTCGAATATCCAACACCTGGTTTCAAGGATGTTTCTCTCATAATCACAGATGTCAATGGATGTACCTCAGAAAGAATACAGACCATAAGATATCAACCAGTGCCAGAAACATTGATTGCAGTACCGAGTAGTTTTGTAGGCTGTGCTCCGGCAAATGTCCTTTTTGATAATTTGTCCATACCAATTGATTCCACATACACGATTGTTTGGGATTTTGGAGATGGTTCTTTCAGTGACGAAGTGAGCCCAACAAACCTCTATGAGAATGAAGGTGTGTATTCTGTGAGACTTGAAGTCACTTCACCTATCGGCTGCTATGCTGACCGAGATTTTCCTAATTTGATTACAATCAAAGCAGCACCCGAAGCGGCGTTTGATTGTTCGACAGATGAACTCAACAGTCTTGAGAGTGAGATTCAATTATTCGATAGGTCAATTGACGCAGAACGTTTACAATGGATCATTCCAGGAGTAGGTGTTTCAGAAGAAGAAGACCCAATATTTACACTCCCAGATACAGGAATGTATGAAATATCACTCATTGCAATCCATGAGAGTGGATGTCCGGATACATTGAAAAAGCTTGTTGATGTTGTTCCGCTCAATAATATTTTCTTTCCAAATGCCTTTACTCCAAATAATGATGGTAAGAATGATGATTTTAAAGCTGTTGGATTCATAGAAGGCTTAACAGAATACTCTATGACAATATGGAATCGATGGGGTGAAACCATCTTCTCTACTGATGACTTCTACCAAGGATGGAATGGCCAAAAGAATAATACTGGACAACTTTCACCAGAAGGTGCATACGTCTATACTTACAGCTATACCGATGGACGAGGAGGAGAAGTTCAAGGTGAAGGAAAAATTTTGCTTCTCAGATAGAAATTATTATTTAATTCGGAAGATATACTTACCTTTGCGCTTCCAAAATATACAGCCATGGATATTATTAAATCTGTACACGACGAAATAACAACAATTAATCAATTTCCTGATTTCAAATCTGGAGACAATGTTTCTGTAAGTTATTCGATTAAGGAGGGTGCGAAAGAGCGTATTCAGAAGTTCAAAGGTGATGTCATTCAGATTAAAGGTCATGGCGCTACAAAGACTTTTACTGTCAGAAAGATTTCTAATGGTGTAGGTGTAGAAAGAATATTTCCACTCAATTCACCTAACATCGTTGATGTTGAAGTTCTGAAAAGAGGAAAAGTCAGAAGGTCAAGATTATTCTACCTCAGAGACCTTGTTGGTAAGAAAGCGAAGATTAAAGAAAGAAAGATCTTTAAATAATCTTTCTACGACCAAGCTTCTACTTCACTTTTTCTAGAGAAATAATAGTAGGACTCTAGCTGAGACCTTACCTTATTCTTTTCATTCTTTTTATACTCATTAGTTACGTTTTTGCCAAGTAGCCTTGCCTTGACGTTGTCTTGAAGTTGTAAAGAAATGATGCTCTTGATTTCATTTTTGAGATCATCGTCATACACTGGTATCATAGTTTCGAATCGATAATGTAGGTTCCTCACCATCCAATCAGCTGAAGCTATAAAGATTTTTTCTTTGCCTTCGCTGTGGAACCAGTAGATTCTAGCATGCTCCAGAAATCTATCCACAATACTAATCGCTTCTATATTTTCACTAATTCCTTTAACACCAGGAACAATTGAGCAAATCCCTCTCACAATGAGCCGAATCTTTACACCTGCCTTGTTTGCTTCATAAAGTTTGCCAATCATTTCTTTGTCTTGAAGACTGTTAAGCTTTAAAGTGATTCTAGCCTTCCTTCCTTTTTTTGCCTCTTGGATTTCTTTATCAATGAGTTTAAATAATTTTCTATTGAGATTAAATTGACCAATGCCAAGATGCTCAAAAGCCTGCTTTGGCTTAGATTTTACTTCAAGAAATTTGAGGAAACTCCATGCTTCATTTGTTAGCCTCTCGTCAGCAGTGAACAGGCCAATGTCAGCATATAATTTTGCAGTGCCTTCATGAAAGTTGCCTGTGCTGAAGAATGCATAATCTCTTACTTTGTCACCAATTTGCTTTCGGACCATAGCCATCTTACTGTGTACTTTTAGTCCTGGCATGCTATACCGTACTTTCACACCAGCTTCTTCCAGTTTCTCCCCCCACTCGAGGTTTGCTTTTTCATCAAATCGGGCTTTAATTTCAATAAATGCAAATACTTTTTTGCCATTTTTGACAGCTCGCATTAATGCGTTCATGATACGAGACTTTTTGGCTACACGATATTGGATGATTTTGATATGTGTCACATTAGGATCTTCAGCAGCATCTTCAAAAAATCGAACCACTGATTCATAACTTTGAAAAGGAACATGGAGAAGATGATCTTTTATATCTATCCCATCCAAAACATTTTTGAGCTGCTCCAGAGGACGGTAGGATTGTGGTTCGAGTGGTTTATCCAGAAGATTTGTCATGTTAAAGGATGGAAATCCAAAGAAGTCCGAATTGTTGTGTTGTCTTCCTTCTGGTGATAGGTCTAATTCATTAATCTCAAAAACCTGCATCAGGTAATTCAACATTCGCTTAGGCATTTCTCTATCATAGACCAATCTACTGGCAACACCTACATTTCTTTTTTCAAGAGACTTTTTGACCTTTGCGATGAGATCACCACTGAATTCATCGTCAATATATAGCTCTGCATCTCTGGTCAATTTGATGGAGTGCATGCATTTTATGGTATACCCTGGGAAGATGAATGGAGCACCATAACGCACTATCTCATCAAGCAAGATCACCTCATGTCTATGCGCATTTGTAGCAGGAAGTATTACAAATCTTGGCGTTTCTTTTGATGGAATCCTGAGGAGCGCATAGTAGATTTTGTTTGTATTTTCTTTGTCCTCCAACTCCAAAGCCAAGTATACCGCAGCATTGGATAGGAATGGCTTGATTTTGACCCCTCTTAAAACAATTGGCACAGCATAAGGTTGGAGTTTGTCGAAGTAATAATTATGGATAAATTCTTTTTGCTTTTTACTCAGATCTTCAAGTTTCCGAATGTAGATATTCTCCTTTTTGAGTTGAGGAATTATGTTGTTTTCGAATATTTCGCTAAACTCGATTTGTTGCTTTTCTACAATTTTGAGAATTTGGCGAAGTACTTCTTTTGGTTCGAACGCAAGATTTTTTTGAGCTCTTTTACCAGCTCTTACTAGATTCCTGTGATTTGCCACTCTTACCCTGAAGAATTCATCTAGATTGGAAGAGAAAATAGCTAAGAACTTTAGCCTTTCCAATAGCGGTACAGACTTGTCTTTTGCTTCTTGCAAAACTCGGTAGTTGAAATGCAACCAACTGATGTCTCTATGTATATAAGGAAGAATTTCCTTCATATTGTGTTTTCTTAACCTTGACGATTCTTGCGAATTTAGGCAATCGTAATGATTTGTATCATGTTATTTCATCCAAATTCAGAAAGTAGCTTCAATGATATATTTCAAAAAACTTTATATGTATTTTTGAAGTGTGAATTCTACCATAGATCAGGTAAGCGCTTTGCCAACTCGGCTTGCATTTCTGTCCAGAGCCTTAAGTTTTGAAAGTCTTACCTATCATCTCTTTCTACATTCGACTCAGAATTTGGTGATCGAGTTCAGTAATACAGATCAGCAAGAAGCATATAAGCGATATTTATCCGAACAGGCTTTTGTGCTTATTGACAATGATCGCAATCATTCTCTCTTACCAAATAATAATGCCCAGTTTCGCCAAAGTCTGGCTCTGAGCAGACGACACTTTTCTAGATCATATTTTGATTTAGTTTCTAGAACTAGTGGCACATACCCAAAATTAGCCTCAATCCAGTTGACTCATCAGACAGACTTTATTGAGGGTGCTACACAGCTCTTAGAGAAAATAACACTTCTCCAAAACCAATATAAGTCAGGCAATGACTACCAATCATTGTATCAGCTATTTGAATCTCTTGCTTTTGACTGGGATGATTATGCTTCTAATACAAGTCATATTCTCACATTACTCCAAGCATTGTATCAAGACTTGCTGGATTATGCAATAAATGGCCAAATGGAAGTTCGATTGGTAGAAGCAGAGTGGATGCAACAAAGAGTGCGTCAAAGGTTAGCTTCATGGGTAAGAGCAGGTCGAAATGCAAATCTGCAGTGTCAAAGTTTATTCGAAAGATTTGATCTCTTCAAAATTGAATTGGAGAAATTGAAGATGCTTAAAGATAATGAAGCAAAAAATCCTATGAATCTCGACCAGCTTTCTCAAGAGGTGAGTAGGCAGCTGACATTCGTAAGAACTCTCCAAAACGTTTTGCAGAATAAGCATTTAAAACGGTGGAAAGAAATAGTCACTCAGTGTTCTCTGACTGTAGAATCTGTGATTGAAGAATTAGTTTGTCATATTGGAGATGACTATGATTGGTCATCTGTTATTAATGAAAATATTGATACGCTTGCGAGGGCATATTTTAAATCTCATTCTAACCAAGAGGTTGATTCCCTTACTATTGTTTTCGAGATAAATCCGGAGCTTGATAATCATTCAGTGTGTCTACTGCAAAGCGGCCAACAAAAGCTGCTATTCGAATATTCAGAACAGATTCCTGATATACAACTCACTAGATCTGATTTTAAAACTCCAGGAGATTATAAGTCTTCTTTGTACTATGCAGAAAGTCTTGCCATGCGATTTGAAGCCTTAGATATTAAACCAAAAATATTCATAGATAAAAACCAATATGTGCTACTGTGTTTACATCCAAGCCTCATTGATATTTATGCTAGACAGCTGCAATATCAGGGATATCAAGAAGTTGAGATACAAAGCACTTATGCTCACACCATTACAGAAGTATTTCTAGATACCGAAAGAGTTACTAGTCTGCTTTGTCATGAGCGAATACTGCAACCAGCCAGATTGGATACACTGATCAGTCAGGTTGCATTTTCTCGGTATATTGAACAGCTCGGAGTAAATAGTATAGATATCCCTCTTCATCATGTCTAACTCAGTTTGGATTCCGCAGCTTTTACAATACAAGTCCCATTTAAAGATTGTTGGATCAAATGCGGAAAAGAAACTCTTTTGTTCCATTCGTAAACAATGGTTGACCTTACAACCCGAAGAAGTTGTCAGACAACTGTGTATCCAGTATCTCGTAAAAGAGCAATCGATTCGAATATCTTCGATTACTGTTGAAAAACAACTGGCTTTGCAGAATAAAGACCGTGTTGATATTGCCATTTTTGTTGAAGGAGTTACTCCTTATATGTTGGTCGAGTGTAAGTCATGGGATGTAAAATTGAATCAATTGGTATTCAACCAAACAGCGAGATACCAGAATGCTGTTCCGTTCAAATATGTTTGGGTAACAAACGGGATAGAGAACAAGATGTTTACCATAGATGACAAAGGTGAGTATAGAGAGCTAGATAGCTTCCCTACCGACTACTCATAATACTCTCAATTCTCTTACCTTTGACGAAAAATAGAAGATATGCTAAAGAAGCTGAAAGGACTTTTTATCATAGAAGAGGAGGATGGGAAAGAAGGTAAGCAAAGTGGACCTAAGGACAATCAAAGTAAGACTAAGTCCTCTTCTGCACAAGATCATAATAGTAAGAAGTCAGCACCCGCTGCGGAGATACCTAAGCCTACTGGTGGTCAACCAAGCGAGCGATTTGTAAATAAACTTCTTGGAGCAATAGAGGCAAATAATCTTGAAGGTTTTGATTATTTGGAGTTCAAACAAGCCTTGCAAAATCTTGATGCAGTTGCAATGGATGAAGATACAAGGTATAAGTCTGCATTTGCTATGGCGAAAACGATGGGTGCTGAGCCAACTCAGTTGATCAAATCTGCTGAGCATTACATTGCTGTGCTTTCTGATGAAGAGCAAAAGTTTCGAGTTGCTTTTGATAACCAACAACAAGCCAAAGTCAAGCAAAGAGAAGAGAATCAGCAAGGCTATTTAAAGGGAATCGAGGATAGAAAAAAACGTATTGAGGAGCTAAATGCTCAAATTCAAGAGTTAGAAGAAAAGCTTGCGGCTCTCAAGCAAGAAACCAATCAAGCTCAAGCAAAGGTTGATGCTACAAAGTCAGGCTTTTATAATGCCTATCACATTGTGGTCGATCAAATAAAAGCAGACCTCGCAATAATGCAGCGGTTGAGCTAATTCATTTTATCGATGAACACAAGCAGTACTTAGACAGAGACAACCAGTTCATGAAATGAATTGCTCAGAGTTCGTGTTATAATTAGTAATTTTACACATCTCACGATAAACTTTATGTCGCAAACTATTACCGGAAAATCATTTTGGTCGAAACCAGAAGGTGTTGTTGGAGCTCTTTTTCTTGCAGGAAGCGCTGCTTTGGTAACCTATCTAGTGATGTCTTTTGGATTAGTTATTTACGGTTTTTTGCAGACAACATTAGGTGCTATTGTTGGTCTCCTAACATTGGGATTAATCATTTTCATGGCTCTAGATGGAAAGACCCGAAAATTAGTTGGGTATCTCTATAAGTCATTAATGAGATGGATTACAGGTCTATTTATCAAAATAGACCCAATGAGTATCATCAAAGGTTATCTTGATGATTTGAAGTATAATCTGAAGAAGATGAATATTCAGATTGGCAAATTGAGAGGACAGAAACATAAATTGATGGAACTCATCCATCAAAATACCCAGCAGATCAAGTCAAATATGGAAATGGCAAGTCAAGCCAAAACCACTAAAGATGAAAAGGTACTCATCTTGAAGACAAGAAAAGCTGGAAGATTGAAAGAATCTAATGTTAAGCTTTCGGACCTTTTGAAGAAGATGGAAATCATGCAAAGAGTACTGACAAAAATGCGTGATAATTCAGCAATCTTGATTGAGGATACAGAAGATCAAGTAAGGATTAAAGAACAAGAGCAAAAAGCAATCTTAGCAAGCCATTCTGCAATGAAATCAGCCATGAATATTATCAAAGGTGATCCCGATAAGAAGGCTATGTTTGACCAAGCAATGGAAGTGATTGCAGATGATGTCTCTTTGAAGGTTGGAGAGATGGAAAAATTTATGGATATGTCAGAGGACTTCATGAAGTCAATTGATATTCAGAACGGCATCTTTGAAGAAAAAGGCATGAAAATGCTTGAACAATGGGAGAAAGAAAGTACTTCCATGCTCCTTGGAGAAGCTAAGCAAGATATTCTTGATGAAGTGAACAACGAAGATATTTTAGACCTTTCAACATCGAAGCAAAAAGTAAAAGTGAAGTCTAATGATTATGATGACTTCTTTGAAGACTAATATTTAATACGTAATATTCTAAACAAATTAATACATGGCAAGGCGATTGACCACTTTCTCGAAATTATTAATAACACTCCTCATTCTAGCCGCTATCTTTTTTGGATTCAGATGGTTAGTTGGAAATACCGCATTAGGTGACTTAGTCAGCGATGCACAAGGAGGTGAGAGAACTGAGCAAACTGATAGAAATTCTGGTACATCCGAAGGAACAACCTCTTCTGGGAAGAAAACGACGATTCTTGGAAAGAATAACTCCAAGAAGAACAATGCGAATTCTTCGGGAGGTTCAGATGAGGATAATACATTAAAAGTGCAATTAGTCAGTTGGGGAGGATATGCTCCAGGTCTCTATTTCAATGAAGGAGCTGCTGCTAATGAAAGATCGCGTTTCTTTAAAGACTATGGCTTTAAAGTAGACTTCAAATTAGAAAACGACCTGATTAATGCACTTGATGCTTGGTTGGCAGGAGAATACGATGTCATTGTGCAAACTGCAGATGCATTCCCACTCTATACTGCACCAGATGAGATTAATGCTGTGAGTCCTCGTGCATTCATGCAAGTCGACTGGTCAAGAGGTGGTGATGCTATCATAGTGAAGAGAGGCATCAACACGATTAATGACTTGAAAGGAAAGAAAGTTGTTGTTGCTGTTCCTTCTCCAGCACAGACCTTACTTATCACATCACTGGAAGCGGCTGGTCTGGATTATTCTGATGTAGAAGTGATCAAAACAACAGATAACTTAAAAGCTGCTGAGCTTTTCAGAAGTGATGATGTCGATGCAGCTGTTGTATGGAGTCCAGATGATATACTTGCTACTAGAGATGTTGCAGGTTCTAAGATATTATTGACTACTATGGAGCAGACACACGTGATTGCTGATATCATGATGGCAAAGCAAGAGGTTATCAATTCGAAGCGAAATATGATTCATAAGTTCTATGAAGGATGGATGAAAGGTGTAGCAGAAATGAGGATGCCTGCTAATCAGGATAAAGCGGCAAAATATTTAGCAGAACTTAATGGAGTTTCAGTGGATGATGCTAAAGGTATGATGTCAGTGGTGCATTGGACATCGCAAGGAGATAATGTCAACTTCTTTGGGCTTGATTCGAACTACAAAGGACAGAAAGGAAATGACCTTTATACTAAGATGGCAAAGAATTTTGTCAAAACTGGAGATGCAGAGAAGCAAGCACCATCTTGGAGATCCGTGATTTATACAGGTGCTGTACAAGCGGCGCAAGCAACACTCCTTGGCACAAAATATAACCCTGAAAAAGATAAGACATTCTCAGCACCGAGTGCTGCAGATAGGAAAGCTGCACCTGTGGCTACAAAACCTGTGAGTATCAACTTTAATACAGGACAATTTCAGTTAACTGAAAATGCGAAGACAATTATTGACTTACAATTTGCTGATGTAGCGAAGTCTTTTGCTGGAATGAAAGTGAGGATCGAAGGAAATACAGATAATGTAGGTTCATTGCAGAATAATATTTCACTTTCTCAAAAGAGAGCTCAGTCTGTTGCAGACTACTTAAAGACAACTTACAGCATGGATCCTAATCGATTCGTCATCGTTGGTAATGGTCCAAACAAACCAGTCAAAGGTTGTGAGACCAATGCAACAGCGGATTGTAAAGCTAAAAACAGAAGGACAGACTTTCAACTTATCCCAGGATAGATATGTCTTGGATGTTTAAATTGAGAGGTCCAGTCTCTCAGCAACAAAGACTGATATTTGGTCTCTTAGGCTTCCTGTTTATATTGGGAGTCTGGATGGCTTTGTCTTCAGGTAGTGATCCTGTGGTGCCAAATGGTATACTGCCAAAGCCATTTAGCGCTTGTGATACCATCATGGTAGAGCAGACTTACGAGGATGAGTTTGGCAAAGTAATCACGAATCAGGTAGCTAAACGAAATAACTCCGTCATTTGTGCTTACAAGGACTTGTATAAAGATGGCAATCTCTTTAAGAATCTTTGTCTATCTCTTGGATTTAACATTGGGGGTTATATCAAAGCACTCCTTTGGTCATTACCGCTCGCATTTATCATTGGTTTATTTCCATTGTTCAATGCATCCTTTCAATCCCAAATAGATGCTTATCGATTCATCCCCTTGACAGCAGTCACAGGAATCTTTGTCTCTGCCTATGGTATCGGGACACCACTCAAAGTGAATTTCTTAGCATTTGGTATCATGATATACTTGGTGCCGGTCATTATTCAACGGATTAAAGAAGTAAGGGATGTCTACGTCAAAACAGTCTATACATTAGGTGCTTCAACCTGGCAAACAATTCGGTCTGTTTATATTCCGGCTGTACTTTCTAAATTGTCTGACGATGTGAGAGTATTAACGGCAATTAGTTGGACTTATATCATTGTAGCAGAAGGTATTGGAGACCAAGGTGGGCTAGGATCACTCATTTATAAGGCAGGGAAAAGGATGGGAAGGCCGGATAAAGTGTTCGCCATATTGATCATATTTATTTTGATAGGACTAATACAGGATAGAGTATTTCTTTACCTAGACAAGAAGTTTTTTCCGCATAAATACCAAGTCAAAGATCAATACAGCTCTGAAATAAAGGCACCTACAATGGTTGATCTTATTATTGACTATTTCTTACAGGCTGCTGTGTGGATAGGGCTGGGAATCTATGTGCTTTTAGCCTTAGACGAACTGTTAGGGATACTTGGTGGAATTAATCTCATTTCGTACCTCTTTGAAGATACCTGTTGGGTAGTGCACTCAATATTCTTAGCTATCATCTTTTTCAAATTGAGAAAGTATGTAGAACCGCTACTCTATAAAAAACCAGCTACGGCCAAAACACTATGAGTCTATTTACTGACAAGGCAGATCGAAAGAATATTATTGAACTCAATAGGGTATGCCAGAGTTATGATGGCGGTCAGAATTGGATTATTAAAGACTTAGAGTTTTTAATAGAAGACAAACCTGACCAAGGGCAGTTTATTGTAATACTAGGGATGTCTGGTTGTGGAAAATCTACCTTGCTCCGTTACATTGCAGGACTCCAGAAGCCAACTGAGGGAGTTGTCAAGATTAATGGCAAAGCTGTAACAGAGGATAATCGTGTGAGTATGGTTTTTCAACAATATTCTTCTTTGCCATGGCTGACTGTTCTTGAGAATGTTGCTTTGGCTCTGAAGTATAAAGGTGTCCCTAAGCTAGAAAGAGAAGAGAAGGCAAGAGAACTTATTCGACTAGTTGGTCTTGAAGGCCATGAATGGAAGTATGCTCAATACCCAACACTATCAGGAGGTCAATTACAAAGGGTTGCGATTGCGAGAAGTATCATTGCTAATCCTGAAATCATATTAATGGACGAACCGTTTGGTGCCCTAGACATTAGGACTAGATTACAAATGCAAGAATTGCTTTCTAATCTCTGGAACAAATTCCAAAGCACTGTCATCTTTGTTACACATGATATTGCTGAGGCAGTTTACTTAGCGGATGATATCTATATCATGAAGTCAGCACCATCTCAATTTGTAAGACACATACCAATAGATTTGCCTTTAATTAGGACGCGAGAGACAAAGAGAGACCCGAAGTATACCGAACTAGTCCATTTGGTAGAGGATACAATGATGGAAGTGAGTGATATGGGATAATCTAAGCATTTTTCGAAAGAGTGAATGAAATGATGAACAAATCTGTTCAAATCATGTCCAATCAATAGAAGGATACACTATGGCATTAGATAATAATACGATTCTAGATATTTTACGAACGATACTCAATCCAAATACAGGAAAGAATATTGTAGATAGTGGAAAAATGATGGACTACCAAGTCCGCGACAATAAGGTCTCTTTTGCCATGGTTCTCCATCCCTCAGAAGAAAATCTGAAGATGGTATTATTGGCTGAGGCTGAGCAAAAAATACAAGCAAAATACCCTGAAGCTCAGGTGCTAATCTCCTTTAAGAAAGCGCAGCAAGCGCCTTCAACTCCTTTGCCGCAAATTACCAATATCATTGCAGTTGCTTCAGGGAAAGGAGGAGTAGGAAAGTCTACAATGTCAGCAAATCTAGCACTTTGCCTCAAGGATAGAGGATTTAAGGTGGGACTTATGGATGCTGATTTGTATGGTCCTTCTATGCCAACTATGCTTGGTCTGAGAGGGAAGAGACCTCAGATAAAGAAGGTAGCTGATAAGCCTAAGATTGTACCTATTGAACAATATGGGCTACATACCATATCATTAGGATACTTGCTCGAAGAGGAACAAGCTGTAGTGTTAAGAGGCCCAAGGCTTGGAGGTATCATCAAACAGTTTGTCTATGATACTATTTGGCCAGAGCTGGATTTTCTCATCATTGACTTACCCCCAGGGACTGGTGATATCCAGTTAACCATGGTCCAGACATTACCAATAACAGGGGCGATAATCGTGACCACACCGCAACAAGTTGCAGTTGCAGATGCTTTGAAAGCGATGAATATGTTTCTATTACCAAATGTGAATGTTCCGGTATTAGGTGTTGTAGAAAATATGTCGTGGTTTACTCCTAAAGAGCTACCAGAGAATAAATATTATCTCTTTGGTCAAGGTGGTGGGGAAGAATTAGCAAAAATGGGGCAAACTCCACTGTTAGGGAACATCCCTTTAGTGGAAGGTGTTAGAGAAGCAGGTGATAATGGTAAACCTATTACACTTGATAAAGCACAGATAGTCTATAGCTACTTTGACAGTATGACGACGCAATTTATCCAAGCCTTGAACATAAGAAAGAATACCAAAGACGCATCTAGTATAGTCAAAGTCACCTAGATAAAGTCTAACTTGTTATTAGTCTGAATACACTTATCTTTGTACCAATGTCTACAGCAAAAAAACAAGAACTCATCCAATTAATTGATGAAGCACTCAATGAGCTTCGACCTCACCTTGCAGTTGATGGAGGGAATATTGAAGTTGTAGATATAGATGATGATAATACGGTGAAAATTAAGTGGTTAGGAAACTGTGAATCATGTTCAATGTCTGCCATGACAATGCGAGCTGGTGTGGAGCAGACTATTAAGCAGAGGGTACCGCAAGTCACCCATGTTGTTGCAGTCAATGGTGTAGGTGCATGATAGTAAAGAACAAAGCTTGGCTAGCTGAACAAATCTTGTCTAAGCGCTCTTTTCTTTGTGTTGGTCTTGATTCTGATATATCCAGATTGCCTTCAAGTGTTTTGTCATCTGACAACCCAGTACTAACCTTCAATAAGCATATCATTGATCATACAAAAGATCTTTGCGTAGCCTACAAAATCAATACAGCATTTTACGAAAGCCTCGGGGTTAAAGGTTGGGAAGCTTTCCAAGCTACAGTAAACTATATCCCTAGTACACATCTCATTATTGCCGATGCAAAACGTGGTGACATAGGCAACACTAGTCTTCAGTATGCAAAAGCATTTTTTGAGGAAGCGCAGTGTGATGCGATTACAGTTGCACCCTATATGGGAGAAGATTCGTTAAAGCCTTTCCTCAGTTTTGAAGAGAAGTGGACAATTATCCTGGCATTAACCTCTAACAAGGGTAGTAAGGATTTTCAGATGATTGAAGATACTGAAGGGATTCCGCTATACAATCAAGTACTTGAGAGAACTCAGTCTTGGGGAACCGAAGATCAAATCATGTATGTTGTAGGAGCCACAAAGCCTGAATATTTATCTGAAATAAGGAAAACCATTCCTAATCATTTTTTGCTAGTGCCTGGTGTTGGAGCCCAAGGAGGAGATCTGGAAAAGGTATTTAACCATGGAGCAAATGCAGATGTAGGTCTTTTGGTTAATAGTTCAAGAGGAATCATCTTTTCCTCTTCAAAACCTGACTTTGCTCAAGCAGCAAGAACATCAGCTCTCAGATTGCAATCTGCTATGCAACGCTTATTAGAAAGCAAATTCTAAAACATAGTTGGTTTCTCAATGTTAGAACATTATAATTTTTCATTAATTTTGCATCGCTGATGAACTTGTTAACTGCCCTAAAGCAAACCAAGCCTTTCGAAGATGGGCGAGAAGAAGCTTTAGTTAACATCCTTTACACCAGTAACTGGCTGATCAATAAACAAAAGGCTTTACTAGAAGCCTATGATATTACCCTCAAGCAATATAATATTCTTAGGATATTAAGAGGAAGTAATGAACCACTGTCGACTTCTGAGATAAGACTGCGTATGTTAGATAAAATGTCTGATGTCAGTAGGATAGTGGATAGGATGGCTAGTAAGGGTATTGTGACAAAACAAGTGCGTTCTTGCGATCAACGAAAAGTAGATATTCATATATCAAAAAATGGAGATACTTTGCTCAATCGCATTAATGAAAAAGTCCTAGTACAATTTAGAGAATTGGTACATCTTGATAAAGAACAAACAGAGATGCTTAATCTGCTACTCGATCAATTACGGGTAGATCCCCAGGTTAAATAGCATAACCCCAGAAAATAGACCACCAGTTATTGGTGGTCTTTTTCTTTTTTTAGCCGTTTCTTTCTAGCTTTTTTTTCTAGTTTTTGGACAGTCTTAGTTGTTGCTTTATCAGACCCTCTGGCTTGATAATCTTCGAAGCTCATCTTTTTATAAGCTTCGGCAATAGCAAAGTTGAGTTCTTCTTGGAGTGCAAATTCATCTTTATAGCCCGGAGAAACCATAATCCTAGTATACTCTTCATCGAGAAACACGAATGATGGATAACCCAATTGGCCTTTCGTTAATGAAAAAGCAAGATCATGGAATCCTCTGCCACCATTATCTACAAAGCCAAATTTCTTACCATTGAACATAATAGAGTCTTTTTGCTCAGCATTGAACTTAATTGGATAGAAGTGTTCATTGAGTAGAGCTGCCACATCTCTATTCGTGAAGGTGGTTTGGTCCATGTATTTACACCAACTACACCAGTCTGTGTAGAGATCAATGTAATATTTTTTAGGAGTCTCTTTGCCCAGTTCCATGGCTTCTTCCCAAGTATACCATTTGATATCATCGTGTTGTGCTAATAAGACATTTACCGAAAGGCAACAAAATAGTAGGAGTAATCTCATAAGCCAAATGTAGTCTTTTGAAAGAAGTATGAAGGTTAATAGAATGTCAAATTCTCCTCGAAACTCTCGATTATCTCAATAATTGAATGAAAAGTATACTGACAGTCACAACAAGACGTTTTACGCTATGTTATAAGTATTGCTAAGAACATATTATTACAATATGTTATAATAATTCATAATCTTTGTCAAAATTTTAAACATGAGATATTTAATTGCATTCATAGTATGCATTGGAGTGTTAGCATGCAACTCAGGAGAGCAAGCAACTACAACTGCTGAAACACCAAAACAAGTCGCAAAACAACCGACTCAGCAACAGCAGCAGAGACCTGTGGTGAATAATCCAGCACAAAGAAAAGTCGTCAATCAGCCTCAGGCAAAAAGACAACAGCCACCACCAAGAGATCCGAATAAGCCGTATAGTGCGAAGAATGAAGGTTGGTTAGTCAATCTTGATCAGGCATATGAGCTTTCGCAAAAATCAGGAAAGCCTATCATGGCAAACTTTACTGGTAGTGATTGGTGTGGATGGTGTAAAAGACTTGATAAGTCAGTCTTTCACCAACCAGGTTTTGAGAAGTGGGCAGACGAAAATGTTGTCTTACTCGAAGTAGATTTTCCAAGACGTTTCAGATTGCCGCAAGATGTTGCAGCACAAAATATGAACTTGCAAAAGTCATTTGGAGTGAGAGGATATCCAACTATATGGGTATTCGACGCAAGCAAAGACGATAGTGGTAAGTATAGTTTTGAAGCACTTGGCAAGACTGGTTATACGAAGACTTTGGAAGAGTTTCAAAAAACTGTAGGTGGTTATATCTCTAAGAGAGGGTAGACC
>JAHDEL010000003.1:49577-141327 GCA_020628855.1 Saprospiraceae bacterium | reverse complement strand
TCTTCTTCTTCTTCTTCTTCCTTTACTTCAATAAGAATATCAGCTTTGCTAGCTTCATTTACTGAAGTAATACCTTCAGAATCCTCAATTTCTTCTTGGGAATCAGTTGACTGTGGTTCTTCAGCTGAATCTGCCTTGTCCTCTGCAGCTTCCTCCTCAGTCAATTGAGCATCATCTATTTCGATGCTGTCAATTGTCAAAATATTTAAAGACTCTACAGCATTTGCAGAAGCTTCTTGAGCTACTGTTTCTTCTGTTTGATTCTCTCCTGAGTCTTGTTCTTCTGCTGTTATAGTTTCTTCAACTTCACTTACTTCTTCTTCCAAGTCTATCTCATCTAGAGTAATTTCTGTATTCGAAGTATCAATTAATCCATTGAAGAGAATAGAGTTTGCTATGACTTCTTCAGACTTCTTAGATTTAATAGTAATCGTACTGATAGCATTCTCTCTATCATCAGTAAAATATCTATCGAGCAACTGACTTATTCTGAATGAATGATTGGATTGAGAGAGGAGCTTCCCAATTTGATTATACAAGCCAGACTCAAAATCTTTGTCAATGGCCTTCAACGCTTTGAGGTAGATATAATGAAGATCGTAGGGCTTTTCTTGAGTTTGCTTAGAAATCCAGCGTTCGTCCAAATCCGAAATATCAGATTGAATGGTATGCGGATGATAGAAGGATTTCTTCATTTCGAGGTCAGATTAGTCTATGCAAAGTTAGTATAAAGCTTACCAATCGGTGTAGGTATCATTAAATATTTGCTCAGTAATCTCATCAATGAGAGTCGTCACTAACCCTTCTTCCACGTCACTCAAATCTACATTGGCACTGAATGTCGTTATCTGAGAGTAGTTTTTCGTATAGCTATTTTCATCATCAAGATTGTCAGTATACGTCACTGACACATTCAGCAATAATCTATTTAGAGCAGCTTGATCACCTTGTTGGGCGCCAGCAAATTCAACGCGGTAGCCTGTAATATTCCCAAAAAATTCTACATCAGGATTCGTTTCAGAAGCCCTTAACCTACTTTCTTCTCGCACTTTTCTTCTCAGTGCCTCAGAGAGTTCTATTTCTATAGCGGCAGGAGCGCTACTTGTTCTGAGTTGGAAGTTTTCGACATAAAATGTATTTACTTCAGGAGGAATTGTAATCCCTTTAAAGCTGTAACATGCTGTGAAGCAGAGAACAGAAATCCAAATAAGATATCTAGTCATCCAGATTATATTCTTTGATCTTCCTGTATAACGTTCGTTCTGATATTCCTAGTTCTTCAGCAGCATCCCTTCTTTTATTCTTATGTTTCTTCAAGGCTTTGATGATAAGTTCTTTAGTCTTCTCATCAAGACTTAAGTTTTCATCCACTTCTTCTGCTGCTTGATAGCCTCCGTCAATATTGTGATTGATAATAATAGGGGAGTTGTCATCAAATCCTTTATCATAATATTGGATGTTATTTTGCTGAAACTGCTCCTGTTGAGGTAAGATATTTGGCATTGGGGTCTTATCACTGATCGTAAGATCATTTGTTTGGATAAGTCCGTATACAAGATTTTTAAGATCATTCAAATCACTCTTCATGTCGAACAGGAATTTGTATAATATTTCTCTTTCTTCGAATGATTCAGATTCGGTATTTGATGAACTTCCTACAGTTGCTGGTAGATTTCTTTTGAATAACTGAGGCGCTATCTTTTGAATATCCTTGACATCAATCATGCTAGATTGAGATAAGATTGAGATTTGCTCCACAAGATTCCTGAGTTCTCTAATATTACCTGGCCAGCGATATTGGTTTATGATTGCTTTTGCCTCCTCAGTTAATCTGACAGTGTCAGTGTGATACTTTTCAGCAAAATCATTGGCAAATTTTCTAAACAACATATCGATATCTTCTCTCCTTTCATGCAATGCCGGTACATAGATGGGTACAGTGTTAAGTCGATAAAAGAGATCTTCTCTAAACTTGCCTTTTTTTATTTTTTGTTCTAAATCAACATTGGTTGCAGCCACAATTCGAACATCTGTTTTCAATACTTTCGACGAACCCACTTTGATAAATTCACCATTTTCAAGGATTCGTAATAAGTATGCTTGGGTGTCCAGAGGCATTTCACCAATTTCATCTAGGAAGATGGTCCCACTGTTCACTGTCTCGAAGTAGCCCTTTCGCTCAGATGTTGCTCCCGTGAACGCACCCTTTTCATGTCCAAAGAGTTCAGAATTGATCGTCCCTTCGGGAATGGCACCACAGTTTATCGCTATGAAATTGTTATGTTTTCGCTTGGATTGCTCATGGATGATTTTTGAAAATACTTCCTTCCCAACTCCACTTTCCCCTTGAATAAGCACAGAAAGATCTGTGTTTGCAACTTTAAGTGCAATTTCCAATGCAAGATCAAGTTTTTCTGATCTTCCAATAATACCGTAACGTTGTTTTGCTGATTGGATATTCATCGTTTAGGATTACTCTACCAAAGAACCAATTAGTGTTGCACTTGTTGCGTCTGAGACTTTTACCCTGACATAATCTCCAGGTGCTAATCCAGCCTTCTTTGGAAATACCAACATTTTATTCTGAGTGTTCCTTCCTTTGAAGTCGAGCTCCGATTTTTTCGATGTGCCTTCAATCAATACCTTGAATGTTTTCCCGATATCTCTCTTGTTATGCGCAAGGGAGACTTTGTTTTGTATTGCAATGACTTCGCTAAGACGTCTTTTCTTAGTCTCAAGTGGGATATCATCTTCGTATTTTCTTTCAGCTAATGTCCCAGGTCTTTCTGAATAGTAAAACATATAAGACATCGAATATTCTGACCATTCAATAATGCTCAAAGTGTCTTGATGCTCTTCTTCAGTCTCCGAACAAAAACCAGTAATGATATCGCTTGATATAGCACAATCAGGTATAATTCTTCTAATTGCTTCTACGCGATCCATATACCATTCTCTATCATAAGTTCTATTCATTAACTTGAGAACACGACTATTTCCAGATTGTACAGGCAGATGGATATACTTGCAAATATTTTCGTGAGCCGCCATGGTGGTTAACACTTCGTCTGTAATATCCTTGGGGTGCGAAGTTGAGAATCGAACGCGCAGATCAGGATGGACATCAGCTACTAATTTGAGTAATTGAGCAAAATTTACTTTTTGACCAGTTTCAGGATTCTCCCACTTATAGGAGTCAACATTCTGTCCGAGGAGAGTAACTTCTTTGTATCCTTTAGTATAAAGATCAGTAGCCTCAGAGACTATGCTGAATGCATTCCTACTTCGTTCTCTTCCTCTAGTAAACGGTACTACACAAAATGAGCACATATTGTCACAGCCCCGCATGATCGATATAAATGCAGTAATCCCATTGTTATCTAATCTCAAAGGTGCAATATCTGCATAGGTTTCTTCTCGGGAGAGAAAGACATTAATGCCTTTGTCACCATCTTCGGCAGTAGAAATAAGATTAGGCAAATCTCTATAAGCATCTGGACCGACTACAAGGTCAACTAACTTTTCTTCTTCTAGAAACTTATGCTTCAGTCTTTCTGCCATGCAGCCCAGCACGCCAATTAGAGTTCCAGGTTTTTGTTCTTTGACCTTATTGAATATTCTTAATCTCTTACGAACAGTGTCTTCTGCCTTTTCTCTTATCGAGCAAGTATTTACAAGAATAAGGTCGGAAGTCTCCATATTTTTAGTCGGGGAGTATCCACAATCTGATAAGATGGAACCAACGATTTCTGAATCGCTGAAATTCATTTGACAACCGTAAGACTCAATATAAAAAGTCTTTGCATTTGGGTCATCTACAAAACCATCTTGTTCTAAGATTTCACCTTGCCTATCGTGAAGGATTTGCTTATTATCCAAGTTAGTCAAGGTTGGGTTATTATCGTACATCGGTTAATTTTAGCCTTGCAAATGTACGTTTTTCATGCCATTTTGGCAGAGTTGGGTACATAAAAAAAGCCTATCTAGATTATAGACAGGCTTCTAATTTTCTTATAAGCTATCAGCTTACTTATACATCTTCTCTTTTCCGAATTCTTCAACAAGCATATAGTAAAACATAGCCCGGTATTTATTTCTATTTGAAGAACCAAATACATCTACAACTTTAGCTATAGCTGCATCAGCTTTCTTTTCGTCTTTTATACCAAGTTTTTTCATAATGAAGTTATTCTTCACTCTTGCTAATTCTTCTTTATCACCTGAAGATACCTTAGATGCATCTTTGTTATAAATAGAAGGTCCACAGCCCTTGGCAACTGCTCTTAAAAGATCAGCATCGTACTTCACTCCTAATTTCTTCATTTCAGCTTCGTACGTTGCTACGCAATCATCAAATTTACTCATGAGTATTTTGTGTTTTTAATTAAAAATAAGAGATTTATACACCAAAAATAATCATAATGTGTAATTATATTTGGCTTTTTTAATCTTCTTGGTTTTGAGATTCTCTTATTAGACGCAGAGAAAATTCATTTGTTACATTTTCTAAGAAAGAAGTTAAAAAGATTTTAAAGTGAAGAACCACATAACAAATCCAACGGATTCCTCTGTTGTTCAATTTAAATACAGGCTATGAAACAGTTATTTATCTTATTAGTACTATGTTGCTTAGGCTCAAGTTCTTTATTTTCTCAAGGAGTAGAAGACGAAATAGGGTTTATTTATCTCAAAGCTGAATATATGCTTGAGACAAGTAGGTTTAATGAAGCAATTGAGCAATATTCAGCTGTCATTGAACAAGATCCAACATACAAGGATGCTTATACTAAGCGTGCTTCTGCCAAATACAGTCTCAAATCATATAGAGGAGTGAGAAAGGATATTATAGATATGATTGCTGCAAGAGGGATAGATGCAGAAGGAGTAAGATTGCTGGGATTGTCTGAGCACCATTTGGGCAATCATAGCGCTGCAGTAAATACACTCATCTTGGCATATAGGCTAAATCCAAGGTCTGTTGAAATAGTTGAAGCATTGGCCGTCAGTGCTACTGAAAGTAAGACTGATGCCGCATGCAGCATTCTCAATGAGTATAAGTCTCGATCGGCCGTCAAAACGTATATGAGTCAAGTGTGTAGTGGGGCAAGTACTACTCCCAAGAAAACCACAAAGCCGAACAAGGGAGGCAAGAGTGATAAGACACCTAAGACTGATAATACCAATCCAAAACAAATGGAAGAAGTTGATTCAGAACTCGAACAAGAACTTCTAGAGGAGGAAGTTGTAATCGCTGAAGAGCCAGAAATAGACGATAGTGTCAATGAGATTATTGTTGATGAAGATCTCACAATCGTTCTTCAAGATGGTATTGGTAGCAGAAGAATCATTGATCAACCCAATATACTCATGCTTTCTGAGCAATCTGGAAGGGTAAAAGTGAAAGTGTGTATCTCAAAAGGGGGTAGAGTAGTTTCTGCTGATGTTGATCCTTCCGGAACCAGTATCCAATCTGAAAGCCTCAAATCTTTATCCGTCAGAAAAGCCAAAGAGTTTTGGTTTGCTAGAGGTGATAAAGATGAGTCTTGTGGATCAATAACCTTTATTATTAATGGAGGCTAATCAACTGAATTCGTTATCCTGTTCTGGGTATTCGTCTAAGGTATATCCAATATAATTATGAGGTGAAAGAGCGAGCATTTCAGATTTCACTTGATCTGATACATCGAGTTCGCCAATAAAATTCTGAATTGATTCCTGAGTTATATCTGTATTGCCTCTAGTCAGATTTTTCAGTTGTTCATACGGTTTTTCTACACCTTCTCTACGTAATATGTTCTGTATTGCTTCAGCGAGTACCGCCCATTGATTGTCGAGATCTGAATACAGTTTCTTTTCGTTTAACTGCAATTTGCTAATTCCCTTCAGTATCGACTGCAATGCTATGCTCATATGTGCAATTGGAACTCCAATATTCCTTGATACCGTGCTATCTGTCAGATCTCTTTGCAATCTAGACACAGGGAGTTTTCTAGACAAGAATTCAAAAATTGCATTTGCCATTCCTAGGTTACCTTCTGCGTTTTCAAAATCAATTGGATTCACTTTGTGTGGCATTGCACTACTACCTACTTCGCCAGCGATGACTTTTTGTTTGAAGTATTCCATAGAGATGTAAGACCACATATCTCTACTGAAATCAATGAGGATAGTCCCTATTCTTGATAAGCAATGGAACAGTGCAGCCATATGGTCATAGTGATCGATTTGAGTTGTATAAGTCAGTCTTTCCATCCCCAATTCTCTAATAAACTCATCTCCAAAAACAAGCCAATTTACATCTGGAATAGATATCTTATGAGCATTAAAATTTCCTGTTGCTCCACCAAATTTGGCTTTGACCGGAAGGTCCTTCAGGAGATCTATCTGAGCCATTAGTCGGGAATGGAAGACCATCATCTCTTTGCCCAATGTTGTTGGAGAAGCAGGTTGGCCATGAGTATGTGCAAGCATAGGCACTGCTTTGTATTTAGTTGATAATTCCAGTATTGCATCTGTAACAGCAACCAAATGTGGATAAAGAACATCCCCAATTCCATCTCTGACCATCAATGGTAATGCTGTATTATTTATATCTTGAGAAGTAAGTCCAAAGTGCACCCATTCTTTTTCATTTTGTAGACCAAGAGCGTCTAATTTTTCTTTTACGAAGTATTCTACAGCTTTCACATCATGATTGGTAGTTCGTTCGATAGATTTTATTGATTCTGCATCTGCTGTATTGAAGCTTGATGCAATATTTCGCAAGGATTCAATTTGGTCAACTGTGAAGTTTGGTAAGTATTGACTTTCAGTGTTGCTCAATGCAATTAAATACTCTATTTCCATATAGACCCTGTATTTTATAAGGGCAAATTCAGAAAAATACTCACTTGCTTTTTTAGTTTTGTTGGCATACCGCCCATCAATAGGCGAAATTGCATGTAGCATAAATATAAATTTTGAATGATCACAAAGGTAGTATCTCTAACTAAGAAAATTAGATATGGACAATTGTCGCTAGTTGTCTGCTATTTTTTAGTAAATATGTCCATCATACAAGCTCAGCTCATAGAGCGCATGGAGCCACCATTTTGGTGGACAGGTATGCAAAATTCGAATCTTCAAATACTCCTCAAAGGGCAAGATATCAGTATGTACAACATAGCAGTAGACTCCAAAGATGCTGAACTCCTTTCAATAGATACAGCTGATAGCCCAAATTATGTTTTTCTCAATCTGAATATTCTTCCTAAGGCAAAAAGTGGTTCACTTGACATCGTCATTACAGATGACAATGACTTTTATGAAAAGCATACCTATAGTCTTTTAGAGAGAGAGAAATCATTATCTGATAACCATGGATTTGGAACAGAAGATGTCATGTATTTGATTACGCCAGACCGATTTGCAAATGGTGATACAACCAATGATGTAGTCAAAGGTATGTCTGAAGGAATCAATAGGGAAGAGGATTATGGTAGACACGGTGGAGATATTGCTGGGATTACCAAGCATTTGGATTACATCAGTGACATGGGATTTACAGCAATTTGGCTCAACCCAGTGTTAGAGAATAATGTAGAGAAGTATAGCTATCATGGCTATTCGACAACCGACTATTATTCAGTTGATCCGAGATTCGGAAGTAACCAAGAATACATTGACTTCATTCAGAAAGCAAAAGAAAAGGGAATAAAAGTCATCATGGATATGATAGCAAATCATTGCGGCATAAGTCATTGGTGGATGGATGATCTTCCTTATAATGATTGGATTAATTATCAGGGCCAACCATATCAACAAACTAATCATAAGAAAGCAACTTTGCTTGACCCATATGGATCCAAGATAGACAGGGATGAAATGGAGAAAGGTTGGTTTGTACCGACGATGCCTGACCTGAATCAATTGAACACGCATATGGCTACATATTTAATTCAGAACTCGATCTGGTGGATAGAATATTCTGGGATTGCGGGAATTAGACAAGACACCTATTCATATCCAGATGCTGATTTTATGGCTGCGTGGTCCTGTGCTCTACTAGAGGAGTATCCTAAATTCAATATTGTAGGCGAAGAGTGGGTCATTGACAAAAATATGATTGCTTATTGGCAAGATGCAAATGAAAACGGCTATCCCTCTTGCTTACCAAGTTTAATGGACTTCCCATTAAATGTGGATCTTATTTCAGCTTTAAAAGAAGAGGAAAATTGGAATTCAGGTTTAATCAAACTCTACGAAAGTCTTGCCACTGATTACTTGTACCCTGACCCAATGGATATGGTCATTTTCCCAGACAATCATGATATGAGTAGAATATTCACCCAGCTCGATGGAGACTACACTCTCTACACAATGGCGATAGGATATATTTTGACTACGAGAGGAATTCCTCAAATATATTACGGGACTGAGATTCTAATGAATCATCCAGGAACTGATAGCCATGGCGCTATAAGATCAGATTTTCCAGGTGGGTGGAAAGAGGATACGTCTAACGCATTCAATGATAGTGATCTAGGTGAGCAAGCATTACAAGCAAAATCATTTATGAAAAAATTGTTGAAGTGGAGAAAGGATAACCCAGTTATTCATCATGGTGAACTCATGCATTATGCTCCCGTTGATGGCATTTATACAATGGTAAGATATGATGAAAACTCTCGTGTCATGGTAATAATAAACAAGAATACTGATGCTCAAATGCTGTCTTTGGAAAGGTATTCAGAACATCTTAATAATAGTTCTTCAGGGTATGAAATCATCAGTGGTAATACAGTCGATTTGACATCAGGAGTGCTCGAGTTACCAGCTCAAGGGATTTACATCTACGAACTGAGATAATCATGAAAATCGATGAAGAATATCGCTTACTTTTCTTTGATAGCTCATGCCAAATAAGTTTAAGTGAACAAGGAGATAATAGAGTTGATACAATAGAATTCTATCCTGAAGGCCAGGAACTCTTCCAATCTCACTAAAGTATGCATCATAAAAGGTCTCGTCAAATCCTCCAAAAAGTAGGGACATAGCTATATCCACTTCATTATGACCATAATAGACCGCTGGATCAATCACTGTTCCTGAGCCCTTTTTGTTTAGGATACAATTACCAGCCCAAAGATCTCCATGTAGTAAAACAGGTGTTACATTGTCGATGAGGTTTTCAATGCGTGTAACCCAATGATGTTCATTTTTGATAGACCTTGTTTCTAGAAATCCCAAGTCAAAAGCTTTCTTTAACTGCGGATATAATCGTTCATGATAATAAAATTGGGCCCAAGAAAGATGTTGTTTGTTTGACTGAGGAAGAGACCCTATGAAGTTATCTACATCTAGACCAAATGTGGAAGCTTGAATATTGTGCAATGCTGCCAAATCATGTCCTAATTGAGAAAGAGCCGATCTGCTCTTACCACCTTCCTCAATGTATTGCATCAGGATGTAGTGCTTGTTATCCCAAGTGTTAAAGGCATATATTTCTGGAGTGCTGATAGTCTGAGTTTGTGCTATCTTTTGTAGTCCGTTATATTCAGCGGTCAAGGCTATACTATCTGCCTGATTGCTTGTTTTGATAACGAAAGTGCCAGTATTTGCTTGCACACGATAGACAGAGGTATTCTCACTTTGTCCCAAGAGCGTAAATTCAGATGCTATTAGATTATTGCTCTCCGCTATATTTTTGAGGAATTGAGAAATGGTTACTGTTTAACTATTTTATGTGTCTGATGAACTTGATCTTCCTTGACTAATGTTAAGAGATAAATCCCGGTATCAAGATGATCTAAAGACAGAGTGGTTTGGAAGTCGGTTGTTTTGAATTCGAAGCACAGTTTACCGTTCATATCAGTCACAAAGCCATAATCAAACTCAGCATTAAATACGGTCATTCCTCCTCGCGTTGGGTTTGGAATAACTGAAGTTTCTGAAGTATTGGTAGATGTTGTCTTTGCTACCTCTTCATTATTTCGACCATATGTTTGGTATGGTAAGACTTGCGGCTCGCCAAGACCATTCGGCAATCTGCCAAAAGAGACATCACTCTCTATTGCTGGGAATGCTAGACTGTCAATCAGTGCATTATAATTGGCTTTGTTGTCAAAGAGATAGACAGTTTCCCCATTAGCGTTTAGTTTGAAATTAGTATGCCTGTCGCCTTGTTCCTGATCCTTATCTGCAATAAACACTATGTATTCGTCTGGCTCTAAGACAACCTGAGGCAGTTTCCAATGCATTGGTTGGTTGAGTCTATCGCTTAAATACAACTCACCTAATTCTACGGGCTCATCTCCGTAGTTATAGATTTCCACCCAATCTTCATACTCTTGTGCACTATCTTGAATGCCAGTTGTGTTTTTTGCAACGATTTCGTTTATACTCAGTTGAGGAGTTGGAAGATAATTAGCAAGAGTCATAAGGTCATAACAATCTGGATACCTACTGCTTGTCACGAATCCATCATAAGTTGAAATATGATACCAGATTGTGTTTGATTCTAGGGTTTCTGTCTCAAGACTAAAAGCGTAATTATTCAACGAAGAAGGTTCTAGTTGGATGCTATTCCAATTAATTGAATCTGTAGAATAATTGAACACAACATTAGATTCACTAGTGGTAAATGCTGTCACTATATCCCAAGAAACAAATCCTTCTTGCCATGTTTCGTGCAACTCTGTTATTTCTACTGGAAGATGATTAGAAAGATTTTGACGCTCAAGTATAATCGCATTCTTTGCTTGAATAAATTCAAGAATCCCCTTTTCTGCATGTTGTCCCACACCATGGATAAAATTATTGTGAAAATCTTCTTCTGTAAATCCATAATCAAGACTTGCATAGATATCTGTGGATCTATAAGGTTTGAGGGTATCTCTTAACGCAAATAGATAGGTTTGAAAGTCCGGTTGTGAATAATGTGACCTCAGCGTTTCAAGGTGAAATTCTACCTGAGCTTTGAAGTATGGTATGGACATGACCGTCTGATACAGTGGTCTTTGATCCCAAATCCAATTTTCCCACTGGTCAATGTATTGCGCTGACCAATCTTCGCCAAACCAATCAATTCCAAGAATATTGTCGAGATCATAAGGTATCATTGTGAATCTCTCTTCACAAGTATCATAATACAAATAGAAATTGTTCATATTAATAATATGCCCATCCCAATTTCCCATGTAGATATCTGCTGCAATAAACTTCAGGTAATTTTGGATATCTAAGATTTTTTCGAGCTCACAAGGTATTTCTTGTAGAGGTGTATTGTTGAGTACATTAATCAAATCTGCCAGCCTAGAATAATCATCCTCCTCAGTATTGGTCTTTAGGGCATAAGCTCTTCGCCCCCAAAACTCTTCTTTATACAGATTTGGATCATCACCCTTGTAAACCATGTCAGCTGGGTAGAGGCATTTGAATAGGTCGCCATAATTAGAAGAAAACCGTTTTTGGATGAACTCCTCATCGATATGTTCGATATTGAGATAAATGCCTTTGTATTCATTGTTGATGTAAAGAGTCACATGGTTAACCCTACTAGCAGGGACTTCGAGATATGCCATCATATCCCAGCCGAGTTTTGCTCTACATATTGACGGGTCATTATGTTCACCATTGAGATTGAGCTTTTCTACTCCTCTATATTGTTTTCCCGGTTCGAAGGAATTAAATGAAACCTTGAAAGATTTTTTATCGGACGTCCTGCTTGTATTTCCTCGTAGTCTGAAGCCTACATTCAGGACTGTATCCTTTACCTCAGATCCATAGGTGTAAATAAAGTCTGCAGGATATTCAATGTTTAAGTTTTCATTCCCTGGAGTTAACAATGTTGTAATGTCACTGTCATCGATGAGAATATCAATTCGAGCCACTAGGCTATCACCATAAAGGATGCCATCATCTGGTCTAATATGCTGACCGAATGCAGACATGAGGCTGAGGTAAATACAAATAACTATAAAGTATTTTCTCATAGTAACAAAACTATGAAACTCTATACAACTTCTTTGGAATAGCATAAGTCATTTTGTAGCTTAGGCATTCTTAAAAACAAAAACATGAGAATCCTTTTCTTACTCTTTGCTTTTCTTGCATCAGTTTCGCTTTTTTCGCAGAATTACTCACTTCAGATTGATGGGGCAACAGAGCGAATACAAGTGCCACATAAAGCTGATTTTAATGCGAAAGATGGCTTTACAATGGAGGCCTGGATCTACGCGGATTCTTGGAAAAACTTGAGCTGGCAAGGTAGTCTTATAACTAAGGATACACAAGGACCTGATAGAGGATTTGCCTTCAGATGTGGCGATAATGGAAAGCTGTCCTTTGTTGCTGCTGTTGATAATTCATGGAATGAAGTACTAACAAGTTCTGTAATGAATACTGAGCAATGGCATCATGTTGCAGTGGTAGTCGCAAATGGAACAATGAGTCTCTTTGTTGATGGGAGTAAGATGTCTTCAGCACCATATGATGGTGACTTTTCAGATAATGAGCTTCCATTGACTATTGGTGCTTCAGCGGGTTTTGGAGATAGACATTTTAATGGTCGAATTGATGAAGTGCGTATTTGGAATAAAGCAAGAACTGAAGCAGAAATTGCTGATAATATTTCAACAGCCTTTTCCGGTAATGAAGCTGGACTTGTTGCCTACTTTCCAATGGATGCAGGGTCAGGAAATATCGCAATCAATAGTGTAGATTCTGACTGTAATGGTGCCTTGCTTAATATGGATGATAGCAATTGGAAAGATGGCTACACTATACCAGATTATGATATTGCTTTATTGCCAATAGCTAGCATTGACTTAATTAACATGAATGCAAGGCCGGTCAAAGTTTCAATAGATATCAAGAACAATGGCTTGCTTGAAATAGGAGATATTTCAGCAATAGTCACAGTTGATGGCAATGAAGTTATCAATGAACCTGTGAATGGAGTCATACAATCAGGTGATGTCTTATCCTACGTCTTAAGGACACCTATAGATCTTACTGAAGCAGTCGACCCAGAGATTACTGTAACGCTATCCCAATCTCAAGATCAGAATACCTTTAATAATAGTAAGACTCTGATGATGCCTTCTATGAAAGATGGTAGAATTGCTATTTATGATCAAGTACAACACAATTTTGGAGCTGCTGGTCAGAACCAATTCAGAACAGTACTTATGCCTGGAGACCTGAGTGAGTATGAGCAAATCATCTTGCATTTAGATTTAGACTGTCCAGGATCAGGATGTGACCCTTGGGATCAACCTGCAAAAATTAGCATATCCAATGCTGAGTCGACTTTTGAAATAGTAAGATATGTAACACCTTATGGTATTGCATGTGGGCCTTGGCAAATGGATATCACTGACTTTAAGGACGAACTTACTGGTGCTATAACGTTTGATTCATATGTACAAGTCTGGGGTCAAAGTGGTTGGCTAGTGACCATAGAACTCGAATTCATTGAAGGACAGGCTGATAACCCTTACACTAGAATGACTCCTCTGTGGACAACAGATTATCATGTGTATGGCGATCCTGGAATTGAGGATGACCTTAACCCTCAATCTGTAACTATTGCCAACAATACCCAAGTGTCTACGATTAGAATGACAAACACAGGACACGGACAAGGGAATACAGAAAATGCTGCTGAATTTTCAAATAAAACACATGTATTTACTCTTGATGAGCAAGCATTTTTTGACCATAATTTATGGCGTGCAGATTGTGCAGATAATGTTTGCGAGAATCAAGCAGGTACTTGGTTATTCTCCAGAGCTGGCTGGTGTCCAGGAGATATTGTGCAACCCGCCTGGGTAAATACTAGTGATCTGCTCACACCAGGGATGACTGCTTCATTAGATTATGAATTAGAAGAATATACAAATTTGCTTAATACAGGGTATAATGATTCAGGCCATACCGAACCTCATTATAGGATTTGGTCCTATTTAGTCGAACAAAGTAATACTCGCTATAATGAATATAGAAATCTGGAAGCAATTAGCATCAATCCTACCATTTCTGGAGATGGAGAGAATGAGGTATTAGAAGCCTTATCAATGACAATTAAGAATACTGGTTCTGTCCAAGAAGCTTTGTATTCTTTGGAGTATCAAATCAATACTGAGAGAATACAAGTCATGGCTGTGTCAGAAATTCTGGAACCAGGGGAAGAAGTTACCTTAGATTTTACTCTCCTTGATGGATATGTTCCAGGTGCGACCAACATCTTTTATGGAATTATTGAGTTTAATGATGATCAAAATATTGGAGATGATGTTACAAAATTTGTCAAGGAAGGGACAACATCAACAAAAGACCAACTTACAAATATTACATTGAATGTATACCCTAACCCTTCAAATGGGAATGAAATTTACCTTGAGCACCCTGAGTGGTCTTCAAGTGACAAACTAGTGATTACTGATTTACAAGGTAGAGTAGTGTTGGAAGACAAATTATCTGGAGAGATCACAGCTTTCTCAATTGACAAGCCTGGAGTCTATTTTGCTCAAATCTATGGTGATGGAGGTTCTTCAAGAACTGCCAAGATTATTATTTATTAGACATTGTCCTGTGAGGTATTGTATTGGACTTCTTTTGACTCTTTTGTGCCTTGCGCATGCCATTGGACAACAATCTTTATCAGGAGTGGTGACCGATCTCAACTCTGGAGAGCCACTTATTGGAGTTACTGTAATTGAAAGAGAGTCAGGAGTAGGGACTACAACCAATTTTGATGGAGTATTTGATCTCGAACTAGATGCACTTGATGGCATATTAGAAGTTAGTTATATAGGTTACAAAACACAGCAGTTTTCAATAGAAGGCAGAAGTAAATGTGAAATTAGCTTAGAAGTAGAAGGGGTAACATTTGACGAAGTTGTTGTTACCGGATTAGATATAAAACGGCAAAAGAGAGCTCTTGGTTACTCCACTGATAAATTAGAAGGCAAAGAATTGCTCTTGTCAAATGGTCCTAACGTCATTAATGCACTTAGCGGCAAATCCGCAGGTGTGAATATCACAAATGCCAATGGAGTCGATGGAGGAACTACTCGAATAATTATCCGAGGAAACAATAATATCAAGGGTAATAACCAACCATTAATTGTTATTGATGGAGTACCCCTTGAGAACACACCTGGTCTAACAGATGTAGGTAGAGGGAAGGATTGGGGCTCAGCAATCAATCAGATTAACCCAGAGGATATTGAAGAAATGAATATTCTCAAAGGTCCAACTGCAGCTGCGAAATACGGCACAAGAGGAGCAAACGGTGTCATTTTGATACGCACCAAAAGAGGGAGCAATCGGAATGGACTAGGTATCCAATATGCAATAACATACAAACACATACAACCCTACAGATACAGAGATGTCCAGAATACTTACGGTGCTGGTGGGCCAACTTCTCTCTTGGAACCGAGCTTTAATACTAATGCACAAGGAGAGTTTGTCTATCCCAATACTGTCCATACTAATAATGGTCCATTTGGCAGACCTACAACTGAGCAATTTGGTTTCTATTCCACTGGTATGTCATGGGGACCTCCAATGGAAGGACAAATGGTACGATGGTGGGATGGCGAATTGAGAGAGTTCACGCCACAACCTGACAACCTGAGACAATTTTTTTCATCTGGCAGTACTGTTACTCATAATCTTAACTTTTCTGGTGGAAATGAAAAAACGACAACAAGGGTTTCATTCACTGCTCAGAATCATGACGCAGTCATACCTAATTCTAATTTTCAGCAATACACCGCTAACCTTGGTAGCAATCTCGCAATAAGTGAAAAGCTAGAAGGAGATGTCGCTATCTCATACATGAATTTCAATAGGAAAAATTCTCCCTCTCTTGGAGATGACAATAATGCTTCATTTGGTAAGGGTATTCTATATAGTTGGCCGAGGTCATATAAAGGACTTGAAGAATCACTGAATAGTAATCCAGATGGGAGTCGTTTCGAATATAATGGTCAGTATCCATTTACTTATACGCCAAATCATCTTTGGTGGAATACTTACAATCAAAATACTTATCTCACAAGGAATAAATTATTAGGAAGCGTTGGACTAAAATATAAACCCACAACATGGTTATCTATTTCTGGAAGAACTGGTCTGGATTTTAATCTCAATGAATTTGAAGAACGATTTAATCCATTTGATGCCTCAGGTGTCAATGGGGCAAAGTATAGTAATGAACTTCAAAGAGATCAAGTCAATAATTCTGAAATACTTGTGACAGCGACAAAAGAGAATATTGGAAGTTCGAGGATTGGAGCAAGTCTTAGTATTGGCGGCAACAGGTGGTCAAGGAGCCAGTATGGTATCAATGCGACTGCAGAAAACTGGGTGAATCCATGGTTGTTTACCTTCAATAATTATGAAACTGTTTTAGAGGATAATTTGCCAAGTGAAATAAGATTTGATAAGAAAATACACTCGCTTTTTGCCTTTCTTAACTTGAACTATGGTAAAGCTCTCTATGTAGAATTGAGTGGTAGGAATGACTGGTCATCATCACTTCCACTCGAAAATAATTCGTACTTCTATCCTTCTGCATCTGTGAGCTTTATAGTGAATGAAGCGATAACCTTACCATTTGAGTGGCTGACTTTTTGGAAGTTGAGAGCAGCATATGCTCAAACCGCAAATGACACAGATCCATTTCTATTAGACTTTGTCTATGACACCGGTACATTTGGAGGTCAACAGACAGCTACACAGCCTTCTACTAAGCCTCCAGTTGAGCTCAGTCCTCAGTTAGCTAACTCTTATGAATTTGGGACGACATTAGGTTTGTTTCAGGATAAAGTAAACCTTGATCTCACTTATTATTATATCAAGTCTTTTGATCAAATTTTAGAAAGTCCAGTTCCGACTTCTTCTGGAGTAAATCAAGTAAGGATTAATAGCGGTGTCTTGGAGAACAAAGGTATTGAGCTCAGTGTATCAGCAAACCTCTTTCAAAATGCAAAATCACACTTAGCGACTGGCCTGAATTTGAGTCGCAATAGGAATGCAGTGGTTAGCCTTGGAGATGGAGCCAAAACACTTGAGCTGGCAAATATTTGGGGTAATTTCGGACCTAATATCTCGGTCAGAGAAGGAGAGCAATATGGTACTATCTACGGTTATGACTATGTATATCATGAAAGCTCCAATCAACCTATTGTCAACGAAGCAGGAACACATTACTTGATCTCAGATAACCTTGTGCCAGTTGGCAATGCAGCACCTGATGTGACAGGAGGTTGGACAGTATCAGGTCGGTATAAGAATATCAGGTTTTCCTCTCTAATTGATGCTAAGATAGGAGGAGATATCTATGCTGGAAGTTATGTCATTGGATTGCAAACTGGTCAAAGCCCAGAAACACTTTACGAAAGAGAGGGCAATGGTTTACCTTATGAAGACCCAAATGGAGAAATACGTAACATTGGGGTTGTTCTGCCTGGGGTACAAGCAGATGGCAGCCCTAATAATCAAGTGGTACATTACTACTACAAATATTTGCCTAATGCAGGTGGCTGGGGTAAGTTATTGACTACTCCAGGTGTTCTGAATAACACTTGGGTTAAATGGAGAGAACTAGGTTTGAATTATTCGATACCACTCAAGTCTCAACAATTTCTGCAGGAATTAGAAGTGAGTTTGGTTGGACGAGACCTCTTCTATATTTATTCATCATTGCCTGATAGGATAAATCCAGAGGGTAGTAATGGTAGTGGAAATGCTCAAGGACTTGAATGGGCATCTTTTCCGGGTATGAGATCAATTAGTCTAAGAGTTAGCTGTAGGTTATGAGCGCATTTACCACAAAATATTACATCGTCTTGTTGACTCTATTCTTTGTAGTGTCATCATGTGATCAAGGGTTCGAAGACCTAAATACCAATCCGTTATCTCCAACAGAAGCACAAGATGGAGCATTGTTTAATAGTATTATTGAATCACTCAGGCTAGGTTGGGAAAGGCAGCTTTTTTTACATAATGAAGTACTTTATGATGTTACAGAACTTGCAGTAATTACCGCAGAAACATTTGGAAATACAGAAGCAGGTGTAGATGACGTGTGGAGTAATTATTATGAAGCACTCAATCTCACAAGAGAACTCGAAAGGAGGTTTTTTGCATTAGAAGATATTCAAACCAGTGATAAAGCCTATGCTTGGCTAAAAATCATCATGGCTTATAAGACTTTTCAGATAACTGACATGTTTGGAGACATACCATATTCTGAAGCTGGAAGAGCGTATGATACTGAGGCGATATTAAGACCAAAATATGATGATCATGAGACCATCTACAGATCTCTAATTGAAGACTTATTGTGGGCCAAAGAAATCATAGAGACTGCTGGCAGTGATACGGATGCAGGAAACCAATACATCAGCTTTGGTAACTTCGATAATTTATTCAATGGTGATAATTCTAGATGGCTAAAGTTTGCTAATTCCTTATTATTAAAATATTGTTTGCGCATTTATGATAAGGATCCAAGCTTAGTTTCTCCTATAATCGAAGAATTGATACTTTCAGGAGCTAGCTTCATAAATCCAGGTCAAGATGTAGTCATGAGTCCTAGAGCACAACAGTGGAATAATTTAGGAGTCAATTGGTCATTTAGAGAACACAATAAAGTCCGATTAGGAAGCAATCTTTATAATTACCTCACTGAAGATGACAACATACTTGACTCCCGCTTGAGTATCTTTTTCGAACCTAATAATGCCGAGGAATGGGTTGCATTTCCACAACTGCAAGATGTGAACACTCCGCAGTCGGGTGGCAACCCTTATTCGAATCAGAGAGATGTTGCCTATGATGAGAAAGGAGAAGAAAATATCTATGGCTCAGTGAACTATTACTTAATCAGGGACGAGCTCGATGTTCCTGAAATTCTAATGACTGCAGCCGAAGTGAAGTTCTTATTGGCTGAAGTTTTTCTGAGAGGAATAGGAGTCAATCAAGACTTGTTTAATGCAGGTTTTCGATACCAAGAAGGGATGATAGAATCAATCCAGTTTTGGCAAGAAATTATGATCAACTCGGAAATTTGGGAGCAAAAGTCAGAGATATTCAGCGCAGCTGACATCTTTAATTTGACTTTGCATGAGAGGTATGTGTTCGACCCTGATGGGAGTGTAGAGGAGAATTTAAGTTTAATCTACACACAGCGTTGGATTGATGCATTCCGACAACCCTGGGAGGCTTTTAATCTCATTAGAATGCATCAAGGAATACCTAGAGAAAAAGAGACCAATACCTTCTATAGATTCCAATATCCTCCATCAGAGGCGCTCTATAATTCTGATAATTATGACGACCAAGTAGCTAAGATGGGAGGTGATCTGAGTGATAAGAGACTTTGGTGGATGAAGGATTAAGAGTTTTTCGGCATGTAAAGTTGATTAAATTAACTACTTTGTGTCAAAATGACAATATGTTACATAGAGCCTTTCTTTCAAGCACTTTCTTACTATTAGTCAATCTATTAATTGGTCAAGTAGTCTGGACAGAACCTGCTTTCCCCACTCAATTTGATGATGTTACCGTCTATTTTGATGCAAGTCGAGGTAACGGAGGTCTTGAAGGATTCGAAGGAAATGTTTATGCCCATACGGGTGTGATTACAACAGAGAGTAACGCTCCAAATGATTGGAAATATGTAGTTGGAAATTGGGGAACCGAAGATCCACAGACATTGATGACAAGAGAAGATGAGAACTTGTATTCTATTTCATATAAAATTGATGAATTTTATGGAGTTCCTGAAGGAGAGCTTGTAGAGCAATTGGCATTTGTATTTAGAAATGGGGATGGAAGCATCTCTGGTCGTGAAGAAGATGGTTCTGACATATTCACTGATGTGTTTCCACCTGAGGACGGTCTATTCGTAACACTCAACGCACCTTCTAGTACAACTAACATCTTATTTGAAGGAGAAGAATTGCGTATAGCATTGGATGTAAATCAAACAGCTCAAATAACAATTTATGATAATGAGATTGAGGTGTTCGCAGAAGAAAACTCTAATATTGATGTAATGTATGCACCTGTTGGTGTAGGGCAACATGCATTTAGAATCCAAATAGACAACGGCGAAGAAGTCCGAGAACTCCAATTTGATGCTTTAGTACTCAGTGAATCTCCTGAGTTTGGAACTCCACCTGCTGGCATCAAGAATGGTTTAAACTATTATAATGCTGATTCTCTCTGTTTCCAACTCTATGCTCCTGGAAAGGACTATGTGTTTTTTCTTACTAGTGTCAATGAATTTAAGCCTAACCCTGAATATTTAATGACTCAGACTTTAGATGGCTCAACTCATTGGATCATTCTCCCTAAGACTCTATTTGAAGATGGTAAGGCTTCTTACCAATATCTCATGAATGACGATGTCATAGTTGCGGATCCTTACAGTACCGTCGTGTTAGATAAATGGAACGATGACGAAGTAAATGAAGCAGTATTATCTGAACTAGCACCATATCCAGTTGATATGGCAGATGGAATTGTGACAGCCTTTGACTTAGATTATCAACAATATAATTGGACTATCACGGACTTCCAAAAGCCTGATAAAGAACAATTGATAGTCTATGAATTGCTGATGCGCGATTTTTTAGAAGATAAGAGCTATACCTCATTTCTAGACACTCTGGATTATCTGGCAGAACTTGGAGTAAATGCTATAGAACTTATGCCGGTTAATGAATTTGAGAATAATGATAGTTGGGGGTATAACCCTTCATTCCATATGGCCATAGACAAATATTATGGATCAAGAACACAACTGAAGGATGTCATAGACAAAGCACATAGCCTGGGTATTGCTGTCATCTTAGATGTTGTGTATAACCATGCTTTTAGCCAGAGTCCCCTCTGTAGGATGTATTGGGATGATTCCGCATTCCGCCCAACTCCTGATAACCCTTGGTTAAATGTCGAAGCTACTCATCCTTTTAATGTAGGCTATGACTTTAATCATCAAAGTCCTGCCACGAAGGCGTGGGTGAAACAGGTACTAGAATATATGATTGAAGAATACAAATTTGATGGATTTAGATTTGATCTTTCGAAGGGATTCACACAAAAGAATAGTATTGGAAATATAGCCTTGATGTCACAATATGATGGTAGTAGGATAGCTATATTAAAAGAGTATGCAAATCATATTTGGGATTTAGACCCAAACAGTTATGTCATACTAGAGCATTTTGCAGACAACAATGAAGAAAAAGAGCTTGCAGATTATGGTATGCTGCTTTGGGGCAATATTCAACATGAGTCTGCAGAAGCTGCAATGGGTTACTCGTCTAGTTTCGATTGGATGGATTATAAAAGGAGAGGGTGGAATGATCCTCATGTTATCACTTACATGGAATCTCATGATGAAGAAAGGATGCTTTATAAAGTCAATACTTGGGGAAATAGTGAAGGTCCTTATAGTACCAAAAGCTACCCAACAAACTTTAAGCGTGCAGCAGCTGCAGCTGCAATATTTTACTCAGTCCCAGGGCCTAAAATGCTCTGGCAATTTCAGGAGCTAGGCTATGACTACTCTATAAATTATTGCCCAGATGGGAGTATTGATGAAGGATGTCGATTAGCACCAAAGCCCATTAGATGGGATTATTTAGAAGATCAGAATAGAGAAGTACTCTGGACAAGAATAAGTGAGTTGTTTCATTTGAGGAACACCTACCCAGTATTTTCGACGGATAATTATGAACTGATGGATGACGATAGTTATGTGAAGCAAGTTATTCTCAATGATCCAGAAATAGACGTCGTCACAGTTGCTAATTTTAATGTGACTGCTGAGTCTGTCCAAGTAGCATTCCCATACACTGGGATTTGGTTTGATTTCTTTAATGGGATTGAGTTGAACATCACAGATGTCAATCAAACCTATACTTTCGAACCAGGAGAATATCACATTTATACTTCAGAATATCTTGCACCCAAATATGGCGTAGTGTCTAGCACTGCGGAATTAGCTGACATTGAGGAGATTGCAATTTTTCCAAATGTTATTCAAAGTGGAGTGGACACAAAAGTGCATCTCGAAACTAATATCTCATTGGAACAGTATCAAATTCTCAATCAAGAGGGTAGGTTAATCTTACATGAGCGAATAAGCGAGAACAGCAGTGGTGCTTTATATCTTCCAGCTACTTTAACATCTGGATTGCATTTTATTAGAATGTTTGATAAACATGGCCGAGCATTTCTAAGTAGATTACTTGTACACTAGCCCTCGTTAGTAACTGATACAAGGATTTATCTCTGCTGTAAATTCGCCACCAACTTGTACTTCGAAACCATTGTCAAGGCAGATTGTCGATGAGCCGAATGAGACATTTCCGTTAGATGGCACCATTCCAGCACTATTGATTGATTGGTCCGATTGATAATATCCATCTGTTATCGGAATAGAAGATTCTGTTAATGTTAAAGGACAACAGACTCCTCCAGAATCGAGAATTGTAACATTCGATGTACATGTTGATGTATTACCACTAGAATCTGTAATTGTTAATGTTACAACTTTGGTGCCTATATCATTGCAGTTGAATGAAAATATATCAAGTACCCAATTGCTGATATTGCAATTATCATAGCTGCCATCATCTACTGTCAATGGCGAAAGTACTGCCGCCCCATTAGCATCTAGGGATACTGTGATATCTTGACATACTGCAGTTGGATCAAGGTTATCCAAGATGGTGACAGTTGATGTGCATGTGTTTGCATTTCCTGAAGCATCAGTAGCTGTGAGTGTTATCATATTAGGTCCAATGTCAGAACAATCAAAGAAGGTCTGAGATAGACTCATAGAAGCTAAACCACATTCGTCTGAAGACCCATTATCTATGAAAGCAGGTATTAGGCTTACATTTCCTGTGGTACCTAAGTAAAGTGTTAAATCACTACAAGCCATACTAGGAGCATTATTGTCAATAACAGTTACCATTGCACTACATGTTGACGAATTCCCATCATCATCTGTGGCTGTCAATGTCACTGGGTTACTTCCAACATTACTACAGTCAAATGTACTTTGCGAAATACCCAACTGAAGTGTTGAACAATCATCACTTGATCCATCATCAAGATCTTGAGCAGTTATTGTAGCAAACCCCGTATTATCAAGTGTAATAGTAATATTCTTGCAGAGTGCGGTTGGAGGATTAGGACAGCCACATTGAAAGATTGTTGCTGTATTCATATCGGGTATTCCCATAACTAAATAGTCGTTAGATATAGCCACAACACTTCCCGACTCAGAACCTGCATAACTACTGGAAGAGACCAATTTAGTTTCAACCCAAGTAGATCCATCCCACTCATAGAGATAGACACTCCCAGAATTACTCCCATTTGCATCATGCTGACTTGCTCCAATAGCTATTCTATTTCCTGATACACTGACACTAGCGCCATATTTATCGAAAGATGCACCATCTGAAGCTGTAAGTTTAGTCTCTATCCAAGTAGAACCATCCCAGTCATAGATGTAAGCACTTCCAGAGTCAGGTCCATTATCATCATCGCTCTCAGAGCCAACCACGATTCTATCTCCGGAGATACTAACACTTTTCCCAAAATTATCTGAATTATTACCATCAGAAGCTAAGAGTAAAGTTTCTGTCCAAGTACCACCGTTTTTTTCGAATAGATATGCGCTTCCTGAATCTAGTCCATTATCATCATTAAAATGTGCACCAGCTAATACTCTGTTCCCTGAAACAGAAACACTTGCCCCTAAATAATCAAAACCCGAACCATCACTAGCGGTCAATTTAGTTTCACTCCATGATGACCCAGTCCAATCATAGACATAGACTGCACCTTCATAATTACTTTCACCAAACGCACCGACAGCTATTCTATCTACATCAATAGAAACACTCTCGCCGAAGTTGTCAAAAGCTGCGGCATCATTAGATAGTATTTTTTCTTCGTTCCAAGCGGATCCATCCCAAGAATAGACATACATACTTCCAGAACTTGTTCCATTATCATCATCCCCAGGAGCGCCAACAACAACCCTATCTAAAGAGATTCCAACATCAGCTCCAAATCTATCATTCACATCACCATCAGAAGCAGTGACTTTTGTTGATATCCATGTAGTTCCGTCCCAATCATGGATGAATATCGCACCTGCATCTGTTCCATTTGTATCATCACCAATGGCTCCAACTACAATCCTATCATTATCAACTGCTAGACTTATTCCGAATCTATCGAAACTAAAACCATCTGAAGGGGTGATCTTTGATTCTGTCCAAGAACCTCCTGAGAGGTCATAGATGTATGCACTTCCTGTGTCAAAGCCATTGTCATCATCATGAAAAGATCCAATAACAACACGATCATTCAAAACTGCAACATCACTTCCATAATTATCATCAGCACTTCCATCTGAAGCCACTAATTTTGTTTCAACCCAAGAAGATCCATCCCAATCAAATATATAAGCACTACCAGAGTCAATGCCGTTATCGTCATCTCTATAAGCGTCTATGACTATCCTGTCACCATCAATGCTGACATTTGTGCCAAAATAATCACTTGAAGCACCATCACTAGGTGCTATTTTTGTTTCAACCCAAGAAGATCCATCCCAATCATAGATATAGGCACTACCAGAACCAATACCATTATCATCTTCTCCAACAGCACCAATCACAAGTCTATCACCATCTATATCTACACTAGTACCGTAATAATCATCTGCAGAGCCAAAAACAGCACCCAGCTTTGTAACATTCCAAGCACTTCCATCCCAATCGTAGAGATAAGCACTCCCAGAATTTGAGCCTGCATCATCGTCGTAATAAGACCCGACTAAAATCCTATCACCTGAAATACCTACATCAATACCAAATCCATCAAATGACCATCCATCAAAAGGATTGATTTTAGTTTCAACCCAAGAAGATCCATTCCAGTCATAGATATAGATGGCTCCAGAATCGGTACCATAATCATCATCTTTGAAGGATCCTACAACAATCCTATCTCCATCGATATCGACAGCATTACCAAAGTTATCATTGCCGAAGCCATCAGATGGGCTCAATTTTGTTTCTACCCATGTACTGCCTGTCCAATCATAGATATAGATATCGCCTGAATTGGTGCCACTGACTCCTGCGCCTGGAGCTCCGACAACCACTCGATTACCTGAAGTGGCTATACTGTAACCAAAGTCGCTGTTGCTGAACCCATCAGAAGCAGTAAGCTTAGTCTCTGCCCAGGAAGATCCTGTCCAAGTATATACATAGGCGCTACCAGACTCAATACCATTAGCGTAATCGAGACTACCTACAACGATTCGATTTGTTTCAATATCAACAGCCCTGGCAAATTCCAAATTTGGAATGCCACTAGTCAGATTGTTCTGCTCCACACATTGTGCTGAAGCGTTAGATGTCACATTGAGTATTACAAATACTATGCAACACAAAGAATAAAAGCTCTTTCTCATGTAGTAGAAAAGTACTTGGTTCTAAGAATTGATCAGCAATTTCTCAGTTCGGGGAGGTTGTCTATACAAAAGTTAGATTCAAAATCTATACCAATATATTATATTATTTCTTAATATAAGAACTCCAAACCCAACCTTCCACACTATTATGACGCACCTTACACCAAGTACCCCTATTCCCAGCAATGTTAAAACTGTCCGGAAGACAATAATAGACATTTATTTGTTTGCCAGAAGGGATGTCATCAATGATCGAAGCCGTCGTATTTGGCTTGGACCGTAGATTCAAGGTGCCATTATCTATTTCGACTAATTTAGCTTGAGCATTGGATTTGAATAATGTCAATTCGCTTTCTAACTTGATGGTATTTTGTTTCTCTATTTCTAGTAAGCTTTGTAAGCTGTCATAAGGTATTTCACTTGATTCCACCTGAGTTTCAGATTGAAATAGTTCAATAGGATTCTTACCCTGAATTATTGAGAGTAATAACCATGCAGCAACTCCAACAAAGAAGACAGCAAGAATCCACCAATAGTTCCTATTGGTTTTCCTCCTTCCATATCTTGCTCTTCGTGCCATAGCGAAATGTTATACTTTACTTAGTTCACTTTTCAAATAGTCAATCACATCAACTTCTATAGAATCAACCTTGTTTAATTCAGACAGATAGTAGCTTGCATAGTCACCTAAATTAACAAAGTATAGTGCTCTTTCTACGAGATTATTTCCTCTTGACCAAAGTTCAATGATGTGTGGGGTATATTTTGAAATAATCTCTTTATTGATATTCATTCTCACTTGATTACGATTGTAGTCATCCTTATTTCGGAAATACACTACGGCAAGTTTATCGTTTGGTTGCTTCCAACCCACAAGCTCGTTATGATTCATTTCTGGAATGACATGGTGCCAACACAGTTGTTTTGCATTTTCATTAATTTGCTGTCTAAATCTTACAGCCACAGATTCCATTCTCCCCGTTGTATAAATGATAGGAATTCTGTCATGTAAGAATTGAGCAAGAACATTCGCATCTTCTTTAATTTCATCTTGGTTAAATTCAAGTAAATTAATTGCTGTTTTTAATTGCCCAATAACCTTATCGCTAATCAGATTCAGATGATAGAGAACATAGATTTGCTGGATAAGAGAATATCCCAAACATGCTCTCGGACTTGGCCAATCACTAGGGATCTGAATATAATCGTGACCTTCAGCTTTCGCAAAATCAATGAGCTTACCTCCTGAAGACACCACTACTATTTTAGCACCGGTTGCTTGTATTTTAGCATATGCTTCAAGAGTTTCCTCAGTATTACCAGAATAGGATGAAGTGATAGCAAGTGTGTTCTTGCCAATCCATGCAGGAACATCATATCCTTTCCCAACAGTATATGGAACGTTGCATTCGTCGTAAACAAACTCTGCAACAAAATTGCCACCGATGCCGGATCCACCTAATCCAGCTACATACACATTATGAATTGGGTCAGCACCAGCAGTTAAGCTTGCAGTTTCTCCTATTTGCATAGCTTCTTTAAGCTGTGGAATAAACTTATCTATCAATGTATTCATCATAATCTCTCTTCTTATATTTTTTTCAAAGCCCAAAAATACAATTGTAATGTGATTTGTTTATTAAATTGATGAGATGTGCGCAAAAGCATCGAATATTGGTAGAAAAGGAGAGGAAATTGGAAAGCAATATCTGCTAGGACAGGGTTATGAAATTTTAGAAACTAATTATCGATACAAGAAAGCCGAGGTAGACATAATTGCAAGACATAGTAATCAACTGATCTTCATTGAGGTCAAGGCCAGAAAGAATATTAAATACGGACGACCGGAAGAATTTGTCAGTAAAAGAAAGGAAGCCTTTTATTTTGATGCAGCTAATGCCTACATGGAGGCGGTGAATTATAGAGGAGAAATCCGATTTGATATCATCAGTATTGTTGACCCTAATGGGAGTCCTACCTTGGACCATTTCATAGATGCTTTCTTTCCTGGTATTTAATTGAAAAAAATATTAGGTTTCAATAGGATAGAATTACTATCTTTGCACTCCAATTTTGAAATGTGAAATCATGAAGAAAGATATTCATCCAGATAATTATAGGTTAGTAGTATTTAAAGACTTCTCTTGTGACGAGGCTTTCATTACTAAATCTTGTGCTCCATCTAAAGAAACGATTAAGTGGGAAGATGGTAATGAGTATCCATTGATCAAGCTAGAGATTTCGAATAAATCACATCCTTTCTTCACAGGAAAGATGAAATTCGTTGATACAGCTGGTAGAATTGACAAATTCAACAAGAAATTTGCAAAATTCGCTAAAAGAAAGACTGAAGATACTCCAGCAGAGTAATATCAATTCATTAAAATTATACTACAGTGGCACACATCATTTTCTTTGATGATGACAAGTGGGAGTCATTATTGCCACTGACTTTTCTTAAGCCTGCGTGTGAGCTCAGGGTAGGGATTAATACTATTGCTGAGAAATGGAAAATCTATCTCAATAACGCTAGTCATGGTTATATAACCAATGATTACCTTTCTCAGAAGTTTCCTCTTCAATTAAGTGAGACGAATATCGCTATCAATGGCAGGCTGTTGCCAAATGCCAATGTGCTAAGTCTGATAAAGAGACTCAGCCCTAACCAGGGTTTGATCTATAAAGATATCTTCATTGCAGGTGTTTTGAAGAAGCATCAATTCAATGAAGAAACCTATGATATAGATCTGGATGAGTTGGAAATGATTGATATCTCATCCTACGATAGCCGAGATATTCGATTCATAACAAGACCGCAAGATATCTTCTCATTTAATGCGAGTGAGATAGCTAGTGACTTCGAACTTATTATCAATGAAAGATCATCCCAAAAGATATCAGAGACTAATCGATACTTTGGTTTAGAGAAGATTTTCATTGAAGAAGGAGCAAGAGTTGACTTCAGTATTTTGAATGCAAGTGATGGTCCTATCTATATTGGTAAGAATGCTAAAATTTTGGAGAATTCTGTGATCAAAGGTCCTGTTGCTATAGGCGAAAATGCTGTTGTGAAGGTAGGAGCAAAGATTTATCAGGGTACTACACTTGGTCCATTTTGCAAGGTAGGTGGTGAAGTCAAGTCGACAGTTTTTCAAGGCTACTGTAATAAAGCTCATGATGGTTATATAGGCGATTCTGTTATTGGAGAGTGGTGTAATCTAGGTGCAGACACCAATTGCTCCAACCTCAAAAACAATTACGGAGAAGTGTCAGTTTGGAGCTATGACTCATCAGACTTTCAATTGACAGGCCTGCAGTTTTGTGGTTTGATTATGGGAGACCATTGTAAGACTTCTATCAATAGTATGTTTAATACTGGTACAGTGACAGGAATTAGCTCTAATATTTTTGGAACTAACTTTCCGCCAAAATTTATCCCTTCTTTTAGTTGGGGTGGTTCTGATGGAATGGATACCTATCAGTTTGAAAAAGCACTCGATACAATCAATCGGGTAATGCAAAGAAGATCGTTGCGTCTTGAGCAAATAGATATCGATATTCTAACCCATGTCTTTGAAGCTACCAAGCAGCGTAGATCATGGGAAATGTAAGTCCATCCCCCAGTTTCTGGCAAACAATTTTGAGCTATATCACGGAGGTTCGTGTTGAGGAAACCCAGTCGGAGTATCATTCAATATTGGCCGTTAACTTAAGACAGGGTAGATATCAACTCTGCTGCGAAAAAGCCATCTATTCCTTTGATGACAAGTATGATAATTTCAAATTGACATTCGAGCAATTGAAATTTCGAAATGATTGGAATAAAGTACTCGTTTTGGGGCTAGGGTTAGCTTCGGTCCCTTATATGCTAGAGAAGATTTTTAGAAAATCTTATACGTACACCGCTGTTGAACTAGATGAAGTCGTTGCTCAATTGGCCCAAAAATATACCATGAGTAGAATGGACTCCTCACTAGAGATTATAATAGCTGATGCAATAAACTTTATTGAGATTGATGAGCAATGCTATGACATGATAATCATGGACATCTTTGCTGAAGACATTATTCCTAACAAATTTGAAACAAAAGAATTCTTACAACTTCTTGAATCCAAGTTGACCACAAATGGTGTGCTCTTATATAATCGGATGGGATTAACGGAGTTTGATATCAAAACAGGTAAGAAGTTTGAAGCAACATTTTCTGCAGTCTTTCCTAACTCGACTTATCTTGAGGTCAAAGACAATTGGATGTTTGTCCATGACCAATCACATCTCGATAATTAAGTATCCTATTGTTTTACAAATGATTTTGTAATCAGATTTTTTCCATCTGCCATTAAATGAACAGTATAATTGCCTTTTGCTAAATGGCTCGTTTCAAAACTCAGTTCTGTTTCTCCTGACTTTCTAATGATACCATTGTAAACTTGTTCTATTACTCTACCACTATTATCATACAATAATGCTTGCACTCTCAGATTACTTTGAGGAATATTGAGTTCTACAGTGACTCTGCTATTTACTGGATTAGGAAAGAGGTTGACATCAGTTTTGGAATTTAGGTCAACCGATGAGAGTGCAAAATCTGGTCTTGCCAATCTCGCAACCCATGGACGATTATGCTTGCTTGGCACTCCCAACGTCCCTGAAATAAAACAGAGTCCAGGATCTAGAAACTCACGTTGTGAACCAGCATAATCCCCCCATCGTTCAACATCGCCATTCAGAATATCAATGTAACCATCTCCCTCTCTAATTACCACTATATCCGAATACCCAAATTCAGGGTCATAATACATTGCGGACACTCCTGCAAAAACTGTCTCTGATGTATGACTGAAATGAATAATAGCATCTCTGTCATCAGGATCTATTCCAGTGTATGTTATACCTGGGTAACCAATTTCTAAGTCTGCTGGAATGATATGTTGAAGCTCGAAAGATTTCTCGCCCAAAACATCTGAGATCGTTCCATGATAGATCCCTGCTTTGTTGTTATCGAGGTTTCTTGTATTACCTACAAATTGAATTTCTCCATTATGATAATAACCTTCTAGTACTCTTGCGTCGTTTGTTTGTAATGCACCCACTGATTGTGCAGCGTTAGGAGGAGCACCATACGGAGTAGGGGAGATTAAAGTCTCAATTTTAAGTTCAGCACTTGGGTCATCAATTCCTCCAGTCATTTCAACAAAGAAAAAAGTGTCATTTTCCATATCAAAGTTTCTATTCGACAGAAAATAAGCATTCGGTTCTGGTTCAGCATCTGCGCTTTCCATAGGGCAGAGATTACGAATATTTTTTCCATCCCATGCCAAATCTTGCCAAAGGACTGAGTTCATATCCTCTCCATTATAGCCATTCTGCTTGTCAAGCTGCCAAATGATGGTTTCATCAAACCCTGTTTCCCAAGGTTCTGCATCTCTTATCAGGTTGACCGTGATAAGTAAATCTGTGTCTGTTACAGTGATCATTGGATAATCAGTCCATGTGGTATTAGAAAATGGATTGCCAGGTAAAGCATAGACTACCCAGTCGCCTGTAATATCATTACTTACAGAAAACATAATTCCTATGCCAGTATCACTACTTTCAGAACCATGCAGAAAGACTCCAATATATCTATCTGTTTGTGGATCGTACAGTACACGAGGATCGAAAGTATTCCCTTCTAGTCCAACATCAGCAGCAAAATGATCTAAAGAAAATCCAATAATTGGGCTCCCATCCAGATTCTTCATAGAGAAATGGGTATTCATTGCAATAAGAACTTGCTCACCATTAGTAGCAAGATGATTATCTAATGGTATCCCAGGTGCAAATAGATGTCCCCAATACCCATCAAGGAGTTGCGGCGGATCTAATGAGCCTCGTAAGTCAACAATTGGGTTGTCGTTTTTTGGATAAAGCGTTTTTATTGCTTCTTTAGTTGCTTGAAGTCTTTGCTTAATAACATGGGAAGTAGCATCTTGAGACTCTGTATTAATTACCGTGACTTGATACTTGTCATTGAGACTTTTTACATCTACTGTACCCAATTTCACGATGGGATCTATTGTTGTCTTTGTAAAGCTAGCCTGACTAGAAATTGAGTGAGATAGTGTAACAAATAGAAGTAGAATAAGGTATTGGGAATAGAATCTAATCGACATAGTATTGCATTTAGGTAATCCAATTTACAAAATTGAATACTCAACTCTAACACATCCTTATAATCTTCTAGACATTTCTTTACTTTTGTGACCCACATTACATCTTTACACAATTATGTTCACGATAAATATCTATTTAAAATTTGCCTTAATTGCCATTGGTATTATTGGGGGCATCATTTTGACCACCACATATGGATTTTGGTATGGGTTTCCATTTTTACTAATAGGAATCATTTTATTGGTTTCATACTTTCTTTTAGGAACAGTACAGACAGCAGGTCAATTAGTTGAGAAAGGAGATTTTCAAGCTGCTAAGCAGAGACTTGGACTCACTTTTTTTCCTAGGTTATTATATGTGACAAATAGAGCAATGTTCTACATTATGCACGGATCCATAGAAGCAAATACGGGCAACAATAAGGAGGCAGAAGGCTACTTTAACAAAGCGCTCGGTCTTAATTTACCGAGCGATAATGAAAGAGCAATGGTGTACCTCCAACTTGCTAACATGAGTGCCACGAAGAATAATTGGTCAGCTGCTAAGAATTATTTTTCGCAAGCTAAAAAGCTCAACATTACAATGAGTCAAATAAAAGATCAAATGTTCATGTTGGAAAAAGCCTTAAAGCAAAGCGGTCAGGCTAAGCTGGCTCAATCAATGGGCAAGAAAGGTATGAATATGGCTGGACGTAGCTCGAAACGTCGTCGACCGAGAATGAGATAAATACACTATTACTTATTGCATTTAATTTGAATATGGTCTATTTTTAGTGGTGACATCTTCTTTCACTTTTAAATAGATTCTATGCGAGTGAACATTCAATCTTCTTTTAGAATTACTGGGAATTTAATGGAGCTTATCGAAGAAAAGCTGCTAAAATTGACCAAGTATTATGACAGAATAACTTATGCTGATGTCTATCTGCATAAAGAGCATAATGAGCCAATGGCTAATAGCGAGATTAAGGTGAGGTTAGGTATACCTGGTACCGATATTATAGTCTCAGAAAAGTCTCATTCTTTTGAAAAGTCTCTATCTAGGACATTACAGCTCCTCAAGAGGCAATTAAGATCTAGGAAAGATTAATTGTTGTTGAGCATAGCAATGACATTCTCTGCTACTTGCTCTGCGGTATAACCAAACTTTTGATCTAATACAGTGTAAGGTGCTGAATACCCGAAATGGTTGAGCCCTTGGACTTGTCCATTACTTCCAACCAAATTGGAAAGTGTGACTGGCAAACCTGCTGTCAGACCATATCTTCTGACATTCGCAGGGAGTACCTTTTCCTTGTATGAAAAGTCTTGACGTGTGAAGACACCCTCTGAAGGTATGCTGCTAATTTGGACTTTGTAATCACTTTTTGATTCGATTAATTCTGCAGCGCCAAATAGCGTACTTACTTCTGATCCATTTGCAAGGAGCACTACATCTGGATTATCTGTTGCTTTTACTATATAGCCACCAAATACAGCATTTACAGCTTGTTCTTTTCTATCAGACGTTGGCAGACTCTCAATATTCTGTCTTGATAGAATAAGCCCAGAAGGACTAGCACTATTTTCTAAGGCCATTTTCCAACACACTGTTGTTTCTTCGGCATCAGCAGGTCTTAGTGCTAGAAATGATTGATTGCCACTATGGTTATTGAGATGTTCGAGCAACCTAATTTGAGCTTCTTGCTCGATAGGTTGATGTGTAGGACCATCTTCACCAACTCTAAAGGCATCATGAGTCCAAAGAAAGATAACTTGCTGTTCCATCAATGCCGCTACTCTAATTGCAGGCTTCATATAGTCACTAAATGCGAAGAAAGTAGCACATACAGGAATCACTCCTCCATGTAGCGCCATTCCAGTACAAAGTGCAGCCATGCTCAGTTCTGAGACTCCAGCTTGTAAGAATGCTCCACTAAAATCATGATACGCAAATTGTGATGTCTTCTTCAGAAAAGCTTCAGTTTTATCACTAACACAAAGGTCAGCAGATGAAACAATCATATTAGGAACTTGATCTGCAAGATGACTAAGTACAAGCCCAGAAGCGTTTCTTGTTGCAACATCAGGTTTTTGGTCGATTTCTGCCCAATTAAGTGTATACTTCTTCTCGAGAAAACTAGCATATTGCTGTGCTAACTCTACATTAGCATCTGACCACTTGCCAAATTCTATTTTTCTTCTGTTTGCTACAGTTGATTTCTCTTCTAAAATATGCTTGTAATATTGCTTGACTTCGGGAAATATAACAAAAGGATTATTGCTATCTCCTCCAAGATTTTTTATCGTTTGACCATAGTCAGCACTAGATTTTCCAAGTGGTTTTCCATGATATTCTACCTCCCCTTCAGCTAACTCACCATCTGCATTACGCACTCCTTTTCCCATCAGTGTTTCACCAATAATAAGGCTTGGTTTGTCTGTTTCGTCTATGCATTGTTGAATTGCTCCTCTAATTTGATTGTGGTCATTTCCATCAATTGTAATTACATGCCACCCAAGAGCTCTGTATTTACTTGCAGTATCTTCATTACTTATTTCACTTACGGTATGAGAAAGCTGGACGTCATTAGCATCGTAAAACATGATGATATTACCTAGTCCAAGGCTCCCAGCTATCCTTCCTGCTCCTTGTGAAATTTCTTCTTGAATACCCCCATCAGATATATAGATATAGGTCTTATGGGCGACCGATTCTCCAAATCTAGCATGCAGAAAACGCTCAGCAATTGCGCTACCAATCCCAAATGCATGACCAAGACCTAATGGTCCAGAAGTATTTTCAACACCTCTTTCAAAATCCACTTCTGGATGTCCAGGAGTTACTGACTTCCACTGTCGAAATCGCTGTAAATCTTCCATCGAGTACTTGCCAATTAATGCTAATTGGCTGTAAAGCATTGCGGACATGTGACCAGCGTCAAGATAGAATCTATCTCTCAGTGGCCAGTTTCCATCATTAGGGTCAAAGTTGAGAAACTCAGAATAAAGAATATGGATAAAATCAGCACCTCCCATTGGTCCACCTGGGTGGCCAGAGTTTGCTTTTTCTACCATTGCCGCACTTAATACACGAATATTGTCTGCAGCTTGAAGAGAAATGTTTGTAGGCATACAAGTTGGTTATATGCCAACAAATGTACTATTCTGAGAGTTTAACACATATTAATTTGACAAGTAATATATCAGATTCTTCTCCCTTTTGCCACGCTTCTATTTATCTCAGTATTTTGAAGTTTTTTGATATCAACCAAAAGTCCAGCTAAGCCATCGTTTGCTCTCACACTAAATTCTTCACCACCGTATATAACAGAACCCTGTCCACGATTCCATTCCTTTGCAAGGAGCACATATTTATTTGACAACTTGGGGTTAGGGCCAAAGATTAAGTACATTTCATCAGACTGGTCAAAACTAATTGCTAATTTCTTTCTGTCTGGCGAAAAGGTGAAGACACCTGGAGTGCCTTTTTTAAATCGTATTTCCTCAATTTTTTGACCCCTAATGAGTTTAATGGATCCATTCTCAATTTGAGATTTTCCGGTTCTGGCTTTTCTAAATAAGACCACATCATCAGATAGGTAGAATTGAATTTTTTTTAGATTTCCTTCATTAAAGCCAAATTCTTGATAAATATCATGAGTAAGAGGACGGAGTTGTGTTGTGCAAGAGCCAAACAATGCAACAAGACAAATAAACAATAATACTCTCATAGTGTCTGATTTTTTCTTGAATGTAGTGCAAAGACTGAGTAAACACAAGCGCATTAAAATACGCTTAACGCCGTTTAACTTAATTTAAGATTTTCTGGTCAATGCAATCGGAAGATAAAACAAAAGAAAAAGGACTAAGCTTAAAAGTTGCATGCCAAAAATGAAATACGGGTAAGGTCCCAGAAAATCCAACAGACCACCAGTTGGAGGCATTTTCATAGCATAGAAGTAGTTAGATCCTAACCCTAAATTGATAAGCCAACAGATCAGAAGCAAGACATTTGCCACCCAAAAAGCGTTTACAAGATCACGAAATGCAATCTTAACTCGATGGACAAATATGACATAAAAGGGAATGATAACAAGAATACTATGCCCCATCCAATACAGGAAATAATGGATTGAAGGAAAACCATAATCAATATCAGGGACGAAGTTAGCCGCTAATGTCCCAACTCCAACCCAGAAGTAAAATACCCCCATCCAGAATCGATTTTTGTATAACATAACAAATGGGACCATAAGACCTATTATTCTGCAGAGATGCAATGGCAAGTCTTCCTTGATTGAAAAAGTTTGATCTGCTAACAAAAGGACAATCCTCGATATTACCGCAATGAAAGGAATCATAGCTATATAGAAGCCAATTCTAACTTTCCATAATTCACTTTGCTTTTGAGCAAATTTGATTACTGCAATACCCATTAGCAGTGTGAGTATTAATGGAGCAAAGTGCTCTATTGTATAAGCATCAAAAGAAGAGGATAATGTAAAGAGTGGGGTCAAATGTGTTTGAATTGAGAACTTCGAATATAATCCATTATTTTTGGTGAGCTATATAATTTTAAAGAAGTCTAAAATGGTAAACATGATTCGATCGGTTGTCCTTACAGTAATATTTTCTTGTACATCCTTGCTCACTGTCTTTGCTGGTGAAGGAATGTGGCTGCCACTACTATTGAAAGCATTGAATGAAGAGGAAATGCAAGGTATGGGAATGAAAATGAGTGCAGAAGATATCTATTCAGTGAATCAAGGGTCACTGAAGGATGCGATTGCTCACTTTGGGGGATTTTGTACTTCTGAGGTTATTTCTGATCAAGGATTGCTCTTGACTAATCATCATTGTGGTTATAGTGAGATCCAAAGTCATTCAACACTTGAGAATAATTATTTGAAAGACGGTTTCTGGGCAGATTCAAAAGGTGACGAATTGCCCAATCCTGGCCTCTTTGCTAAATTTATTGAACGCATAGAAGATGTATCTGCGATTATTTTAGAAGGTACTGAGAATGTAACAACTGATGCCGAGCGTAATTCAATTATTGATAAGAATATCACAGCATATAAGGCAACCCTGAAACTTGCCAAGTTTCGCGATATTGAGATCAAACCTTTTTTCAATACTAATCAATACTTTGCCTTCATTACGATCTCTTATCCTGATGTAAGATTGGTGGGTGCTCCGCCCGAAAGTATAGGCAAATTTGGAGCTGATACTGATAACTGGGAGTGGCCAAGACATACAGGCGATTTTGCATTATTCAGAATATATGCAGATGAGAATAATGAGCCTGCTGAATACAGCCCAAATAATGTTGCTTATGCTCCAAAACATTCTCTGCCTATTTCACTAGATGGAGTTGAGGAAGGAGACTTTACTCTTGTTTTTGGTTTTCCTGGAAGAACTAGACAATATCTTCCATCCCATGCAGTCAAGCAAACATTGGAAGTGCTTAACCCTGCCAAAATCCAAATCCGTGAGAATGCTCTAGATATCGTTGGTAAGAAAATGAGAGAAGATGCAGAAATCAAACTGAAGTATGCATCCAAGTTTGCAAGCATAGCTAATTATTGGAAAAAATGGATTGGTGAAAGTCTAGGCCTAGAAAAAACAAATGCATTAGACAAAAAGCGAGCATTTGAAAAGGAACTTGTTTCCCGAAATCCTGAAGTGAAGAGATATCTGAAAGAGTTTGATCAATACTATTCTGAAATAGAGCCTTATGCATTGGTCAAAGATTATTATTCTGAAATATCAGGAAGGAATGTTGAGCTATTGCGAGTTGCAAGTATTACAAAAAGACTACTTGATAGATATGAGAACAATGGAGAAGACGCTTATAATGGTTTTGCTCAAAGAGTAATACCATTTTTCGAATCCCTCTATAAGAACTATGATCCAAATGTTGATAAGCTAGTTTTCGAATCGCTAATAGAGATGTATAAAGAAAATCTTGACGCCAAGTATGTTCCAGCAGGATTAAGAGGAAGTGCTCAAGCATTAGCAGACAAAGTCTATAGTAATTCAATTTTGGCAGATGGTGATAAATTATTGTCACTACTCAAAGGCGCACCAAAGGATGCTATGAGTATGCTGAGTAATGATGCAGGATATCAGTTGTACACAGACTGGTCTGCACTCTATAACGAAAAGGCAGCAACTAAATACAGTGCAATTAATGCAAAGATAGATTCCCTCCAAAGACTGTACATGAAGTCTCAAATGCTCGCCTTTCCAGAAAAGAAATTCTATCCAGACGCAAACAGCACTATGCGTGTTACCTATGGGCAGGTGAATGGTTATGAGCCCAAGGACGGAGTGTGGTATAATCCAGTGACATCGTTAGGTGGAGTTATTGCTAAATATGTTCCTGACGATTACGAGTTTGATGTACATCCCAAGTTGATTGAATTGTATCAGGATAAGGACTATGGACAATATGCAGATTCAGAAGGTAAGATGCCAGTATGTTTTTTAGGCAGTAATCATACTACAGGAGGTAATAGTGGTAGTCCGGCTATAGACGCCTATGGTAATTTGATTGGGCTCAATTTTGATAGAGTATGGGAAGGTACCATGAGTGATATCAACTATGATAAATCTATCTGTAGAAATATTATGGTAGATGCTCGGTATATTTTGTTTGTTATTGACAAATTTGCGAACGCAGGGCATTTGATTGATGAAATGCAATTGGTGAATCCGAAATCCTCGAACATCAATCTCATAAACCCGACAGATGATGGCAAAACATGCTGTAAAGACGGATCAAACTGTGGTAACTGTGACAGTAGTATGTGCACACCTGATGGACTTTGTAAGACTTGTAAGAAGTGTATGAAGAAAGGAAAGCCTTGCAAAAAACATAAAAATTGCTGTAAGTCTTAACATTGATAATGACTCGGGCTGCATTGTTTGATGGGTTGAGGTTCTTTTCTAAGACTTCGATAAAGAGGGTAGTTAATATAGTTAAACTCTATTCTTCTTATCAAGTGACAAGATTGCTTAGGAAACCCATTCAATGGGGTCTTCCAATGTCAATTGCGTTCGAACCAACAACAGCATGCAATCTCAGATGTCCTGAGTGTCCTAGTGGATTAAGATCTTTCACAAGGGAAACTGGGAACTTGAAGAAAGATTTCTTCAGACAAAGTATTGATAGTTTTTACGATACATTGTCTTATCTCATTTTTTATTTTCAGGGTGAGCCATACATAAATCCAGATTTCTTAGAAATGGTTGCTTATGCATCTCGCAAACGGATTTATACAATCACATCCACGAATGGCCATTTTCTAAATAATGAGAATGCTGCAAAAACGGTGGAAAGCGGACTTGATAGATTGATCATTTCCATTGATGGGACTACCCAAGAAACTTATGAGCAATACAGAAAAGAAGGCAAATTGGAGTCAGTTCTTCAAGGCGCACGAAACGTGGTCGAGGCTCGTCGACAAGCAAAAAGCAAGACGCCGTATATAGTTTTTCAGTTTTTGGTAGTCAAGCCCAATGAGCATCAGATCCATGAAGTCCAAGAATTAGCTGATCAAATCGGAGTTGATGAAGTCAAGTTCAAAACCGCCCAAGTCTATGATTATTCAAATGGGAATCCACTCATTCCTACCATAGAAAAATACAGCAGGTATAAAATGCAGTCTGATGGAACATATACAGTTAAACATGCATTGGTGAATCGTTGTTGGAAGATGTGGCACAGCTGTGTTGTCACTTGGGACGGAGTAGTAGTACCTTGTTGTTTTGACAAAGATGCTGAGCATAAATTAGGCGACCTTAAACAAGCTTCTCTTAAGCAAGTATGGCATAGTCCACAGTATAACGACTTCAGAAGCCAACTCCTGATCGGTAGACAAGAAATAGATATTTGTGCTAACTGTAGTGAAGGTTGCAAAGTCTGGGCAAATTAGCATGAAAAATTGCAAGATTTTTGAACAAAAGAATACTTGATTTTGTAATTGCTTTAGGGTATTATCCACTCAATAGTGGATTTTGTGTTTTTTGGAATAGTTTTTTCTTTTCATAGAGTATATGCTTTACAAAGCCATCATACAGGGTAACATTGAATTTGGGTCTGAAAAGAGCTTTAGTAAGGCTGTAAAAATGTACGAGTATCGTGCAGAGAACTATCATAAATCAGATGCGCTTTTTGAGACAGAGGAAATCTTTTTTAAGGATTCTCTGATGCTCAACATCCCCAGATTCGTAAAGCAAGTCTTCGATAAAACATACAAAAATACTATCGCCCTGCTTGAATATTGTAGCCAATTTGGAGTTTCAGGAGAGATAGATGCATGGCTGATTGAAGAAGGCAAAGTTTTGAAATATGACCATATGGAACCGAACAGTGATAAGATTGCTGTTCAAAGATTTCTGAAAGGTCGTGCACTGATGGATGAAGAAGGAAAGGAAGAGCAAGCCCTAGAGCATTTAACAAAGGCTATCGAGAAATATGATAGGCATGCTCAAGCATATCAAAAGAGAGCAAAAGTCAATAAGCAGCTCCAACGCAACCATGATGCGATGCGAGATTATACCAAAAGTATTGGTATTGATCCGTCCAATCCATATGCCTACTACGGGAGAGCTAAAATACTATTAGAAGAAGGTAAGCTGGGAGAAGCAATTGCTGACCTTGAAGAAGCGATAAAAAAATCCGTAGCACTCCAACCAGTATATTGGAAAGCCAGAAGAAATAAAGGAAAGGCTCATTTCGAAATACAACAATATGAAAAAGCAGCCTTCGATTTAAAGCTTTTTTCTAATAGAAAATTCGATAAGGGCAACCCTAATATCATTTGGAAGAGATGGGTCTCTTATTATTATGGTGAAGTGTTGCTTGCACAAGAAGAGTACGATGAGTCAATTAAGCAATTTGACGCGGCAATGGAGCAACCACAATCTCCTCTTGAAATTAGTGACTCAGATATACTACGTCAAAGAGGTATTGCAAAATGGAAGAGTGGGGTAAGTGGTCACATAAAGGATTGGACAGACGCCTCAGAACTAGGTGATAAACAATCACAAAGACTCTTAAAAGAGAATAGCTAAAGACTTTCTTTCGTTGTGTAGTCAGCTAAGACCTGATTATGATAATTCGACATTTAATATTTCTGTTTTTCCTTTTCAGCTTAAGTCCATTAAGCGCCCAAACTAATCCGAAGGTAACTAAGACACTCAAGAAGGTTTCAGAGCTTGTCAAAAAGAATAGAAAAGCAAAGGCAATACAGTCTTTGGAGTCAGCCATCGTTAAATTTCCAGATGCTCAGGGTTTGTATTTAGCACTTTCAAAGTTGCATCTCGACGATAAAGCTTACGATAAAGCATTACCAAATCTCATGCAATTGGCAAGACTCTCACCAGGTAATCCAAAGGTTCAATATACTTTGTATCAATCACACAAAGCACTCGGTCAATTTGATTTGGCAGAATCTGCATTGAGTAAAGTCATAGAATTATCACAAGAGAATAAGAAACAACTTGATAAGATCCTCAAAGAGAAAGAGCATTTTGATTTTTATAGGAATGCCATAAACAACCCTGTCGAATTCAATCCAATAAAACTTGATGAGAAAATTAATTCGGAACATCACGAATATCTGCCGAGTATAGCATTTGATGGAACAATGATCTTCACTCGAAGAATTGGAGGTCAAGAAGATATTTTCCTTAGCAGTAAAGATTCTTTAGGTCAATATCAACTCTCCTCACCAGTTAGTAATCTGAATACACCATCTAATGAAGGAGCACATTGTCTTAGTGTTGATGGTAATACTTTGATATTGTCTCTCGATAGTCGTCGTGATGGCAAAGGGAGATTTGATTTGTATATATCAGAAAAGCAGAATGGAGAATGGTCTGATGTGAAGAATATGGGTTCGAATATCAATTCATCTGCCTGGGATGCCCAACCAACACTAAGTGCCGACGGTAGTGAGTTGTTTTTTACCTCCGATCGTAAGGGTGGAGTTGGTGGTAAAGACATTTATATGAGTAAGAGAAACACTCAAGGGAAATGGAGTAAAGCTGAGCTACTCGATACAATGATCAACACCAAAGGAAACGAAGCTTCACCATTCATTCACCCAGACAATAGTTCACTATACTTTAGATCAGATTATTGGCCAGGAATGGGTGATTTCGATATTTATTTGTCCAAGAAAGATGGAAATACTTGGACACGAGCTAAAAATTTAGGTTATCCCATCAATACAGAATTGAGTGAAGGAGCTCTCTTCGTTGATGTTTTTGGAGAGAAGGCCTATTTTGCGAGTGATCGGGAGTCTGGTAATTTAGACATTTTTGTTTTTGACCTGCCGAACGAATTTCGTCCCAATCCAGTAACATATCTCGAAGTGACTGTTTTAGATATGGTAACAGATCAACCATTGAAAGCAAGTATTGACATTCAATATTTTGACGCAGATGTAAATTATACTTTGGAGACCCGATCTGACGGAACAGCAGTACAAGTCTTGTATCCAGGTTCAACATATGCAATAAGTGTTACAGCCCCAGGTTACTTGTTGCATTCTGAACATATCGACTTAATTAAAGAAGCAAGTATTACAGCACCATTTCAATATATCGTGAGAATGCAACGCATTCCTGGTAAGGATGAACAGCAGGAGCCAGTTGCATCGGCACCAATAGTATTAAATAATATCTTCTTTGAGTCAGGTAGTTATAACCTGTTGCCTGAGTCGGATTATGAAATGAAGAAACTATTAGAAATACTAAAAGACAATCCCAATTCTAGCTTGAACATAATTGGTCATACTGATAATGTGGGTAGCGAAGACGACAACCTACTTTTATCACAACAAAGAGCAAGGTCTGTAAAGAATAGATTAGTAGCTTTAGGAGCCGATAGTGCTAGAGTTTCCTATGAAGGAAAAGGAGAGAGTGAACCTATTGCAACAAATGATACAGCAATGGGCAGAAGGCAGAATAGAAGGACAGAGTTTACTATCATTAATCGATAGCTTGCAAAGATTCCCAAGAGTTTTTCGTAATCCTAATGTATGTTAATTATTGAAGTGTTGACAAAGTTGAATTATGGACGATAAAACTGTATCTTCGCGCTCCGAAATGAATTTCAGATTACTCATATATAGCTTTGTATTGGCAACGGCCTTGACCTCGTGCAAGACAGAATATGAACGAGTCAGAACTAGTAATGACCCAAATCTTATCCTAGAAAAGGCTAATGCATATTACGACCAAAAAGACTATTACAAAGCTCAAAATCTGTATGACATAGTAATACCTTTTTATAGGGGGAAAAAGGAAGCAGAGGTTTTGTTTTACAAATATGCTTATTGTAATTATCATCAAGATCAGTTTCTGTTATCCCAGCATTATTTCGAAAATTACGCCAATACTTTCTTTACTAGTCCCTATAAGGAAGAAGCGCAGTATATGGCTGCATATTCGCAGTACCAGTTGTCACCGAATCATAGATTGGATCAGACTTATACCGAGACTGCGATTACCGCATTTCAAAAATTCATCAACTTATATCCAGATAGTGAGCGCTCGTCTGTTGCGACTACACTCATCGACGAAATGCGTGCAAAGCTTGAGAAGAAGGCCTTTGAACAAGGTAGGCTGTATTATGATATTAAGAATTATAAGGCTGCTATTAATTCCTTAGAAACAATGATAAAAGACTTTCCAGAAACGAAAAGAGGAGAAGAGATAAAGTGGATTATTCTGGATAGTAGTCATGTATTAGCGGATAACAGTGTATTTATCAAAAAGGAAGCTCGATTTAATGAAACTTTATCGAAAGCAAGTAAGTTTATAGAAAAGTATCCTAGCTCTAAGTATTTGAGCGAGGTTGAGAAAATAAAATCAAATTGTATTTCATCTCTAAAAGAAATCCAGAATGTCGGACTTGAGAACTAAATTACAGCACATAGACCCTAATCTTAAAGCACAAGATATTGCTAGTTTTACTACAGAACATGAAGCGACTAATATCTATGAAGCTCTAAATGTAATTGCCAAAAGAGCTAGTCTATTATCAAATGATTTAAAAATCGAATTGAATAATAAACTAGAAGAGTTTGCTGTGACTCCCGACAGAATTGAGGAAATCATAGAGAATAAGGAGCAAATTGAAATCTCCAAATTTTACGAAAGACTTCCAAACCCTACGGTTATTGCTACACATGAGTATCTCAATGGTATGCTTGATTTTGAGTATAGAGATAGAAATGGCAATAAAATGGATGAGGAGTAAGCCCTCAAGAAACCCTAGCGGCTCTTGTCTTCTCTTCAGAGTAAAAAAATCTTATTAGCGGTAACTGGGAGTATAGCCGCTTACAAATCAGTAATCCTATTAAGGCTATTGCAGAAAGCAGGCGCAGAAGTCAAGGTGATAATGACACCTTCAGCAGCTAAATTTGTAGCCCCACTCACATTTGCATCTTTATCAAAATCTGAAGTTTATACTGATGTTGTATCTAATGATGCTTGGAATAATCACGTTGAGTTAGGCCTATGGGCTGATGCAATGATTATAGCTCCTTGTACAGCTAATACCATTGCAGGCATGGTTGGTGGTTTTGCCAATAATATTGTTTTGGCTGTTTATTTGTCTGCCAAGTGTCCTGTGTATTATGCTCCGGCAATGGACAGAGACATGTGGAAACATCCTTCAACTTTGCGCAATCGAAAGCAATTGAGTGAAGATGATATCGAAGAAATTCCTATTGGAAGCGGTTACCTTGCGAGTGGGTTAATTGGAGAAGGAAGAATGGCAGAACCGGAAGATATCGTTAGTTTTCTAGTAGAAAAATTTCAACGTCATAGCTCACTAGTCGGGAAGCGTGTTTTGATCACTGCAGGTCCTACCAAAGAATCTCTTGACCCAGTTAGGTTTCTGAGTAACCATAGTACAGGTAAGATGGGTATTTGTCTTGCTGAAGAAGCTGCTAACAGAGGAGCAGCAGTTATTCTAGTACTCGGACCTACAGATCTACGTCCTAAAGATGACTCCATCGAAGTTGTCAATGTAGTAAGTGCACAAGAAATGTACGAAAGCTGTCAGAAGCAGTTTGACACTATTGATCTTAGTATCTTGTCTGCTGCAGTAGCTGATTATCGTCCTGCGAAAACAAGCAATCAAAAGATAAAGAAGTCAGGCAGTGATATGTCCTTGCAGTTAGAAAGAACCACAGATATAGCTGCCAGCTTAGGAAAAGTAAAGAAAAAAGGACAAGTCCTTGTTGGATTTGCTTTAGAGACTCAAAATGCTGAACAAAATGCATTCAAGAAAATAGAAAAGAAAAACTTTGATTGCATAGTGCTGAATACTCTTGCAAATAAAGGAGCAGGATTCGGAAAGAGCACGAATAAAGTATCTATCCTGAAGAATGATGGCTCAAAAACAGAATATGGACTTAAGCCAAAAGAAGAGGTAGCTATTGATATCCTCGATTATATTGAAAATAATTATTTCAAGACATAAGAGATCGGTAGGTATTACGTTTTATTGCAATGAAGAATATTTTAGTCTTTTGTTTAGTGTTGATAATGGGTGCTAATCTTGCAGCACAAGAGTTCAAAGTGTCTGTGTCCATCAATCACCCTGCTCTTCAGACAGCAGACCCAAAAGTTTTTCAGACACTGAAATCACAAATAGAAGAATTTTATAACAATACCTCCTTTACAGGTAAACGATATGAAGATTTTGAGAAAATTGAATTCAATTTGACAATCTTCATCAAGCAAGATGTTAATGCAACTACGTTCAACACAGATTTTTTATTTCAGTCTTTGAGACCAGTCTATGCAAGTGATTATACAAGTCAAGTGCTTAACGTAAATGATAAAGACTTCACTTTTTCATATACCGAATTACAACCAATTCAGAATAATGAAGACGCATTTACAGATGTGCTATCTAGCTTATTAACTTATTACGCATATATTATCTTGGGTTATGATTATGACACTTTCTCTCCGTTTGGAGGAGAAGATTACTTTCGAATAGCTAAGAATATAGTTGATAATATTCCAACCAGTATAAAAAGCTCTGATAATAAGTGGAGCATTGAAGGGCCGAATCGAAGTCGATATCACATCATTGGAGACATCTTCAATCCTAAGGCACGTGATGTCAGACAATCAATGTACGAATACCATAGAAAAGGATTGGATATCATGCATAATGATCCAGACAAAGGCACTGTCGTCATGATTAATGCTCTTACTAATCTTGAGCAAGTCAATGAAATCTACCCGAATAGCCAGATTATTCAGATGTTCACTGACTCAAAGAAAGAGGAACTTGTAGAAGTATTAAGAGCGTCTGCTTCAGGTCAAAGATCAAAAGCCTACAAGATCATGGTGAAGCTTGATCCTTATCGCGCAGAGGATTATCAAGTTCTTGAAAAGTTTTGAGAGATCCAAAGAGACTGATTATTCTTGCATCAGGTAGTGGTAGTAATGCAGAAGCAATTATGCAATACTTTCAACAATCTGAAGATGTCATAATTGGTCATGTGATTACGAATAAAAAGAATGCTGGTGTGTTGGCTAGAGCCGCCAAGTTTGGTATAAATGCAGACCATGTGCCTCCTAAAGAAATTGATGATTTTCTTTTGTCGTTGCATAAAGCAAATCGTGTGGATGCAATTATCCTTGCTGGTTTTTTAAGGAAAATTAGTCAACGTTTACTGATGGTGTTCCCTCATCATATTTTGAACATCCATCCTTCTCTACTACCCAAATTTGGTGGAAAGGGAATGTATGGCAAGCATGTTCATCAAGCAGTAAAAGATGCCCAAGAAACTCAGACTGGTATAACGATCCATGTAGTAAATGCTGAATACGATAAAGGAAAAATTCTGCATCAAGCGACCCTAGCAATAAGTTCAAGCGATGACTCTGAGTCAATAGGATCAAAGGTGTTGAAATTAGAGCATTTTCATTACCCTAGAGTTATTAGTCAATGGCTTTCTGGTCTCAAACCACCTGTGTGAATTATCACAATTTTACTGTGCGAAGGAATTTCTTTCTTTTTGATGGCTTCCCAAATATTGTAGAGCATCTTGCCGGTATAGACATGTTCGATAGCTATACTGTGATTATCAGTCCATTCCAAGATAAATTGCTCTAATGGTGTTTTCTTTTTAGCAAATCCACCCCATAGCTCTGGTGTGATTATCAATTGTGAGCTATTTGGGTGACTTAACAGTCTTTCTTTCACAGAATTGTCTCTCACACAAAGTGAAACATTGAGTTTGCAATTCTTGCGTTTATCGAGATGATGAAGAATTCCTAAAGCAGTAGTTCCGGTACCAGAGGCCACACAGAGCATGTCGAAATCCTTGAGTGCGCTATCTATTTCGTCATATAAGCCATCTATTCCTATTTGAGCTTCGTAACCATTGCCTCCTTCGTTGATACTAAGCAGCTGATTTTGGGACATCAACTTGCGATATGTTTCCCCATTCGTTTTTTCTCTGTATTCTGCTCTACTTACTCTATGTACTGTATGCTTATTCTGTTTTAAGAGAGAAAGGGTAGAGTTACTTAGATCTGCCTCTAAACCACGAACAATAGCTGAGAATGGAATATTGAGTAATGCACATAGACCTGATGTTGCATAGAGATGATTACTATACGCACCACCAAAGGTGATGATTCCATTGTATCGACCTTTATAATATGCTTCCAGATAGCCTTTTAGCTTTCTATATTTATTTCCTGATATAATTGGATGAATAAGGTCATCCCTTTTAATCCATGCTTCTATTTGATATGAGTTCAAAAAATTAGAGTCCAGCTTGAGTAGTGGACTCGGTATATTCAGCTGTGAGAGGAGTAATTCAGAATCTTTCATTACTGTATATCAATGTGGATGACATAGGAGACACCTTCATTCACCCGTGCATCAATACTGAGCTCGCCATTCAAGTAATTCACTCTACTTGTAATGTTTTCTAGACCCATCCCACTTTTTTTAAGAGATTCTAGATCAAAGCCGATACCATCATCTTCATATTGAAGCACCAGCTGATTTTCTTCTTTTCTTAATTGAATAAATATTTCTTCAGCCTGTGCGTGCTTAATTGTATTATTTAGTAATTCTTGTACAATTCTGTACAGAGAAAGAGCTACCATGTTTTTCAGTTGAGGGACATCATAATGCTGGAATTCGATATCTGGGTAAGCTGCACCTTCAGCTCGATTGAATAAATCTTTTAGAGCTGCAACTAAACCAAGGTTTTTCAATGACGTAGGCTGTAAATTACTTGAGATATTCCTGACTTCTCTCACAGCATAATCTAAAAGTGTTTGTACTTGGTTTTGCTTTTTGATTGCCGGAGTATTTTCTTCATCTATAGGTATATGTTCAAGTTGAAGTTTGATAGTGGAAAGAAGACCACCAAGGCTATCATGAAGATCTTTAGAAATTCTTTCTCTTTCACTCTCTTGACCTTCAATCATGGAGTGCATGCTTTTGAGGTTTAATTCATCTTGGAGTGTTTGTATTTTTTGCTTAGATAGAGCGCTGTTTTGCACTGAGATGATCTCATTGGCTTCTAGTCTTTGTGTATAGAATCTGACGGTAAAATAGATGGAAAGTAGAAGAACACTGGCTAATAACCCAAGTACATATAAGGCTCTACGTTGCTGATCATTTGTTTGTTTGTCATATTTTTTTTCCAGCTCCAGGATTCTTATTGCAGTACTTTTATCCTTTGCTTTATACTTTTCAGCAAGATTTGCAATAGACTCTATCCTAGCTATATTCGTCATACTGTCTTTGAGATGCATGACTTTCTGGGCATAATAATATGAAGAGTCAAATTGAAACCTAGATTCATAGCACGTTTGTCTTAAAGCCAGGACGCGTAAGTTGTCATAATTTAATGGTAATTCCCCTAGGGTTCTTTCCAGTTTTTTGAGTGTGTAATCCGCATTGTCTATATCACCTTTGATAATTTGAAGTTGGGCTAACAGCAGCAAATAATCAATAGAGTCTTTCGTGTCAAAAATTGTAGGGCAAGATGTACATTCTTCAGTGATAATGGTTGCCGTCAATGTATCTGAATAAGAAATTGCATGATGGAGCTTCAATAAAGTTAGCTGTGCAATTGCAGAAGAATCTTTTGCGTCCATCGCAAGAATTGCATCTAGCTGATTTTGATACTCCGAGTTATTATTTTCTTGAATTGCAATGATTCCCAGTTGTTTATGCAAGTGTACTACCTCTGTATAGAGACTATCATCAAGTAAATCATTATAGAGTTCTTTTGCATCTTCAAGCATATTATTTCTAAAATACTCTTCTGCAATCGCTGACTTTATTTGAGCTTGCGAAGTATGGTCATTGATGACTTTATAGTACTCAAGTGATCTATTATAAAACTCAATGACATTTCTCTTTGAGCGACTGAACTTACTTTCATAAGAAGCCAAGGCATAATAAGTTTCTGCTAGATCTTTATAATTTTTAGACTCTCTAGCATTTTCTAATCGATCTAAAAGACTATCATATAAGTTCTCTTTAGATGATTGTCCCCAAAGATTTGAACTTTGCCAAAGACTCATAAAAAGTAGGAAGGCAAAGAAAGTAATATGTTGATGAAGTAATCGCAATGGATATAATGTGAGAATGCAAAAGAAAGATAAAAAAAAACCTTCATCGTTATGAAGGTTTTTCTTTTTTAGACTTATATGTAGTAGTCAATCCAATGAGTATCCAAGTATGTGATTTCAAAAAGTAAAAAAAGGAGGAGAGTATTATTTTTAAACAAAAGTCAGCTGTGAAGCTAAATATGAGCATGTTTAGATTTTATTTCGAGATAATGTCGTAAACCAAAAAACAATGAACCAAAATCAATAAACGCTCCTCCTTAAAGCGAAATCTTTTTGTGTAAGTATTTACACATAACCAATCTAGGTTACTAGTCTCGTCTGATGCTTTCACCTGACATTCAATTTTTTATCAAAATCGAAGAGTGACTGTAACTCCGTTTTTAATTTGTCTGTATAACAAAGGTGTTCATTTATCATGCTTCAGACATCATTGAATACACCGATTTTCTAATATCAGGGATTACCCTCAAAAATTGAAGATTGTAGCAACTACCTTTGTATTAATCAAATCTCTTCCCCAATGATAAATATTCTTATCGCAGATGACCATAAAATGTTTGTAGACGGCATAGAGTCTATTCTAAGACTGGAACCAGATATGAAAGTTGTAGGAAGATGCTATGATGGCTCTAGTGTGGAGGAAGCAGTAATCAGATTAAAAGCAGACATCCTTTTGTTAGATGTCAACCTTCCAGGCATGAACGGGATTGAAGTATGCAAAAAGCTATCTACCACAGCAAAACATGTGAAGATTATTGCCATTTCAATGTTCAATGAAGAAAGCTATGTGACAGAAATATTGAGTAATGGTGCTTCTGGATATATTCTTAAGAATACAGGAAGAGAAGAATTAATAAAGGCGATCAAAACAGTAGATAGTGGTTTAAGTTACTTCAGTGAGGAAGTGAAGCATACCATCATGAAGGGTTTGATGAAGAATAATGAAAAGAAAGAGCAAAAAAGTAAGTTTTTCCCGAAAGTATCCAAACGAGAAAAGGAAGTACTTGCTCTGATAATTGATGAACATACAACTCAAGAGATTGCAAGTAAGTTATACATCTCATTGAAAACTGTAGAGTCACATAGGAGTAGCTTATTAAACAAGCTTAATGTTAGAAATTCTGCGGGCCTTGTCAGGGTTGCCATGGAGAACAACCTACTGGCGGAATAAAAAAAGCCCACGATAAGTATCGCAGGCTTTCTTTATATAAGATTAATTCTTCTTATTGTTCCATTGCTTTTTTCTTAGCGCAAGTCTTAGCACAAGACTTTTTGCTCTTAGAGCATGCAGCCGGCTTAGCAGGAGCAGACTCAGAAACTGGAATAACCTCTGCAGTAGAAGCTTTCACAGTAGCACTTGGTGAAACATTTACAAAAGTCTTTGCTTCAGAATCATACATCACATCTTGGAAAGATACTTTTCCTGATGTAGAGCATACACTTTTTTGAGAATAAGACACTTTGCCCGAAGTCTCACATACTTTCTTCTCAATAGTCTCATCTAATGCAGCTGCAGCATCAGCTTCAGCAATCATAGATGCAACCTGAGTTTCAGGAGTAGTCTGAACAGCAGCTGTCTGTGTCTTTTTTGCACAACATTTCTTGCTTGCGCTTTTATTGCACTTTTGAGCAGATACCATACCAGCAGCAAAAACAAAAGTCAATAAGAATAATACTTTTTTCATGGTGTTAAATTTCTTTTAATCAATTAAATAGAATTAATACTGTAAAGTAAATATAGGATATTAAGTTTTATTGCTTTTTGAATTTTAGTGTTTTTTAACATAACGTCATATTCTGACCTTAAAAAGCGTCCCTTAACTATTATAATGAAGCTATTCTCTTATTTTTATACTTTATCATAAAATTTAATATGCTAAGCATGATGCGCTGTAGTTACCTCTTCGTTTTTGTGATGTTGTTTTCGCTTTCAAATTGTAAATCAAAGAAAGATGCCATGGCAAATGATGGTGGACAACCTGAGTTAATATTTGGTAGTTCAGGTGGTTTTGCGGGTAAAACCGAGAAATTCAAATTACTTCCGGATGGTCAAATATTCGAAAAGTCTATGTCCTCGGATACCTACCAGCCTGTAGGATCTTTTGAGAAGGATATTGCGCAACAGTTTTTTGATAATTATACAACACTAGGATTTGATGAATTAGTACTCGATGATCCAGGCAATATGACATACTTTATTATCATCAAACAAGGCGATCGCAAAAAGAAATTAGCATGGGGAGGAATGAATAAATCAATGCCTGAACAGCTTGATATATACTACAGGAATTTTATGAAGCTAAAAAAGCGATACATGAACCCTACTAAATAACATACCAAAAGACTATACAATGAGATTACTCATACTTTCAATACTCATATTTTCTTCCGTTCCGACATGGTCGCAGTTTAAAAAAGTAGAATTCAGTGATTCAGATCAAACACAGGAATCTACAATTCTAAAAGAAAGCAAGCCTGTAATCAAGGCAACATTTTCTCAAATAATAGAAGATGGAATAAGCACTCGACAATGGTCCAAACTACCAGAAAGACAACGTGAAGGCTTAGCCTATGGTGTCAACCAATATAGTGGTGTAAAGTATGTAAGCCTTGACCAGGTTACTGCTGAAAGATCAAATCCTCAAGTCTTGTTGAGCAAATTTTCAGAATTGGTTAATATCAAAAATCTAGAAGACAATGTAGTGATCCATTCGTCATGGTCTGATGATTATGGACATACCCATTTGAGATTTCACCAAACTAGAAATGGTATTAAAGTCTATAATTCAGAATCAATACTTCATATTGATGAGGCAGGAGTTGTTTCAATGCAGTCAAATATGCTGCCTGATTCAAGAATCTTGCCTGCTAGTAAATCTGGACTTTCTGAAGAACAAGTAAAGCAATTGGTTATTGCTGAATTAGATCATTACCACGAGATTGATGATAATCTTAGTCACCTTATTGGTGATGAACAATGGGTAATTGAGCAAGTCTATTTTCAGAAGAAAGACGGAGATGTTGTATTAGCGTATTACGTTGATGTCTATGCAAATGTTGGAGAACATCAACAGTTTATTGTTTCTGCAGATACAGGACAGTTCTTAGATCAATTCTCAAAAGTTTGTAAATTTCATGGACATTCTTGCAGCTTGCCCCCAGATGGTGAAGCGACTGCAAATGCTTCCGACCTCTTTGGCTTGAATAGAACAATTAATACGTATGAAGTCGGTAATACTTTCTATCTGCTTGATGGTTCTCGAACCATGTTTCAAGGAGGACAATCTAACATGCCCAATGAACCAGTAGGAGTCATTTGGACCATAGATGCTTTTAATACTGCGCCACAAAATAGCAACTTCACTTACGATCATGTGACATCAGGAAACAATAGTTGGAGTGATAAGGAGACAGCAGTTTCAGCGCACTATAATTCAGGATTATCCTATGAATATTTTAAAAACGTGCATTCCAGAGAAGCTATAGATGGTAATGGCGGAAATATAGTTTCCATCATCAATGTAGCAAATGAAGACGGAAGCTCAATGGGTAATGCTTTTTGGAATGGAGCTGCAATGTTTTATGGGAATGGTGATTCGGCTTTCAGACCATTAGGAAGAGGGTTGGATGTAGCCGGACATGAATTAACTCACGGTGTTATACAGAATACAGCCAATTTGGAATATCAAGGAGAATCAGGCGCATTGAATGAATCTTTTGCAGATGTATTTGGCGCTATGATTGATGATGCTGATCAAGAGTGGTATCTAATTGGAGAGGAAGTAGTAAAGACAAATGCGTTTCCTTCAGGAGCATTAAGAAACCTGAAAGATCCTCATAATGGAGCATCTACAGGAGATTTTGGATCAGGATGGCAACCGAGTCATTACAGTGAAAGATTTACTGGGAGTCAAGATAATGGTGGTGTGCATATCAATAGTGGAATTCCTAACAGAGCATTTTATCTGTTTGCGGAAGCGGTTGGTAATCAAACTGCAGAGAAAGTGTACTATCGAGCATTGACTACTTATCTAACAAGGTCTTCTCAATTTGTAGACTGTAGAAATGCAGTTGTACAAGCAGCTGCAGATATGGGTATGCAATCAATTGTCGATGCTGCAAATAGTGCTTTCGATCAGGTCGGAATTGGGAGTGCAGGAGGTACAACAGTAGAGGATGCCATGGAGAACTTGGGTGCTGATTTTGTTATGTGGAGCCCACCAGATTTGAGTCAAATCAATTTGGCAGATGGTGTAGGAGAGGATATTAATAATCCTTTTATAGAAGAGAATATTAAGAGTAAACCTTCAGCGTCCGATGATGGAACAAGAATTGTATTTGTGGGGAGCGATAGTAGAATCTATCTTGTCGAAATTGATTGGAATGCTGGGAGTTTTAGCTACGATGTTTTTGATGATCAAGCGGTTTGGAGAAATGTGGTCATATCCAAAGATGGATTAAGATTAGCTGCAATAGCAAATCAAGAAGAGAACTTTGTCTACATCTATGATTTCGAAAGCAATCAAACACAACCTTATGAACTCTACAATCCTACTTTTTCAGAAGGAGTTTCTACAGGCGATGTCTTATATGCTGATGCTATGGAGTTTGACATTACAGGGAAATATTTGATGTATGATGCCAATAATAGTATTACTTCTAATAGTTCGGGTGCAATCAATTATTGGGATATTGGTTTCCTGGAAGTTTGGGATAGAGCAAATGATCAATTTGGAAATGGTAATATTCAAAAATTGTTCTCAGCATTGCCAGAAGGCGTAAGTATAGGTAATCCTACGTTTAGTAAGAATTCTCCATATATTATTGCCTTTGATGTTCTTGAGGATAATCTCTATACAGTAGTTGGGTATAATATTGAAACCGGTGATCTAGGTATCATTATGGAGAATAGTGATCTTGGCTATCCTAACTTTTCTAGAGATGACTCGAAGGTCATCTTTGACTTTCCTTGGATATTTGGGCTAGACCTTGGGGTTGTGACTCTAAACTCTGATAAGATAACAGCTGTATCAAACAGTGAAGATGTGTTTATTGTAGGTGGTAAATGGGGAACTTGGTTCTCTAATGGTGTGAGGAATCTCTATGTTGACACTGATGATATTGTTCAAGAGTATACCGTAAGTATATCGCCAAACCCAGTTGTTGATCAGTTGGAAATAGCAATTGATGGGATGGATTGTGACCATCTTGTGATTCAAGATAATTTAGGGAGGACTGTAGCTCAGTTTGATATGCAGGCTCAGGTGCAAACACTAACTCTCAGTAATTTGAATACAGGACTGTACTCGATTAGCCTATTATATAAAGGAGAGATTGTCCACACAGATAAGTTTATCAAGCAATAAGTAGTAAAAAAATACTTGTAATTCGGTTCAGTTCAATCGGTGACATTGTACTGACCTCTCCTGTGTTCCGTACTCTTAAGGAACAAGGAGGCTTTGACGTTGATTTTTTGACTACCTCCAAAATGAAAGAGGTAATGTTGTATAACCCATATATAACTAACACCTTTTATTTTGATAAGTTAAATCAGAACACATTCAATCATATCAAGAATAATAATTATGTGTATGTGATTGATTTGCAAAACAATATTAAGAGTAGGCGACTAACATTTCAATTAGGAAAACCCACTCATAGGGTCAATAAGTTAAACGTAAAGAAATGGTTGCTTGTCAACTTCAAAAGAGATACGATGCCAGATATCCATATCGTTGATAGATATCTGCAAACGGTAAAGCATCTTGGAATCCAGAATGATAATCAGGGTCTAGATGTTTTTCTTCCCAATGATAGTGCAGCACAATGGCAGAAGATACAAACATTGGCTGGAGTCGAAAGTTTTGATTTAGCTATAGCTATTGGAGCCGCTCATCAAACCAAGCAAATTACTGATGAAACCCTCATTGAAGTATGCAAGAATGTTCCAGGCAAAATTGCTCTGCTCGGTGGGCCCAATGACATCAAAAAAGCAGAAAGAATTGAGCGTGTATTGGATGATAATAAGATCATTAATTTGGTAGGTAGACTTACTCTTACACAAAGCAGTATTGTTCTCCAGAATTCTAAAGCTACGCTTACCGGAGATACAGGGTTGATGCACATAGCTGCTGGATTAAAGAAGCCAATTATTAGCGTATGGGGTAATACAGTACCCCAATTTGGGATGTATCCATATTATCCTGAAGGAAAATCCACTTATTCTGTCCATCAGGTAAACAATTTGAGTTGCAGACCATGCTCTAAAATTGGTCATACAGTTTGCCCTAAGCGCCACTTTAAATGCATGAAAGATCAGGATAGTAATGAGATAGTAGAAAATATCTTACATTTTATCGAATAGTATAAATCATTTCCTACATTGGATTGTAGTAGATGTATACATTCTTAATTCTTTAAATTAAAACCATGAGCCAACGTCCTCAAATTAATCTTCCAGGCAACTTATCTAAGTATATATTTTATATTGTAGCCCTCTTCTTTTTATTTGCTGTACTCTCTAACACAACATTCATTACTATTCCTCCTGGTAAGAAAGGAGTGATGTTTAAGAGGTTTAATGGTGGTATTCAGAAGGATAGAATCTATGATCAAGGATTCCATGTAGTGGCTCCTTGGAATGACCTTATAGTCTATGATGTAAGAATAAATGAAGGTTTTGAGAAGATGGAAGTGTTATCAGAGAATGGTCTTTCTATTCAAGTAGAATTATCCTATCGATATAATCCTGTATCAGAGAAGATAGGATACTTACATGATGAAATTGGTAGTGACTATTTAGATAGAATCATTAAGCCAGAAATACGATCGGCTACGAGAGAGGTGATAGGTAAGTATTTGCCAGAAGAACTGTATAGTACTCAGAGAGAGGCCATTCAAGATGAGATCTTCCAACGAACAGCTGAGGCTGTGACGGAGAAGTATATAACTCTTGATGCAATTTTGATTAGTTCTCTTGAATTACCTCCAAAACTCAAAGCTGCAATTGAGCAAAAGTTGGAAGAGGAGCAGATGGCATTTCAGTATGAATTTAGACTAGACAAAGAGCGAAAAGAATCAGAAAGAAGAATCATAGAGGCGAATGCCAAAGCAGAAGCAAATAGAGTATTAACTGCAAGTTTGAATGACAAGATTCTAAAGGATAAAGGTATTGAAGCTACATTGGAGTTAGCTAAATCTTCTAATTCAAAAATTATTGTCATCGGAGGAGGAGACGAAGGTCTGCCAATCATCCTTGGTGATCAATAATACTTATTTGAAGTAGTTAGTTATAGATTGTTCGATATCCCAAAGGATATCTGAGCTTTCTGCCAAGTCTGGAGCTTTTCCCATCAGTCTACTAAAGAGTTCTGTATAGCGTTGAGTGACAGTTTCTACAAAGGCTGGAGGCATATCAGGTAATGTTTGCCCTGTCTTGCCCTGAAAATTATTTTCCATTAACCATTCGCGGACGAATTCCTTTGAGAGTTGTCTTTGCTGTTCTCCTTTGCTCAATCTGTTCTCATATCCCTCTTTAATGTAGTACCTAGAGCTATCAGGCGTATGAATCTCGTCCATTAAGGTTATCTGTCCATTATGCAGACCAAATTCATATTTAGTATCAACAAGAATCAACCCTTGCTTTGCTGCATGTCGTGTGCCCAGTTCGAATAATGCTTTTGTATATGCTTCGAGCTCAGCATAAGTTTCTGGAGAGACAATCTTTTGCTTGAGAATATCAGCTTTTGCTATATCCATATCATGACCTTCTTCTGCTTTCGTTGCAGGGGTAATTATAGGAGTAGGGAAGGCTTGACCTTCTCGCATTCCTTCAGGCATTTCTTCGCCACATAGCATTCTCTTTCCAGATTTGTATTCTCTCCAAGCATGACCCGCAAGGTAGCCTCTTATTACCATTTCGAGCATAATAGGTTCACACCGCTTTCCTATGGACACATTAGGATGTGGACAGGCTTCAAGCCAAGTCGGTACAATTGATTTTGCTTTATCCAGAAAACTGGCCGCAATGGTATTGAGTATTGCGCCTTTGTCTGGTATAGCTTGCTTAAGAATATGATCAAACGCTGATATTCTATCAGACGTCACCATAACTATCTTATCATCAAATCCGTAAACATCACGAACTTTACCTCTATAGAAACTTGTCTGATTAGGAAAATGAAAGTAAGTATGTGGTATGGCTTGCTTCATTTATCAAAGATAATGAGCAAGCATTAAGGAATACTTAGATATTAAAAAGAAGATTTCTATCTAATATTAAATCCTTTAATTCTTTTAAAGCTTTATACTCATTTGGTAGTACTCTCTTAACTGCTTCCTTAACACAGAAGTAAGTGCCTTTGTCTAGAGCGTATTTAATAAGTTTAACATCATGTTTGACCATACCACGAATACTTGGTATTTCATGCCAATCTGCTTCGATGGCATATGTCTTCAGTTCGATCCCATTATCATCGATGATAGGATCAAGTTCAATGATTCTATTTTGTTGAATCGCAGCGGAAAGAGGAGACTTGTCACCTGTTGGTAGTCCCCAGATATCTGGATCATTTTCGAGGTGCTCATTCAGAAGGAATACTTCCAAGCCTTTTTCATGACACCTATAGATAATAATCCTCACAGTGTCTAAAACATTCATACTGCTTTTCGTCATAATACCACGTTAATGTATAATCAACGCAATATTATTGTATTTGTTTAAATAATCAGCAACCTATCAAAAGAAAATAATTTCTAAAGTAGGTTAGATCTTTTTGAGCTTGGTATCCTTTTCCTGAGATTGCTGTGGAAGGACTTCTAAACCATCAAAATCTCCAAAGATATCTCCCATTTGTTCCATGAAAGATTTCAGGTCTGCTTCTAATTTGTCAAAATCAATTTCTTCTAGTCTTGACAAGGCTTGAGACATCTGGTCTTTCATTGCATTCAAATCATCTTCTGATGGTTTGACATCATTAATTGTGATATCTAGATTTTCTAGAATCCGACTGACATCAAGAGTATCGAGTGTTTCTTGAAGTTTTGTAATTCCTTGCTCAAAGGATTTTGTATCATTTGATTCTTGCTGAGCAGAAAGAATTATTGCACTGAAAGTAAATAATACGATGAGTAAGTGTTTCATCTCTTATGTGGATTAGTTACAATTCTCAACGGAGGAAGCATTTTAAAGATTCCAGTCAAAAGAAATATTTAACACTATTATCGATAAATAACTCACACCAATCTACCAACGTATCTTATCAACGTTTAACAAATTCAACACCAGGATTAAACCAATTTTGTTCTTTAAAGTCATAGCACTGTTAGTTTATTTTTCACACTTTAAATTCTTCACCTATGACACATCGCATTTTTGTTTATTGTTTTGCTTTATTGAGCTTCTTGGCTTGTAATAAAGAAGAACAGAGTACTGATCTTACTGATGAAACTCTGAATAGTTTGGTTGTAGAGACTCGAGCTGGCTCTGGAGGCTGCTATGAAATTGTATTTCCAATTGCTTTTGACTTGGCAGATGGAAGTGTAATAGAAGCAGAGTCAATTTCAGATGCAAGAACCCAAATTAGGAATTGGTTCCAATCTGATCCAGAAGTTATTGGAAGACCTGTATTACAATACCCCATTGATATGATTAATGAAGATGGAGAAGTGATTACAGTAGTTGACAGAAGTGAGCTCGTGGATATTAGGAAAGCGTGTTTTAGAGAGAATCTTGGGGAAGGCAAGCCATGCTTTAGATTAGTCTATCCAATCGGGATTGAATATCCAGATGGTACTGTGATTGAGTATGAAAAGTGGAGGGATGCTCGATTAGCATTAAGAGAGTGGAAGCTCGATAACTTAGATGCTGAAGAAAGACCCAAATTAGATTTTCCAATTGAAGTAGTCCTTGATGGGGCTGAAGAAGCAACAACAGTAAATTCCAGAGAGGAGCTACGACAAATCAAAGAAGATTGTTAATTGATTCAAAGGAGGTCATTGGCCTCCTTTATTTTCTTACATCTCAAATACTTGATACAAAGAGAGACAATAGATGATTAATGCTTCTGCTTTGCTCTCTACTTCAATAACTGGGTAAGCCCGAGTACTAGATGGTTGCACAAATTTATTATTAAGCAGATGAGCTCTAGTCTCTCCATTAATCTGAATGGTACTGTATTGATTATTGATATCTCTGTGTAAAACACCCAGAATGGATTGATTCGAATTATCTATCAACTGTCCTTTGGAATCTATTACAAATCGAATCTTCCCATTAACCCAAACAGTTGTCTGATGTGCCTCAGTGTAGAGTTCTACGTCAGTCCCATCGGTTTCTGTTAAGAGCAGCTTTCTTTCATCCAGGTAATCAAAATAGTAGTAGGCGACCAACGGCTCATTATAAATCGTAGATAATGTCCCGAATTCTTCACTATGAAAAGTCTTTCTGCTCGGTGAGGCAGTTCTTTCTATACTTAATATGCGAAGTTCTTCTATTTCAAAAGGAACAAGTCCTTCTGCAAGTTCTCTCAGCTTTATTAAGCCATACTTACGATCCTTAGATACTCTGGACTTAGGATTGCTGATACTAAAGAAGAATTTGATTACTTGAAAAATGATAAAGAAGGCTCCTGCTCCTGCGATCAAGGCAATCATCAAAACTCTAATCATAATACATCTGCTTGGTTAGCAAAAATTAGCCTAGATAGGATTTTAGGGCATTTTTGTTAATAGACTTCCTGAGTCTTCTCAATGCACGTTCTTTGACTTGTCTCACTCTTTCTCTAGTAAGACCATACATCTCGCCGATTTCCTCAAGATTATGAGATTTGTGACCATTCAGACCATAGTATGCTCTCAATACATCAACTTCTCTTGGTGACAACATTGCGAGCCCTTCACGAACTTCATCTTTGAGAGATTCTTCCATGAGTCCTATGTCTGGACTTTCTTGATCTCCTGGAGCGAATAGGTCAAGCATAGTTGCATTACCCTCATCTCCACCAAGTGGAGCATCCATTGATACATGCCTACCTGATTGCTGCATGATTGTTTCAACTTCCTTTGGAGTCATATCCATGATCTCAGCAAGTTCATCAGTTGTTGGCTCTCTTTCAAATTGTTGCACGAACGATAAGAAAGCTTGATTGAGCTTACTGCTTGTATGTTGTTTGTTGACGGGAAGCCTGACCATACGGCTATACTCTACAATAGCTTGAAGTATGGATTGCCTAATCCACCAAACCGCGTAAGAGATAAATTTGAAGCCACGACTTTCGTCAAATCGTTTTGCAGCCTTCATCAACCCTACATTTCCTTCATTTATCAAATCGCTCAAAGACAATCCTTGGTTTTGGTATTGCTTTGCAACAGACACTACAAACCGGAGATTGGATTTGGTAAGTAATTCTAGAGCATCTTTATCTCCTTCTTTTATCCGCTTTGCTAAAGTAGTTTCTTCCTCTGGGGTAAGAATATCTATTTTGGCAATATCATTAAGATATTTGTCAAGTGCAACACTCTCACGGTTCGTGATTTTATTCGTGATTTTTAATTGACGCATGCCCAATAGAAAACTGCTTTTATCCTGTTAATAAATAATCTCTACTGTAGTTACAACTAATAACGTGTTAAAGTTTCAACTAACATGTTTTATAGACAAAAAAAGTGCAGCTAACCTATATTAGCTGCACTCTGTTTTTTCGTATTGTATAAAAGTTGCCTTTTCTAACCCTCTTGTTTCTTTTCAGGTTTAGGCATCAAAGCTTTACGAGAAAGTCTCATCTTACCAGTTCGCTTATCCACTTCTACTAGCTTGAACTTGACAGAATCACCCTCTTTATAGACTTCAGAAACATCATTGATTCTAGTATGTGATATCTCTGAAATATGAAGTAAACCGCTATTCTTACCTTTGAAATTAACAAATACACCATAAGGCATAACTGATGCTACAGTACCTTCATAGACATCACCAACCTTAGGCACAAATGTGATATTGTTAATCCAATCGACAGCTTTCTTTAATGCTTCACCATTGTTACTAGCAATAGAAACAACACCTTTATCATCCACTTCCTCAATGTTAATAACTGTTCCTGTCACTTCTTGGATTTCTTGAATTACTTTTCCTCCAGGTCCAATTACTGCTCCAATAAAGTTCTTGTCTATGATTATTTCGACCATTCTAGGGGCATGTGGCTTAAGATCTGCATTTGGAGCACTGATAGTCTTATTCATTTCTCCTAAGATATGCAGCCTTCCAGCTTTGGCCTGATCTAATGCTTTCTCAAGTAATGCATATGGTAACCCATCAATCTTAATATCCATCTGGCATGCGCAAATACCTTTTTCAGTTCCAGTCACTTTGAAGTCCATATCTCCAAGCGCATCTTCATCACCAAGGATGTCGGAAAGGATAGCAGTTTTTTCACCATCAGAAATCATACCCATAGCAATACCTGAAACAGGTGCTTTGATATTAATACCTGCATCCATTAATGCTAAGGATCCGGCACAAACTGTAGCCATGGAAGAAGAACCATTAGACTCAAGAATATCTGATACGATTCTTAATGTATATGGATTATCTTCTGGTAATACTTGTTTCAGACTTCTTTGAGCGAGATTGGCATGCCCAACTTCTCTTCTTCCAGGTCCACGCATTGGTTTAGTTTCTCCAACAGAGAGAGCAGGGAAGTTATAATGAAGGATGAACTTCTCATAACTCATGTTTAGAGCAGTGTCAACCATCAGACTATCAGTCTTTGTTCCTAGTGTAAGAGAAGTGAGTGATTGTGTTTCGCCTCTGTTAAATATTGCAGAACCATGTGCAGCAGGCAGATAATCTACTTCAGTCCATATAGGTCTAACTTCATCAAACTGACGACCATCCAATCTCACTTCTTCATCAAGAACAACTCTTCTGATCGTTTCCTTTTTGATTTTACCAAAGTATTCTCCGACTAGTCCTCCGTGCTCAGAAACATAGTCTTCATCGTGAGCCTCTTCAAACTTTTCAGCAATTTGCTTCCCGAGGACATCGAACTGGTCTTTTCTTTCAAATTTTGCAAGTGCCGATTTAGCAATAGCTTTGATACCTTCGACACTGTGCTCTTTGACGAAGTTATAGACTTCTTCATTCACTTCTATTGGTACTAGCTCTCTTTTCTGAGTAGCTTTTTCACCAACTAATTTTGCAAGGTCCAGCTGTGCTTGGCATTGTGTCTTGATCACTTCATGACCTACCTTTATTGCTTCTATAAGTTCAGCTTCTTGGCATTCATGAGCTTCTCCTTCAACCATCATCACATTATCCATCGTTGCAGCAACAATAATGTCAAGTGTTGCATCTTGCATTTCGCTTCGCTTTGGATTGACTTTGTATTCGCCATTGATTTTGGCCACTCTAACCTCTGAGATAGGCCCATCAAAGTTGATGTTAGAGACCGATAGTGCAGCAGATGCAGCTAGAGCCGCATAGCAATCTGGTAAGGTTTCTTCGTCTGCAGAGATAAGATTGATAATGACTTGAGTATCATTCATGTAACCATCTGGAAACAACGGCCTGATGGCACGATCGACTAGTCTACAGATAAGTATTTCATAGTCAGAAAGTCTTGCTTCTCTTCTAAAGAAGTTACCTGGGATTTTTCCGGCCGATGCAAATTTTTCTTGATAATCAACGGAGAGTGGGAAGAAGCTTTGGCCCTCTCTGGGCTCTTTTGCAGAAACGACGCTTGCAAATAGCATTGTGTTTCCAATTCTAACTACTACAGAGCCGTGCGCTTGTGTAGCTAATTTTCCTGTTTCAATAACTACTTCAGTTCCATCAGGTAGATTGAATGAGGTAGTCGTAGGTTTAATATTACCCATTAATTTGTATGTTATATTGTTCGCTTAATAAACTTTAGACTGCACCATAGTAATACACCCCAACATCTTGGGCAATGTTAATACTATCGATCAGAATAAAGCGGTGTACCACTTTAGCACACCTGTAGTTTTTATTTCCTTAGGTTGAGTTTTTCGATAATCGCTCTGTATCGGCTAATATCTTTGTCTGCTAAGTATTGTAGCAAACCTTTTCTTTTACCAACAAGCGTCAGAAGTGTTCTTCTGCAAGAATGATCTTTCTTGTTAGCATTAAGGTGATTAGAAAGTTCTTTGATTCTGTAGGTAAATAGAGCTATTTGCCCTTCAATTGAACCTGTGTTTTTAGAATTCCCTCCGAATTCTGCAAAAATTTCTTCTCTCTTTTCTTTACTTAAGTATGTTGCCATTTGTTATAATTTTACCAAAAAAAGATCTCTAAGATCAGAGTTTAGCGGGTGCAAAGCTAATCAATTTTAGACTTGTATTCCGTGTTTCGATATTTTTTCTTTACTTGGGCTAAAATTGTCTGGAATGAAAGCGTTTTTTCTTAGTATTCTTTTACTCTTTGGTATCCAACTTTTTGCTCAAGAAGTAGAAGTCGATTCTCTTGGTTTTATGACTTTCGAAATGACAGAAGGTGATACCACTTACACAATGAAGCAGTACTTTATGGTGTTCTTGAAAGCGGGTGAACAAAGGGATCAATCAGAAGAGGTTGTTGCTGAAATCCAAAAAGCGCATCTTGCTCACATGGACAGTTTAGCGAATCAAGGAATAATTCATATTGCTGGGCCATTTGGTGATGATGGTGATTTTCGAGGTATTGCAATCTACTCGGTACCAACTCTTGCAGATGCCAAGAGTTTGGCTGAGGCAGACCCTGCTGTCAAAGCTGGTAGACTCGAAGTAATTGTACGACCATGGTGGGCAGCAGTAGGTAGTATGTTGAAGTGATTAGAGTTTTATAGCTTTTTCTATTTGTAAATGGACACCGTCTGTTTGCTCAACAAGAATGAAGTAAATCCCTGTTGGCCAAAACGATGAACTTTGAATGTGAATTCTACTATCATTACCAATTTGTCTGTCTATCAAAATACCTGAAGAGGAATATATTAAAATTCTAACATCAAGTCTATTCGGATTGGATAGAGATAAATAGTCTGAAAAAGGATTTGGGAAAACCGTAATTGAATTGGTATGCGTAATTACTTGAGTTGAAGACGTCAAGTCGAAGCCATCACAGTCTTCATCGATCCCATTATTCACAATCTCTTCTGAGCTCGGATGTATCTCTGGATTTGTATCATCACAGTCATTTGCATTCGCAACATAGCCACTGATTAGATTACATGCTTCAATACCAAAATTTTCATCACCATAACCATCACCATCTTGATCTAAATATTGCTGTATTAATGTCCAGCCTTCATCCACATTTCCATCACAGTTGTTGTCGACTGTATCACAAATTTCAACAGCCAAAGGATTAATTTCACTATTGCTATCATCACAATCTTCACTAGAGTTAAATCCATCTGCATCCATATCAATGACAAGTGCTTCTCCATCACAATCTTCATCTATGGTATTATTAGGAATTTCTTCTGCGTTTGGACTTATACTGGCATTATCATCATTACAATCTAAAGCATTAGGACTATATCCAGGTGGTTGTTCACATGCCGTAACTGTAAACATTGAATTACCAAAGCCATCCATGTCATCATCAAGATAATAGGTGTTCAGCATGAAACCCTCATCAATCACACCATTGCAATTATTATCCACTCCATCGCATACTTCAATTGCTTGAGGATTAATATTTGGATCTGAATCATTGCAATCTACCTCATCAAAATAGCCATCATTATCATTGTCAATCCCCTCAATTATCCCATCACAATTTTCATCGATGGTATTCCCGACAATCTCCGTAGCATCAGGGTTAATATTTGGGTTGCTATCATCACAATCTTCATCTGAATTATAGCCATCATTATCTTGGTCTATGATCAAGATCATTCCATCACAATTCTCATCAATTGAGTTGTTTGGTATTTCTGCCTGATTCGGATTAATATTTGGATTCGTATCATCGCAGTCTTCATCGGAATTATAACCATCACCATCGTCGTCAATAACTAAAGCAACTCCATCACAATCCTCATCAATTGCATTATTTGGTATCTCCATCTGACCAGGATTCAGAAAAGGGTCTGTATCATCACAGTCTTCATCAGAATTGTATCCGTCCCCATCTAGGTCAATAATCAATATATTGCCATCACAGTCTTCATCTATCGTGTTATTTGGAATTTCAGAAGCATCTGGGTTTATACTTGGGTCTGTATCATCACAATCCTCTCCATCGAAGAACCCATCATTATCATTATCAATACCACCCAGGATTCCATCACAATCTTCATCAATCGAATTATTTAGAATTTCTTCTGCACCTGGATTAACTGCTGCATTTGTGTCATCACAGTCTTCATCAGAATTATAACCATCATTATCTTGATCAATAACTTGAGCTATTCCATCACAGTCTTCATCAATGGTATTATTAACTATTTCTTCTTGGCCAGGATTTGCGTTGGGGTCTGTATCATCACAATCAATTGCTGAATTATAACCATCATTATCTTGATCAATAACTTGAGCTATTCCATCACAGTCTTCGTCAATAGTATTATTAGGCACTTCTATTGACCCTGGATTGATATTGGGGTTCAGGTCATCACAATCAATACCGTCCACAAACCCATCAAGGTCAGCATCTATATAGTCGCTAATAGGAGGACAAGCACCCGGATTATAACAACAATGCCCTCGAATGAAGTCAATAGAGAAATTGGTAGTTGCTCCAATTGGATCTAATCTCACTGTATTGATAATACGATTATCCCATTGCCAGTGATTTCCAACTACAAACTCTAAGGTTTGCCAACTTCCCCAACCTGTATAATCAAGTTCTATCCGTTTGTCCGGACCAAATCCTCCAACCTCATTCGCCCAGAATAATTCGACAATTCCATTCTGATCACTCCTCATCTTTACTTCAATTACTTTTATAGAATCTCCATCAATGCTCAATGTAGGGCTTATAAGATTAGGGTCTGGATTAGTAGATTGTGCTTGGAAAGATCCGTTGACAACTTGGACATTTTGCATGTTTGCGGCGGGATTCCAAGATTCCAAATCAGAATTTGAGTTAAACTCAAAGCCTAAATCACACATGGTCAAAGGGTTACGGGAAAGTGAAACTTCTGTTTCATAATTTTTGCCATCTCCATCCAAATCACCTGAGGTGGATATCTGTGTTGTACAACTTCCTCTGATAAAGTCAATTTCAAAACTCGAAGCTGAACTCAAAGGATCTACTCTGATAGATTCGATAGTCCTTCCTTTCCATTCAGGATGTTCTTTGAGATCAAAAATCAAAGTCCTCCAATTTGGAGTTTCCTCATAAGGAACAGTTACTCTCCTCTGGGAAGAGTAGCCACCATTTTCATTGCTCCAAAATAATTCCATGAGTCCATTTTGATCAGCTTTAAATCTGACCTGGATTGCTTTTATTGAGTCTCCGTCAACAAGTAGAGTAGGGCTATTAATATTTGGATCAGCAGAAGTAGGATTACCTTTTAGGCTACCATTCTCGACTCTGAGATTGCTGATGTTGGCCACATTGATCCAAGCTTCTTGATTATTATCCTGATTGAATTCGAAGCCCATATCACAAATATCAAAAGGGTTCCGACCTAAGGCTAATTCATCTGCATAGGATTTGCCATCACCATCACTATCAGCTGCAGCATTTATGACAGGTTCACAGCTCCCTCGAATCCAATCGATTTCGATATTTGTTACTTCTGATAATGGGTCTAACCTATATTGATATATGGTGTTTCCTTTCCATTCAGGATGATCAATTAATTCAAAAGTAACCACTTGCCATTCTCCATTTGATGTGTAATCTTGAAATACGCGACGTGTCACATCGTAGGATCCATTGTCATTTTCCCAATGTAATTCCACAAGCCCATTTTGCCCTGCTCGCATTCTGATCTGAATATATCCAAGGCTATCCCCATTTACCGTAAGGTAAGGACTATTGAGACTTGCATCATTGGTAAGTGTCGATGCTTTTAGAGTCCCATCAGTCACAACAATATCTTCCAGTTGGAATGCATTCCACCAAGCCTCCTGATCACCATCTGTATCAAATTCAAAAGCATGGTCGCAGACTGAGTTGGGATTCCTACCTAGATCGATTTCTTGAGCATAAAATTTACCATCCCCATCAGAATCTCCCGCCATATCATTAAATGGTCCTGCTCCTGGGTCAACTAAAGCAAACCAATCTAGACTATAATCGCTTGTAGTCGCTTTTACTTTTAATACGTGATTACCAGCTGTAAGGAAGATACTGCCAAGCTCAGCAATTTGGCTGTTACTACCAGTAGGTGTCCATTGGCTTGTCAATAGGGTAGTGTTGCCTTCTTCAACAGTCAAGCCATTGTTAGAATTTTCAGACTTAGCTTTTATTCTGAAAATATAGTTTTGAGATTCAGGAACTGCGATGGAGTAGTGCCAATATTCTCCTTGATAGATATCTCTAATCGCAAATTTTCCAGAATACTCTTCTTCTGATAATCCAATCTCAACTAACTCTCCAGGTCTTGCTTTATCAGCTTCCGCAGAAAGCACGGTAAAACGGTTGTTCTCATTGGAGATGTCATAGAGTGGTAGTGGAGCTTGATCTCCCATTTCAAGATATGCTATGAATTGCCCTCCGTAATCAAAATGCTCTGCTTCGATAATAGCGTTTGTTGTATGAGGTGTTCCAGCATAAGGTCTGAACACAGCTGGATAGATAGTTTTAGCTTGAACGTTCTGGTTATTAACAGTTTGAATTTCAGTAATTTTTTCTGCAATAAATTCATTGTCATTTGGAGTAGGGTCCCCTTCAGCAATCAGCCTTACGGCCAATGTTTGTGATTCACTATTCCAGTGAAACGCATCAGTATTGGAAGCAAAGACTGCCTCTTGAGAGCTAAGCTTCTGGCCTGAAGACAACTCCAATTCTACAGGACTACCTTCAAAAATGAGATTAATTGCATCACCATTTTGGACATACTTAAAGCCAAGTTCGAGAGAACTATTGATCTCATCTAACCATCTAAACTTATAGGTCCGATTCAGACCAGGGATGACGGTAAATTGATTATAAGCTCCCCACACGCTTCCATGAATGCAATGGCCATCACCCCACTCAGAATAGATGCCATTTGCATCTTCTTCAAATGCTTTTCTAATATCTATTTTTCCAGGGTAGTATGGTCCGTTGGTAATGTAGCCAATCATCTGTGGATCCAATTGCTCAAAATTGTTTAGATCAATCACATAGGGATGCTCAGGATACAAACATGCTCCTGGTATACCATTCACTGTGCCATCTATATCACGTATTACTCCACCTAAATCAATGCTTTTCCTTGGTGTGAAATCATTATAGTAATTGACATTTTTAAATGTGCAATTTGCAAAGAAATCATTGCATCTATCATCAGCACCACCAAACCAAGCAAATATGGAAAGGTAGTCTCTATCAAAATTCTCAAAATGACTGTCATAGACTTCGTAATTTCCATCATAGAAAGCCATAGCGGCTGTGTAGTCTACTTTCCTGTTTTTATCAGAATGATTCGGTGTTCTGCCTACAAAAAGACAATCATACATTCTTCCTTTCCATGAAGAAATAATCATTTCTTCATCTTTGCAATCAAGAAGTTTGATGTCTCTGAATAGAATATTTCTTGAAGCGGCTACTGTAGTCCTTGTCCACCAACCTCGATTCATTTTATAACAAGTAAAGTCTGTCACCTCAGTCCAAACTCCAACACCATTTTCTTCTGGTAAATATGTAGCATCAACAAGGGCATCTTGTGCACCATTGTGGCTGTGATCAAAGTGGAGTCCAGATGCCACAGAGTGTGCCTTATTACCCTTGAAAGATCTAATGGGTATTTTTCTTGGGCTGATGTTCGGCGTGCCAGCTGATAGGCCTGTTGGTGATTCGGGTAGTCCATACCAAAATCCAACACCATCACAGCCAGCTACTATATTGTCTTCTATAGTATTATCTGGATTAGTTATCCAAATTCCGGCAGGAGACTCTACCCTAAAGAGGTGCCTTTGATAATCGGATGGTACTATTCCTAGAGGATTATCAATACCACCAGGCAGACTGCCAGAGTCAAAATCAATTTCTTCAGGTGCATGAGGAGGAACATACACTCCTAGTAAAAGATTATTGCGAAGGATGTTACCTGTTTCTATACCATCCTCAAGAAACAATGCGCTTCCCCAGATATCATAAGCTACAGTGTTCTCAACTCTTGTATTATTCGTGCCATGTACAACTACTGCTCTATTGAAGCCTCTGTGTATGCTGCAGTTATCGATGTATTGGCCATCAACATCTCCGCACAGATGCCAATGAAATGGGTATCGAGCAATATGAAACTGTTGGCCCATTCTATAGAGTTCTATGTTGCTACAATAGATTTTTGCTGATGGCATAATCATCATATGACCACCATATCCAGATAGCTCAGACCCATTGTCTCCTTGAATTTTGAGGTTTCTCGTGAGTAGACCTACTTCTGTTCTAAGATCAACAGTCCAGCTTTTCTTATCAATGCCTTGTTTGCCGTTGTCATATTCTTCTATGCTTGCATAGTGTTGGTAGAGCAAGGGAGCATTTAAAGTGAGTTGTCTTCCATCTGAACTTATCCCTAGGATTGTTCTTGTTTCAGTTTCTGATTGTAATCTTGATGACGATGCAATAACAATTTTATCACCAATCTCCCAATCTACGGCTTCCTTCAATGCAATTTCAGTCTGGCCAATTTCGGCAGTAATGTCAAGTTGTGTCCAACTCGTCTTTTTCTTGCCATGTAGAAATGCTTTTGCGCCATTAGCGATGACCAAAAATTTGTCACCCATGCCCATGATGTCATCTCCATCATCTTGTCCAATAAGATTGATGGTTCCTTCTGCTATATATTGAGATACCTGAGTCCCTAGGTCAAGGATCGCTTGAGATCCTGATATTAATATATTTTCGGCGTAAAGATCGAAGTCTGCATTGGGATTATCTTGAAGAGCGTTAAGCTTACCTTGGACTCTAATTGTTTTTGCGCTACAGACTCCTAATAATGTTACTGTTTTGTTGACAGGTATGATCACATTATCGAATGATGTGGGCACAGTGTTGCCAGACCAAATACTAGGGTCATTCCATAGCCCAGATTGCTCAGCTGTAATATCTGCTAATGCAAAACAACCTTTTTCCGTAGTTGTAGTTGGGGTAAAAGCTTGATGGATTGTTACTTTGAGTATGGGCAACAAAACACCTAGTAATAGGATGGAAACTCTAGAATTTAGAAACATTCAAGAAACAAATTTTACGTGAATGCGAAAATACAATCCATCGTCTGGTTTGAACTCAGTGAATACCCCTTTTATATTGCTGAATTCTATAAGTGTATTCCTTTTATTGTTTTAAGAACTTGAGTGTTGTTGAAGTTCCATCTAATTCAGCTAATTGGATAAAATACATCCCGTTTTTGAGCTGAGAGATATTGACTCTAGATTCGCTAGGATCAGTTTCTTGCAGAAGCACTTTACCTGACAAATCAAGAATTCTCAAATGATGAATTTCCTTGTCTGAGGCGTCAATAAAGAGAACGTCTGATACAGGGTTTGGATAGAGTGCTAAACCAGATGTTGCAATATTTTCTTCGGTCTTAGAAACGATATTTCCTCTCAAAGTCAAATTGTCTAACAAATTGTAATCATGACGCTCAAGCGCCCAACTAGATGAAAAATTTAAGTTACCAATATGGTTATAAAACTGAAAACGGATATATCCTGTAAAGTAATCAGGAAGTTGTAGGTCGTAATGATATTTTTCACCTTCTGTCTGATCGTTTATTAGCAATGTGCTGTCTTTGTTGATAGAGCTCCATTCGACCATGGTCATGCAAAACGAATTAGTAAGTTCTGGGAATGAGTCCACAAATTCATTTCTCAATTGGATTAAGTCAAAGGAAAGAACAATGTTTTCATATTCTTCAAAATCAACACACATTTCAAAGTATGTCGAACCATTGGTCGTGAAATTATCCTGGTAGAATGGACAAATATTCGTTGGATCACTGCTTCTTCCTGTTGTTCCCATATAAAATGCTCCTTCATATTCTACAGACCCAAACATAAATTCATCTGCTAAAAATATGAGATCATCGAATGCTGATTCTTCATTCAAGGAGTTTTCATATTCTTCATTAATGGAAGACTCTACAAAAACTGGCTGAAAGCTGACAAAATTATTTGACACATCGATATCATCAACCAGTAATTCGAAATCAAGAATGGTAATGTTACCGGGGTATACAAAAAAGAATTCATGATTAGCTCTTCCGCCTACTGCTATATCTGAAGAATTTGTGAAGGTTTCTTCAGACACCACTTGTCCGCCTGTTTTCATTACAACAGTATATTCTGTGCCTGCTGGAATAGGTGCACAACTACTATTTCTTACAGAAATTGGAATAGGAATAGAGTCAATGTAACAGTCAATATTATCAGGAACATTCACGCTCAATTCCAAATCTTGTAAGTCTGAGAAATAATTACTAAAGTTGAGTCTATCAGTGTTATTACCTTGAACTTTATCATTGTTTGTCAATAGAATATCTAATCTGAGATTCCCCTCTGCAATCACGGTGTAACCATTTATTAGAGTAATTAATGAGTCTTGCCCAGGCAAGAAATCTTCAGTCAGAATATAGTTGTAAGGATTTGTTTCGACATTATTAAGCACCAATTTGATAGTATCTCCAGCAAATAGTGTGTCTATACCAATATTAGATACCCTTACTTCAACATCTATGGGTTCATTATTAATACATGTATTATCCAGCTCAGAAGCAAATTCGACTGCAAGGTCTAAATCGACAACTTGGTTGCTGTTTAGTGGTAATCCAACAACCTTCCAAGCTTCTTTTATGACATCCATCTCAGTTGACTCCGCTCCATATAATGATTCAGTTGCGAGAACAGAAGCATTGTATGCATCATTATAATTACTTGTTATAGTTAGGTAGGCTGATTGCATCAAAAATGGAATTTGAATAGCGGTCTCCATTCCCAATCCTTCAATATCAAAAGCATAGCCTTTTTCGTTTTCACCACTTGCACCATCGGTGATCAAGTAGAACCAATAGTTTAATACTCCACTATTGCTATGAACTCCTCCATTATCTGACTCGTCAACATGCCAGAAATTACCTTGATAATATTCAGGGTCTCCAGCAGAGGAAGGATCTGCCATATTCCTAAAAGGGTTAGCAAATTCTGTCAAATTGAAGGTTCTTCCGATATACCAGTCAAAATCCTCAGGAGTAGCATAGAGTTCGCATGCTTTGCCAAAAATATCGCTCATTGATTCGTTGAGTGCTCCTGGTTCGTCCATGTAGACTAAATCAGAGGTATAATCAGTGAGACCATGGGTAAATTCATGGGCAACCACATCTAACGAAGTCAATGGACCAAAATGACAATCACCATCTCCAAACCAAGCATACCGACCATCCCAAAATGCATTGACATACGGTGACCCATCTCTGAAGTTGACCACGCAATCCATTGCTTTTCCTTCTCCGTCTAGACCTTCCCAACCAAAGTATTCATACAAAAGATCATAGAATTCGGCAGTACTCCAATGTGCATCAATTGCTGCAGAATGGTTATGCTTATCTGTAAGATCCCAATAGTTATCACTGTCAGTTAATACTGTCCTGCCATTGGAGTCTCTATACGTCGTATTGCCTTCACCTCTTGAACGATCTATCAAATGGTATTCATTTGGAGCCACACTGTCAGTCATGAATTCTCGTTCTCCATAGTACAGAGTTTTTCCTGATGCGGGAACACTCTCATGACATAACTCAGATACTTTCTTTACTAATTGTCCTGAGTGTGCGTCTATATACCATTTTGATTTATCCAGAGGTTGGGTAGCATATAATGATACTGCATACACCAATTGATAGATTCCTGAGAAATTCGGGAAACTGGCATCCATGACCATCAGCTGTACTGTAGGCTCTTCACCATCTTCATATTTTTCCCAATGATATTCTTTAGCATCGCTTAATGCTTTTGCTTTCTCGATGGCTTGAGGTTCACTAAGTACAGGTATGTGATTAATATTAATACGAGGTAAGATGTTACTTGTCATGAATTTATTGGAAGCATTACCATGTGCTATTACCTCACCGCCCAGAACGGGAATAGACTTATATGTTTGCTGATAACGCACATGCGTGGCATTATCTATTCCCTTGAGTGACTTTTTCTGTGTCAGACCATCAATAATATCGGCATCAAAAACACTTTCGACGTTTTCATGCAACTTCTTGATATCTATCTGTGGCTGTATTTTCTTGTAACTATACTCTGCACGAGTGCGAGCCTGATTATTATACGATTGGCTTAAACAAAAGTCTGAAAAAACAAACAGAATAAGTGATAAGAAAAGGATTCGCATAGCAAAAGATTTTTCCGAAGTTATGGTAAAATCTAATTTACATATGCACAACAGAAAGTAATTGATAGTTGGGCGACAAATTTACTTAGTAGGTGAAAACCCTGAAGAACAGAAAGTTTTGAAAGAAAGGATACAAATTGACAATGATTTGCGTTTTCTTAAAAAGTCTTTTAGGAATTTGTTATGATTGTGCTAATGAATACCTAGATGAAACTCTTTTTATTATTTTTGGTGTTCTAGATTCGGAAATACTTATAAAAAAATTCTTTTACAATGAGAATTACAGCTCTATTCACATTCTTTGCCTTACTATTTTCTAGTGTTGCAATTGCCCAAGAGTCACTTATTGCGGATATCATGAATGTTGCTCCTGTGACAGTCAAAGCAGATGAGACAACTGTTGAAGCCAACGAAGATTATCAAGAGGAGTTTGCAGATCAAAAACAAAAAGTTGATGATTTATTTTCTAAGCATAGCGAGAAATTTGCTGGAGAAGTAAAGGATCTCATTGAAAGATATAATAAGGTACTTGCCAAAGCTATTGAGCAAGATGTGAAGAATGAAAAGCAAAAAGTAGCCACCAGAGTAAATGCACTTTCAATGGGGCTTGTAAGAAGTAAAAAGGAAGTGCTGGTTCAGTTTAACAATAACCTCATTTCTTCGATAAGAGAATTACCGAAGTCTTTGAAAGAAGAGAAAGAGGAAGAGTTGAAAACACAAACTGATGAATATGCTGAAGCTATTGATACTGAATTTCAAGCGAATCAGCAAGTACTCAAAGCATTCAAAGAAGCTGAGCACCTCACGACTGAGATGGATGGAGGAGAGGAATAGTCTTCCTACATGCTTTTAGCACCAATTCTACAATAGTTTTGCTTTTTAGTTTATGACCATATCCAGTGATCTTGATTAACTCAATATCTGGGTTATGCTCCGCCATTAATGCACTTCCGTTAAATGGTAAAATCTTATCATCTGTATCATGAATGATTGTTACAGGAGCAGAAATGTTTTGTAGTAAGGCCTCCCCAGAATAATAATCAATAGTCTTTCCATCAAATTTTACAATATCAGCTATCATTTGATTGAACAATCCATCATTAAAGCCTAAGATATCTTGATAGGTTCTCAAGATGTCTTTCAGTTTATTATTAGGGGCCAAGAGTATTACCCTCTTAGGAGTGTATCCTAGGTTTTCGTTGCAAAGGAGCATCGTCGTAAAACCACCGATGGAATGACCAACAATGATTTCTGGTTGTTCTTTTTTTATAAGGGGAAGTGCTGCTTGCGCATAAGCATGAGCATTAAAAAGCTTGGAAGTAGAGAGTCCATGTCCAGGAGCATCAAGCATAGCTATTGTAATTCCTCTCGCTTTGAAGATGTCAAAGTATGGTTTCCAACGTAATGAAGAGCTTTCCCAACCATGAAGAAAAACAACAGATGCCTTGTCAACTCCCCATTTGTAATATTGGATATTTTCTTTGCCTGTCTGAAAAGTATACTTGCCTTTTCTTAATATAGCTTCGCTACCCGATTTCATTGGTCTCCTTCGAGGCCTCTGGAAGGCATTATATGCCAATCTACTTGCAATTTTAGGTGAAAAGAAGAATACAATATTGAATAGTTTTCCAATTAGCTTTAATAGGCTTGCTTGTTCTCTCATAATTCGGGTCCAAAATTACATGATTGGCAATGTATTTGCATCGTTTTAGAACACATGAAAAATAGTTTTGATCTTATTGGAAGGATTTTAATTGGTCTAGTTAGCATTTTTGAAGCACTAGATACTATTGTGTTTTTTCAGGAAACAAAACAAACTCTTCAAATATATAACCTTGATTTTGCTCTGAATTTGCTCTTAGTAGGTTCGATTATCTTCCTTCTCATCGGTGGTATACTCGTACTTATTGGTTATTTCTCAAGAGTAGGAGCTTTAATGTTACTTTGTTACTGGCTTCCCTATACTTTTATAGTGTATTCATTCTGGAATGATGACCCAAGTGTACAACGTGTCCAAGGTTTGATGTTCTTACGGACAATGGCATACTGCGGTGGGTTATTTATTTTATTGGCAAATGGAAGTGGAGATTATAGTGTGAAAAGAATGTTTCATGTTTTGAGACTGCCAGGTTAACACCAATTCTTAGTCTTCTTCATCCTGTTCGTTGATTTTTTCTCCACAATACTTACAATAGATTGCATCATCATCATGTCCTTCTCTTGAACAAGATTGGCAAGATTGAGTATTGATGTTCACTTCATTTTGGTTCTTTTTTGTTCCTCTTATTATCTCAGAAGTGACAACCCCTGTAGGTACAGCGATAACAGCATAACCTAATATCATAACTATAGCAGCAATGAACTGACCAAGATTTGTGCTTGGACTAATATCTCCATAACCGACAGTTGTTAGTGTCACAATTGCCCAGTAAATACTTCTTGGGATAGAATCAAAACCAGCATTTGATTTGGCTTCGATGAGATACATGAGAGATCCAAACATGATAGTCATCAGAATAATAAAGAACAAAAACACAGAGATTTTAGCAGCACTATCTCTCAGGGCCCTAATGAGCATCAGCCCCTGTTTGAAGTGATTTGCAAGTTTGAATACTCTGAATATCCTGAGGAGTCTTAGTGCTCTGATTACCATTAAGGATTGAGAACCATAAATAAAAAACGAGAGATAAGTAGGCAAAATGGAAATAAGATCTACAACTCCATAAAAGCTAGTAGCATATTTCATTGGTTTTTTAACAGAGTAAAGCCTTAAAGCATATTCGATAGTGAATAGTATTGTAAATATCCATTCCAAAATGTAGAAAACATGACCGAATCTGTCCTCCAATGAAGGTACAGTTTCTAACATGACAATTAATACACTGAGGACTATGGCAACTATAAGTACGATGTCGAACCATTTGCCTTGTCTAGTATCTGCTTCGAAGATCACTTCGTGGACCTTCTCTTTAAATGTAAGTGGACGTGTCTTCACCATAGGATTAAACAAGAACTTTTGCATGTTCTTGTACCATACAGTAACAAAAGTAATGCATACAATGCAAGAAATCACCAATGGTGGTTAAGCATCGGTTTTTGGAATGACCTCGTTTACATTGTATGCTTACTCAATTTAAAAGGTCTTTAAGAAAACTAATACGATATCTTATTATCGTGACACAAACATAAGTTTTGTTAACATATTAAAAAATATTTTAATATGTTTTTTGACATTTTTATTTTGTATATACGAAAAAGGGCAATGAGTGTACCTATTAATAGGTGTATCTTATTCCAAAATTGATTGTTTGTGCGTTACGCGAGAGGTTGCCTCCAAAAAATTGAGTAAGCAAACATTCTATCTCAACTGTATCAGAAATAAAGTATTTCATTCCTCCACCAATTTGCCCAAAAGGATCAAAACCAATATTGATAGTATCGGTTCTTGTCATCCAGATTCTTGGTGCAGCACCAGCCAAAGCATAAAATGTTAATCCTGGCTGTGGATAAGCACTATAAATTGCAGTAACCGGAGTTGATATATAGACAAATCCTCCTTCCTTCTGAAAAAACCTGGAATCAATATTCTCAATATTAAAACCAATATCTAGAAAAATATTTCGCTTTGGTTTGATATCATAGTCGTAGAACCATTGATTGAAGAGACTTATACCGTTCCAGTCGATATACCCATTCAGATTGTCTCCTTCTAATGCGTTTCCAATTGGAAATGTAATGGTGTGTACAAAAAGATTATTTCCTTTTGTGTCTAGTTTAGGTCTATATCGAATCTGTGGTCCAAGTGCAGTCAACCCAAAGCGCTCATATGTAGAGACTCCATTGAGTGGACTTATATTTTGATTGTTTATCGTATAACCGCTAAAGTAGTTTCTTATGCCGTTGGCCGGGTTTACACTTACAGATCTCACTCTTCCAAAAAGACCCCAATTCAGATTCTTATTAGATCCGAAAATGACAGTTATAATATTCGACCAAAAATTGACTCTCGCATTTGGAGTAAGACTCGGTTCAGACTGTGTATAATAGTTTGAGAAAATTTGAAATTGTATTTCGCCTTTTGTTAATAATCGAGAAGGAATGAATCTGGTCTGAATTCCATTGTTTACATCATTTAATGCCCAATCATATGTGTCAAACTTTACTTTATAATCATCAAGGCTTTGTCTAGTTATAAATGCTAGTTGACTTCTTATAGCTTCTATTCCTCCAAAATCCTCAGTATACCATTCAAAAATTTTAGAGAGTACAAGTTGTTCGTTAAATCGATCGATGAAAGCGAATTTTCCTTGCTCTAAAATTGAGTTGTATACAGAGTCAAGTTGAGATTGTTCTGATGAAATCTTTGTGTGGTCAGGTAAGCTTGGGCAACTTTGAGCACCACACACCAGTAAATAGTGTATACTTCCATGGTTGTATTTTTCAAGTAAAGATTTCTCGAGCTGGTTAAGTGTTGTCGTAGTTCCAGCTATCTCGATATCTGAATCAAAAAAATCTTTGATTTGCTGAACGGATTGTAAAGGGTAGTTTTTTAAGACTTTGTCAATGACATGCATATTATATCCCAGGCAGTTGAGTGCCAAGGAACGCTCTCTATTTGGACCTTCAATATCTCGTACCAAGCGCATGAGCCTATCCCATTCAGATTGTTCTGAAGAAATCGATTGATAGTTGATTCCCTCTGCTGTTGTGTGATTATCGAGAAAGGATTGCGCATCATTAATTATTTCACTCTCAGATTGGGCAATTAGATTAATTGCAAAGCCTAGGAGAACAAGAGTTAGAATTCGGTGGATCATACATTATTATCTTATGAAAAGTAAGTTGTGCTCATCACTATCTGCGCTGAGTTTGTAGTCTTCGCTATCAAATCTTGATAAGTCTTGAGGAGTGTCAATTCTATTTGTCATAATAAACTTAGCCATCAGACCTCGAGCTCTTTTTGCATTAAAGGAGATTATTTTCAAGTCTCCGTTTCTGTATTCCTTGAACTCTACATTAATTACTGGACTATTTAGTTGCTTGGTTGATACCACTTTGAAATATTCCTTTGAGGCTAAATTGACAATAATGTCTACTTTATGCTTTTTCAGTTCCTTATTGAGTAAGGCTGTCACTTTCTCTGACCAAAATGCATAGAGATTTGAACCATGCTTGTTTTTCAGTTTCGTACCCATTTCCAATCTGTATGGTTGCATCTTATCTAAAGGCCTTAACAGCCCATAAAGTCCAGACAGTATTCTAAGATGGTTTTGACTATAATCAATGCTTCGCTTATCCCATGTACTCATATCAAGGCCTCTGTACACATCACCAGCAAATTGAAGAGCTGCAGAAGCACTGTTATTATTTGTGTATCGAGAAGAGAATGTCTGATATCTCTTATAGTTCAATAATGCAAGATTATCACTCAAATGCATCAGATCACCTAGTTTGTCTTGATTGTATCCTTTTAGTATTTTGACTAATTCATGAGTTTCTTTTGGAAAAGGAACTCTTGTTTCACCTTCTGGTGTTTCAGCTATCGCATGTAATGATTTCGCTGGTGAGAGTAGTGTAATCATATTGTTTTGATTGTAAAATAAAAAAACCCTCAACTTTCGTTGAAGGTTTTCTTACTGTGTTATATTTCTGTTCTTATTGTCCGCCTTTTAACATACTAGGCTGGCTTGAAGGAACGCTTTGCTCTTTTTCTGCTTGAAAAACATCTCCAAGAACTTTTACGATATGTGGAGTGTCGCCTTCATTTGTAGTTATTCTAACCGTTTTATTTATTTTACCTAAACGATTGGTAGCATAACGAATCTCGATTTCAGACTCTTCTCCTGGCATTATTGGCTCTTTAGGCCAAATTGGAACAGTGCAACCACAAGAGCCTTTACAGTTTTTGATTACTAAAGGCTCATCGCCAGTGTTAGTAAACTTAAGTACTCTTAACGGTTCTGAATGTTGCTCAATAGTACCATAATCAACATTCATAGATTCGAATGTCATTATTGGTCCTCCATCTTGCTCAGTAGTTTCTTTCTGTATTTCAGCTTGCGCTAAAACAAAGGCAGAAGTAAAACTCAATAAAAGCAGTGTTAAAATATTTTTCATTTTCTATACAGTTTCTTTAAAAAGGAATTCAAATTTATGATTCAAAAATACAAGAATCAAGCGATACTTTGTTTAAATGAATCTTTAATGTTTAGTTAATAGCATTTGTGGAAAACTTCTGAGCTGCTTTTGAAGAAATTTTAGAGATACTCTTAATTTTGCCTTACCAACCAATTTAATACCATTGAGCCAAGCTAAAGCGTATCGTTATCAGGATTTAGTTATAAATACTCTTCATCAGGATAATTCCCTTGAATCCTTTAAAGAGGCAGTTCTTAAGGATTTGTGGATATGTCAAGTGAGCCGAGAAGCTTCATTGCTCTGTAGAAAAGAGGTTTTGACTGGTAAAGCAAAATTTGGTATTGTTGGTGACGGCAAAGAACTTCCTCAAGTAGTCCTTTCACGATTTTTTGAAAAAGGTGATTTTCGATCTGGATACTATAGAGACCAGACAATGATCATGGCTCTTGGTCTAACAAAGGTTGAAGACTTATTTGCTCAGTTATATGCCGATGTAAATCATGACCCTTTTTCTGCAGGTCGACAGATGAATAGTCACTTTGCGACACCTTTTGTTGACCAGGAAGATAATTATCTTGACCTACGGAACTCTTATAATATAAGTGCCGATATATCATCAACAGGTGGTCAAATGGCGCGAGCCTTAGGTTTGGCTTTAGCCTCAAATAAGTTAAGAGAAAATGAAGAAGTTAGAGAGCACTATCCAAATTTAGGTTCTGGAGATGAAATTGTTTTTTGCACAATTGGAGATGCAAGCACTTCTGAAGGAGTCTTTTGGGAAACATTAAACGCTGCTGCCGTAACTCAGGTCCCAATGGTAATTTCAGTTTGGGATGATGGTTATGGAATCTCTGTCCCAAAGAAATATCAAACCACAAAGGGTAGTATTTCTGAAGTCATCTCAGGTTTTGAAAAGAATGCAGAAGGTGATGGGCTATATATTATAAAGGTGAACGGTTGGGACTATGTTGCACTTAATAATGCCTATGAAAAAGCAACGACTTTGGCTAGGTCGGAACGGCGCCCTGTAGTTGTTCATGTGGAGGAGCTTACTCAGCCTCAAGGACATTCGACATCTGGTTCGCACGAACGATACAAACCTAAAGAAAGACTAGAGTGGGAAAGAGCTTATGATTGCAATCTCAAGTTCAAAGAGTGGATTGTGATGTCAGGTATAGCGTCAGAAGAAGAGTTGGAAGAATTGCATCAGCAAGCCAAATTGTTTGTAAAAGAAGGAAAGAAAACAGCGTGGGATAATTTCTATCAGCCAATTGAAGAATTAAGAAATGAGATTCTGGCTCTGCTAGAGCTTTCCGAAGATGCATTCAAGCAGGAGATTAATGAGATAAAGAATCTATATGTCCCGATGCGTTATGATCTAGTCAAAGTACTCAGACAAATTCGTTCGAGAGCTGAGGTTGAAGATATTCCATACGGGGATGGGATTCAGACTATTTTGAATAGAGAGGAAGCACAAGGTGCTCAAGCATATCACACCCATCTCTATAGTGAAACAGAGCGAAACGCAACTCAAATTCCAGTTGTTCGACCGATCTATTCTGACGAATCTAAGAATGTCTCTGGCTATCAAGTAGTCAATGCATACTTTGATTACTTATTTAGTGTAAATCCATTGGCATATGCTTTTGGAGAAGATGTAGGTAATATTGGTGATGTGAATCAAGGTTTTGCAGGCTTACAAGAAAAGTATGGTGAATCAAGAGTTTTTGATACTGGGATCAGAGAATGGACCATCGTAGGACAAGCGATTGGCTTAGCCATGAGGGGTCTGAGACCAATTGCAGAAATCCAGTACTTGGACTATCTCGTCTATGGATTAGCGCCCCTAACAGATGATCTTGCTACCATAAGATATCGATCTGCAGGATTGCAAATGGCTCCAGCAATAATCAGAACGAGAGGGCATAGACTAGAAGGCATTTGGCATTCAGGCTCACATATGGGTATGTTGCTGACTACATTAAGAGGGATGCATATTTGTGTGCCACGAAATTTTGTTCAAGCTGCTGGTATGTATCAGACACTTATCCAATCAAGTGATCCAGCTGTTGTAGTTGAACCTCTGAATGCATATAGATTGAAGGAGACACTTCCAGATAATATAGGAGAATATACAGTAGCCTTAGGCAGCCCAGAAACACTGCAAGAGGGTGACGATGTGACAATAGTAACTTATGGGTCTTGTGTGAAAGTGGTGATGGCTGCGGTGCCTCTATTACAATCAGTAGGTATTACTGTTGAAGTCATTGATGTCCAGACGCTCTTGCCTTTTGATATGGAGCATCATATTGGTCAATCTCTGTCAAAAACTAATCGTTTGTTAATTGTTGATGAAGATGTTCCCGGAGGAGCATCTGCGTACATTTTACAAGAAGTAATTGAAAATCAAGGAGGTTATTATAGTTTAGATTCCCAGCCATTGACTCTGACGGCAAGTGATCATAGACCCCCATATGGAGATGAAGGTGACTATTATTCAAAACCACAAACTGAAGACGTGGTTGAGACCGTTATTAAACTTATGCAAGAAGCAGAACCTGATAGATTTGCTTGATTTTTAGTGATTATGCCTGACCGGTCTCTTATTATTATACCAACTTACAATGAAATAGAGAACATTGAATCTATCATCGATGCAGTACTCTCTCTTGATTCAAATTACGAAATATTGATTGTAGATGATGGTTCTCCTGATGGAACAGGAGATAAAGTCAAGTTACTTCAAGAAGAATATTTACATCGATTGCACCTATTGGAGCGTGCTGAGAAATCTGGTTTGGGAACGGCATACATTGCAGGATTTAAGTATGCTATTAAGAACTTGTATGATTATGTCCTAGAGATGGATGCAGACTTCAGTCATGATCCAAAGGTTGTACCTCAACTCATCAAGGCATGTAAAGAGGATGCTGACATTGCTGTTGGGAGTAGATATATTAAAGGTGGTGGAATCCAAGACTGGCCATTTGATCGTTTGTTTCTTTCCTATGGAGCTTCATTGTTTGTAAGAGCAATCACTTGGATACCAGTCAAGGATACAACAGCAGGGTTTGTTTGTTACAAGCGAGCAGTACTAGAGACCATAGATTTGGATAATATTCAATTCATTGGATACGCATTCCAAATTGAGATGAAATACATTGCTCATCGCTTAGGGTTTAGCATAAAGGAAATACCTATAATATTTAAGGATAGGGAGAAAGGTACTTCCAAAATGAATACCAGTATCGTAAAGGAGGCAATACTAGGAGTAATTCAAATGCGCCTCAAGAAATACCAACCTCGAAAAACCCCTAATAAATAAGGGGGATTCACTTATATTAAGATTATTTTATATTTGTAATTAATTGCTAAGCAGCAGTTAAGGATTAGTGTCTCTCTGTGATCGTGGATAGTAGACGTGTTTGCAGGCATATGTAATCAAAAAATGTATAACATGTAAACAATTTATTTACATGCAATAACAGATTATAAAAATTTATATGTTTTTTGAAAAAAATGTGTTGAAGAGTGGGAAAATGTGTTAATCCTTGTTAAGTTTGTTCTGTCGTTGACAATAAAGCATGTACAACCTGGCAGGAGAATATGAATGCAAAATAGATGCTAAGGGTAGGCTGAAGATGCCTACATCCTTACTCAAGCAACTTGGAGTTGAACATGCGAGGTTTACGATAAATCGAGGGTTTGAAAATCATCTTATGATATACCCTCAAGATGTTTGGCAGAAAAAGACGAAAGAGATAAACCAGCTCAACATCTACGTAAAAAAGAATAGGGAGGCAGTGAGGTATTTTTATAGAGGAGCAACTCAGGTGAGTTGTGATTCTGCAGATAGAATATTGATTCCCAAAGGACTGATGAAGTACGGAGGTTTAGTTAAGGAAGTTGTTTTGTTCGCATATAATGAGCAAATCGAAGTCTGGGCTAAAGATCAGTACGATGCGATGCTTGATCGAGAGCCAGAGGATTTTTCGCAACTAGCGGAAGAGGTATTTGGCAACAATGCATCTCAGGATGAGTGATTATCATATTCCTGTAATGTTAGAAGAGTGTGTTGAGCGCTTGATAACAAATGATTCGGGTGTCTATGTTGATTTAACTCATGGGGGTGGTGGTCATAGTGAAGCAATACTTAAGAGGCTTGACTCTAACGGGAGACTCTATGCCTTTGATCAGGACTTGGATGCAAGTAAGCAGGCAAGTCATAGTCAAAAATTGACATTTTGTTTATCAAACTTTCGCTTTTTTGATCAATGGCTTGATTACTATAAGGTGGATAAAGTACACGGGATATTTGCTGACTTGGGTATCAGTTCTTGGCAGATTGATGAAGTGGAAAAGGGGTTTGCTTGGAGATTTGAAGAAGGTGTGTTAGATATGAGGATGAATCAAAGTATGGAGATGACAGCGTCGCAGATAGTGCACAGTTATGATTTTGAAAGGTTGTGGAAGGTGTTTGGTGAGTTTGGTGAGGTGAGGAATTCTAAGACGTTAGCTAAGAGAATTGTGGAAGAGAGAAATAAGTGGCCCACAAAAGTTGGGGTTAGGCAGTTTAATGCGCTCTTGTCTAAGTTGGTAATTGGCGATGTAAATAGATATTTTGCTCAAGTCTACCAGGCGCTGCGAATAGAGGTGAATGATGAAGTGGGTGCTTTGAAAGAAGCTTTGTTGAAGTGTGCTGAGAGGTTAGAAGTTGGTGGAAGATTAGTGGTTTTGACTTATCATTCTTTAGAGGATAAGATTGTAAAGCATTATATCAGGAATGGAAATCATGAAGGCTTGATAAGCGAAGATGAGTATGGAAGGAAGATAGATGTGTATAAGGTGGTTGGAAGAAAATTTGATGTGCCATCAGAGGAAGAAAAACTAAATAATCCAAGATCTCGAAGTGCTAAGCTGAGGGTTGCGGAAAAGCTATAAACATGAAAGGTGCAAGACCAGTCGATTTTGTAATTAGGAATATAGGCTATGTCTTATTAGTTGTCCTTATGGGATTGTTCTACATCTTTAATGCAAATAGTTCGGAGAAAAAATTAAGAAAAATTCAATCTCTGAAGATTGAAAGACAAAATGTGCATGATAAGTACATGCATTTAAAGCAGAAAGTGATGCTTAAAAGTACAGCATCAGAGCTTGATAAAACATTGAAAGATAAAGGACTGGAGCGATATGACAAGACTCCAGTTATTATTGATAAAGATGAAGGCTAAGTAGATGAGTGTTAGAAGTGAAGATAAAAAGAATGAATTGCTCATTCGTGTCTATGTGTTGCTGCTGGCATTTGGTTTGTTTGCGTGCCTCATCTTGTTCAGAGTGGTAAAGATCAGTCTGATTGAAGGCGATAAATGGAGAAGTAAAGCAGAGAGTAAAGTTGAGTGGAAAACTGTTGATTCTGAAAGAGGAAACATCTTCGATGCTCAAGGAAATATTCTTGCTACTTCACTGCCTTTTTTTGACATACGAATGGATTTGCTAGCACCTACAGATGAGGTGTTTAATGCAGGTGTAGATTCTCTAAGTTATTGGTTGGCCAAAGATTTTCCTGATGTGTATACAGAGCAGCAGTGGAGATTTAAGCTAACGAATGACAGAAGGTTAGGCAAGGAAAGAAAGAAGAGCGTTAGGTATACAGCATTGGTATCTGATATTAATCTTGATCAGCTTGACCGACTAAAGTCTTATCCCATTTTGCGAAAGGGCAAATACAGAGGAGGTTTAATTGTAGTTCGCAAGAATAAGAGATTTAAGCCTTTTGCTGGGCTTGCCTCAAGAACGATTGGAGAGGATAGAGAAAATGCTGATAAGATTGGCTTAGAAGCTGCATATGATAAAGTATTAAGCGGGCCTGCTTATGAAGTCTTTATGAAGAAGGTTTCAGGTGGAGTTTGGGTTCCAATGTTTGATCCGGCTGAGCTCAAGATCGAAAAAGGTGACGATGTAGTTACCACCCTTGACATGACTATGCAAGATCTTGTGCATCAAGAGTTGGAGTTGGCTGTGTTGAATAATAAAGCCAGAGCAGGAACAGCAATATTGATGGATGTTGAATCTGGAGGTATTAAGGCAATGGCAAATCTTACCAATACTAAGAAAGGTGCAGTTGAAGACTTTAATTATGCAATTGGAAGGCTGAGTGAGCCAGGATCTACATTCAAGATAGCGAGCTATTTGGCAATGCTAGATGATGGTCACTTGCAGCTTAATGAAAAGGTAAATCTCAATGGCGGTAAAAAGCGATTTTATGATTTGACCATGAAGGACTCTCATCTGCATGGAAAGTTTGAGGTAACGGCAGCCGAAGCATTTAAGATGTCTAGTAATATTGGCGCTGCAGATTTGGCCTTGAAATACTATGGTAAGAGAGCTCATAATGCAAGGTTTGTAAATAAGCTTGACTCTTTTGGCTTGGTAAGCAAGACAAATATTGAGTTGCCTGGTGAGCCAAATCCGGTAATTAAGCATCCTGACGTGAATAAGAAGACTTGGTATGGTACTACTATTCCATGGATGTCTCACGGATATGAGTTGATGTTGACTCCATTGCAAATGTTGAACTTTTGTAATGCTATTGCGAATGGAGGGCGATTGATGGAGCCTTATATGGTCAGTGAGTTGATCAGAAATGGAAAGACTTGGGAGCAGTTTAGCCAAAAAGTCTTGATCGATCAGATAGCAAGTAAGGGTGCTATTGAGCAAATGCATGATCTCTTAAAATCTACTGTAAACGATGGCACAGCAAAAAGTGTGAAGTCTGATATAGTAGAAATTGCTGGAAAGACTGGAACAACCAGAGTGAATTATGCACAAGCGGAAGAAGAAAAGAAATACAATGCGTCTTTTGTTGGGTTTTTTCCAGCAGATTCTCCGAAATACTCGCTCTTAGTTGTTGTCTATGAGCCAAAAGACGGAGATTACTATGGCGGTAAAGTGGCAGGTCCAGTGTTTAAGAACATAGCAGAGGGTGTGACACTGATAGATGAAAAATTGATGGCCAGTATCGTGAATGAGGAGAGGCAGGATCTAGTGAAAAGCTATCATGCGGGTTACGCAGGTGATTATGAAAAAGTGTTAGAGTTTATTGGAGTGAAGGATGTGCAGACTAGAAACAAATGGATAGATATTTTTCCGAAAGAGGACGAATTGAAAGTTGAAAGAAAGAAAATTAAAGTAGGGAAGATTCCTGACTTGAAAGGTATGGGGCTGAGAGATGCTATCTATATCATGGAAAGTTTGGGTGTGAAGTATGAGGTCTTTGGATCTGGAAGAGTCTGGAAGCAGACGATTGATCCAGGGAAAGAAATTGATCAAAATACATTGATAATATACTTACAATGATGTCGAAAGCGATATCATAAAAATTTTGAAATAAGGTGAAGCTTTTAGAAGAAATCTTAGAAGTAGTAACTATCAAAGAGGGAAAGTTTGACGGAAGTCAGCAAGTTGCTGGAATCGCAATAGATAGCCGGAAGGTTAAGCCAGGATATCTCTTTATAGCGCAGAAGGGTGTAAATGCGGATGGTCATGATTATGTCCAGAGAGCGATTGATAACGGTGCTGTGTTGTGTCTAGTTACTCAGGATGATTTTCCGAATAGAGATGGAATTCTAAAGGTTGAGAATGAAGCAAACTTGGTTGGTAATATTGCTGCTTTTTACTACGATTATCCAAGTGAAGAACTAGAAATAGTTGGTATCACTGGGACTAATGGTAAAACAACGGTGGGGACAATATTGCATCAATCATTGAAGACACTAGGTCTGACTTGTGGATTGATATCTACAGTGAAGATTTGTATAGATGATAAAGAAGAGCCAAGTGAATTGACTACGCCAGATGTTATTGCTCTTCAGCAACTATTTGCAAGAATGCGAGATGCTGAATGTACACATGTGATAATGGAAGTGAGTTCTCATGCCATTCACCAAAATAGGATATCTCAAGTTGATTTTGATATTGCGGTATTTACCAATATTACTCATGATCATCTTGATTATCATAATACTTTCTCTGAGTATATCAGAGTGAAGAAAATGTTCTTTGACAGTCTGAAGCCTGATGCAGTTGCCATTGTCAATATTGATGATAAAAATGGCAGGATAATGCTGCAGAATACGCAAGCTAAGCAGGTGTACTATGGATTTCGCCAGAGTTGTGATTACAAGGGTAGGATAATTGATTCTGGCCTCGGTGGACTCCAGATGTCCGTGAATGGTGTAGAAGCTTTTTTTCGACTCGTAGGAGAGTTTAATGGGTATAATCTTCTAGCGTCTTTTGCAATTTTAGAGCAATTAGAAGCAGGGAGTACATTGGAGATACTTTCAGCACTTTCTATAGTGAGAGCTCCTGAGGGTAGGTTTGATCTCATTGAAGTAGAGAAGTCAAAAGCATTTGCGATTGTTGATTATGCTCACACTCCTGACGCATTAGAAAATGTACTCAAGACAATACGAGCAGTAAGTGCAGCTAATGTGATTACAGTAGTCGGTTGTGGCGGAGATCGTGATGCAAAGAAGCGACCCATAATGGCGGCAATTGCAGCAAGATATAGTGACAAGGTAGTATTAACATCTGATAATCCTCGATCTGAGAATCCAGAAAGTATTCTTGATGATATGGAACAAGGAATAGAACTGGAAGATGAGTCAAGAGTCTTTCGAATTAGCGATAGAGCTCAAGGGATCAAGATGGGATTAATGCTTCTGAATGCAGGAGATGTGTTGTTAATAGCAGGCAAAGGACATGAAAAATATCAGGAAATCAATGGAGTTAAACATCCATTCGATGATAAGAGAAAGGTAATGGAATTTTCCAGAAGATAATTAAGAGTAGGTTCTATTATCATTCTCAGGTTGGTTTTAACAGTTGCAGTGGGATACATCTGGAAAACGTTTTAGATCCCCGCTGTCAACTGTTTTTTTTAAAAAGTAATACGGGTTATGCTCTATTATTTATTTGAATTCTTAGAGAAGAATTATGGCTTGCCAGGCGCAAGTCTATTTCAATATATATCGTTTCGATCGGGGTTGGCAGTATTAGTTTCACTTTTAGTTGCCACTGTATTTGGTGATCGAATCATACGATCTTTGAAAAGGTTGCAAGTAGGCGAGACGGTCCGCGAACTTGGTCTTGATGGTCAAAAGTTGAAGGAGGGAACTCCAACGATGGGTGGATTAATAATTATTGCCGCGATCCTTGTTCCATGCTTGTTGTTTGCACGATTGGATAATATTTATATCATCCTTATGCTGGTTACTACCGTCTGGATGGCGGCTATTGGATTTGCGGATGACTACATCAAAGTATTTAAGAAGAATAAGGAAGGTCTGAAAGGACGATTTAAGGTGATTGGTCAAATTGGACTAGGCTTAATTGTCGGTGTGACAATGGTGTTACATGAAGATGTTGTTGTCAGAATGCCAGTCAAGGTTGCGGTTGATCAAGGTTATCACATTATAAAGACATTTGAGTTAGAAGAACAGTCACCAGTTGGTGTTTCTATCTCTCGAGAAATGGCTTATGCTAAGTCATCAATTACGAATATTCCTTTTTTTAAAAATAACACTATTTCTTATAGTGATTTTATTTGGTTTTTGAAAGAGAACAAGGAGTCCTTCGTGTGGATCATTTTTATTCCAATTGTAATATTTATAGTCACGGGAGTGAGTAACGGAGCTAATCTGACTGATGGATTAGATGGACTTCTGGCGGGCTTGTCAGCAATTATTGCTGGAACTCTCGGCATTTTTGCCTATGTATCTGGTAATGCTTTTTTTGCTGATTATCTTAATATTCTCTACATACCATTTAGCGCAGAGCTAGTTGTGTATTCGGCTTGTTTTGTAGGGGCATGTACTGGTTTTTTGTGGTACAATGCATTTCCAGCTAGAGTATTTATGGGTGACACTGGTAGTTTGGCCATCGGTGGTATAGTGGCGTCATTAGCAATTCTATTAAGAAAGGAACTCCTCTTGCCGTTGCTCTGTGGAATATTTTTCATAGAAACTCTTTCAGTGATAATCCAAGTAAGTTACTTCAAGTATACAAAGAGAAAGTTTGGTGAAGGTCGAAGAGTCTTCTTAATGTCTCCTCTTCATCACCACTATCAAAAGAAAGGCTATCATGAAGTCAAGATAGTTACGCGGTTTTGGATTGTGGGAATCATCTTGGCGCTCTTAAGTATCATAACTCTAAAAGTCCGATAATGATAGCGGTACTTGGAAGTGGAGAAAGTGCAATAGGTGCAGCATTACTTGCAAAGAAAAATGCTAATGAAGTGTTTGTTTCTGATCATGGAGAGATTCATTCAGATACGAAGACACTCTTAGAAAAACATAGTATCCGTTTTGAAGAAAATGGACATAGTATTGACATTATTGGAAAGGCAAAACTTGTCATTAAGAGTCCAGGAATACCTAACTCTTCTGCAGTTATACAGACCTTGAAAACACAAGGAGTGGATATCATCGGTGAGATTGAATATGGTTTCCGATACAGTAAAGCTCAAATAATTGGCATTACTGGAAGCAATGGAAAATCTACTGTCACCAACATGATATATCAGGTCTTGAAGCATCAAGGAAAAGATGTACAGGTCGGTGGCAATTTTGGCGTTAGTTTTTGCAGGTTACTAGCTAATCGAGATAGCGAAATAGTGGTCTTGGAGCTCAGTAGTTTTCAGCTGGAAGATATCACTGAATTTAAGCCAGATGTAAGCGTTGTGCTTAATATCACTGCTGATCATTTGGATCGTTACAATTCGAGTATTGAAGAATATGCTGATGCGAAGATGAGGATTGCAAGAAATCAGGGAGTAAGTGATACGATCATCTACAATTCAGAAGATGAATTGATTTCTCGAAGACTCTCTGTGATTCAAGCAAAGCAATGTCCTGTTCAATTTAGTAATGCTGATCAATTACTTTCAAATAAGCAGGCCTTAGCTACATTTCCTTTTCGAGGTAAGCATAATCACTTTAATGCAATGGTGGTGCTTGCTGTTGCTAAGACTTTAGGGTTGCAGGAATCAGAGGTGATTGAAGGCCTTAAGAACTATCAAGGACTGCCGCATCGAATGGAGGAAGTTGCAAGAATTAATGGCATGGTCTATATCAATGATAGTAAAGCGACGAATGTAGATGCGACCTATTATGCTTTGCAGGGGACAGAAACTCCTCTGTTTTGGATAGTTGGTGGAGTGGATAAAGGCAATGATTATAGCATCTTAGATGATTTGGTTAAATCCAAAGTCAAGATGATCATCTGTCTTGGTTCGGATAATACAAAGCTGATGTCGTATTACCAAGATTTTGGAATACCTCTTAAGAGTTGCGCTCGTCTGGAAGCAGTAATGGAAACTGTGATAAGCGAAGGAGAAGAGGGAGACAGAGTGCTGTTATCACCCGCTTGTGCAAGTTTTGACCTTTTTAAAAATTATAGAGATAGGGGAGATCAATTTAAAGAACACGTATTCAATTTGATATATAACACATATTCATGTCTGCAATAGCAAACATATTTTTTAATCTCAAAGGTGATAAAGTCATATGGCTAATTATCACCTTCTTAGGCTGTTTGTCTATGCTAGCAGTCTATAGTGCAACCACCAACATGGCTCATAAGTACCATGGAGGTAATACGGAGGTTTATCTGCTTCAACAAGCAATCTTTTTGGCTATTGGGGGAGGTGTTGTATTTGTGTGTTCCAGATTAGATTATCGTATTTACGCCAAGTTAGCTCCATTTCTTTTGATACTGACAATACCATTATTAATGTACACAGTTGGTTTTGGTGCTGAGAT
>JAHDEL010000003.1:17353-49477 GCA_020628855.1 Saprospiraceae bacterium | reverse complement strand
GGATATCAAATACAGCAATCAAAAATAGCGATAGCCAATGGAGAGATATTCGGTCAAGGACTTGGTGGAAGTATCCAAAAGAACTTTTTACCAAGCCCGTATGCGGATTTTATCTACGCTATTATATGTGAGGAAGTAGGGATTATCGGTGGCATAGTAGTAATATTTTTATACTTGACATTACTCTTCAGATGTACACGATTGGTAACTAAATGTCCTAAGCCATTTGCAGCTATTGTTGCAATGGGGCTTTGCTTGAGCATTGTCATCCAGGCATTTGCAAATATTGCAGTTTCGTTGCATTTACTTCCAGTTACTGGTTTGACCTTACCCTTGTTGAGTATGGGTGGTACTTCTCTCATGTTCACTTGCGTGGCATGTGGAATTATTCTTAGTGTAAGTAGATATGTTGAAGAATATACGCAGGAGCAAAAACAAAATATTGTGACATGAGAGTCCTCATCAGTGGAGGAGGAACAGGCGGTCACATCTATCCAGCTATAGCGATAGCGGATGCATTAAAAGAAAGAAACAAACAAATTGAAATATTATTTGTCGGTGCAAAAGGTAGAATGGAGATGGCAAAAGTTCCGAAAGCGGGCTATGACATCAAGGGGTTAACGATAAGTGGTCTACAGCGTCGACTAACATTGAAAAATGTTGCTTTTCCATTCAAAGTGGTGAAGAGTCTTTTTGATTCCCGTCGAATCATTCAGTCTTTCAAGCCTGATATTGGTGTCGGAGTGGGTGGCTACGCAAGCGGACCATCAATGTATGTCTTATCCAAGGGAGGAGTGCCTTTGATATTGCAGGAGCAAAATTCATTTCCAGGTATTACTAATAAGATACTTGCAGGAAGTGCTCAGCATATATGTACTGCTTACCCTGATATGGACAACTTTTTCCCTGAAGAAAAGATAGTCTTCACAGGTAACCCTGTTAGAAAAGATATTTTGTCTCTAGGTCAAAAAAAGAGTGATGGTTTTAAGCATTTTGGATTAGATCCAGCGAAGAAGACTTGCTTGATTGTCGGTGGGAGCCTTGGAGCGCGAACATTGAATGAAGCTATGGAACAGGCTTTTTCAGTGCTAGAATCTGCTGATGGGATTCAAATTCTTTGGCAATATGGTGGAGGTTATGTGGATAGTTTTGGTAGCTGTGAAACAACCAAACTCTCCAATGTGAAAGCCTTGCCATTTATTGATCGAATGGACATGGCTTATGCTGTAGCAGATGTAATGATCGCTAGGGCAGGTGCTCTCACAATCAGTGAGTTGAGTCTAGCAGGTATTCCAACAATATTGGTGCCTTCTCCTCATGTAGCGGAAGACCACCAAACAAAGAATGCTATGGCTTTGGTTTCTAAGAATTCAGCACTAATTGTCAAAGACAATATGGCTAATCAAGAACTAATGGACACTATGTTTTCTTTGATTGAGGATAAGGAGAAGCAAGCAACATTCAAGAAGAATCTTAAGCAGTTTGCTAAGCCGGATGCTGCCAATGAAATAGCTGATCTCATTATTAATACTATACAACAAAGTGAATAATGGAGATTAGCAGTATTCAAACAATCTATTTCATTGGAATTGGTGGTATAGGAATGTCTGCTTTGGCAAGATACTTTAATGATAAAGGAGTCGAAGTACATGGTTATGATATAACGGCTTCATCTCTTACCAAAAAGTTGGAAGAGGAAGGTATGCAGATACATTATGAAGAGAATGTAAAACTGATACCTGAAAATATTGACATTGTGGTGTATACACCTGCAATCCCTCAGGATCACGCTGAGTTAGTCTGGTTATTGAATTCAGAGATACCAGTATATAAGCGATCTGAGATGTTGGGGTTGATAACAAAGCCATTGAAGACAATTGCAGTAGCTGGGACTCATGGGAAAACGAGTACGAGTTCTATTATTGCCTTTCTGCTAAATGCATGCGGATTAGATTGTACTGCATTTCTTGGAGGCATTTTAAAGAATTGGAATTCAAACTATGTTTTAGGTCAAAGTGAATACGCAGTGGTTGAGGCAGATGAGTTTGATAGATCTTTCTTGCAACTGTATCCATCTATTCTTATTGTACTCAGTCTGGATGCAGATCATCTTGATATTTACGGAGATCATGCAACAATGATTGCTGCGTATGAAGAATTAACTGATCAGGTTAAATCTGGTGGGCTCATAATCATCCAACAAGGATTGAAGGAATTTTTCACTCATGGTTGGATAGAGCGAATGACTGACATGCAGATTACTGTTCTGGAGTTCAACACTGCCCAAAACAGTGTGATAAGTTTGAGGTCTGATGGTTTCGAAACTGCTATTAAATGCAAGTTGAGAGGGCAGCTTCAGAGTTGGTCTTGGAATGTGCCAGGTGACTATAATGCTGCTAATGCACTAGTTGCACTCTTGGTTGGACAGCATCTCGGAATCGACACTGAAGTACTGTGTAATTCTTTGAGCGAGTATGAGGGTGTTAAACGAAGAATGGAGTTAGTATTGGATGAAGCAGGAGGCATGCTGATCGATGATTATGCTCATCATCCAAAAGAACTTGAGGTAGCAATAGGAGCAATTAGAGAGCTCTTTCCTCAAAGAAAGATTACGGGCATATTTCAGCCGCATTTGTATACACGAACGAGAGACCACTTCAAAGGGTTTGCTCAAGAGCTGTCTAAGTTGGATGAAGCTTACATACTTCCAATATATCCAGCAAGAGAGTTGCCGATTCCGGGGATTACATCAGCAATGATAGCTGAGACTATGGATATGAAGCATGCATTTGCTGTGGAACACAATGGATTAGAAGAAACTTTATTAAGAAACAAGCATGACATTATAGTGACATTGGGTGCTGGTAATTTGGATAAGCATCACCTTATGCTCAAAAAAATGATAAGAAACAATGGCTAGATATAGCAAAAACATACCATTTATAACGCGGTACCAATGGGTATTTAACCTGATTGGGGTGGGAGTGGTATTCTTGCTATTAACACTATCTATTCAGATGATCAAAGACTCATCAGTAAATGAATTGGTAGTTGATATTGAGCCTGTAAGCGAGAATAAATACCTCATTTCAAAGAAAGAAATAGAGAAAGTTATTAAGACTGAAATAGGGTATGATGCTTCTCGAGGAACTATGAAACGCATTGATCTTGGTAAGCTAGAATCCCTGATTGATGGAGACCCTCGCGTCAAAGAATCGGAAGTCTACATTGATAAGCACCTCAAAATTCATGTTGGGATAACTCAACGTGAGCCAATTGTGCGAATCCATGGAGAGAAGGTGTCCTACTATCTAGATATTGATGGTAATTACATACCACTTTCGAAGAGTGCAGCAATCAGAGTGCCTGTAGTCACAGGTAGGGTTGATGCCTATCATCCAGCTTTCGCAAATGACAAGAAAAGCAACATTAATGCTGTCCATAAGTTAGGAGTTACGATTTATGAAGATGACTTTTTAAGAGCGCTAGTGGAGCAAATTGAATTTGATGAGAATGACCAAATAACAATTATACCCAAAATGGGTAGAAATAAAATAAAGTTAGGTTCGATTGAGAACCTAGATGATAAGTTTTACAGGCTAAAAGTGTTTTACGAGAAAGCGATATCAAAGTATGGTATTGACAAATTTTCTGAACTGGACCTTCAATATGAAGATCGCGTTTTCGGAAAACCTTTAAAAAGCTAAAAGAACCCATAATAACAAGCAAAATTCATGACTATGTATAATGACATAAGACACACTTCAGAATTAGCTGTCGCGCTAGATATTGGTACAACGAAAGTCTGTGCTATAGCAGGGGTGAGAAATGAATACGGCAAGATTGACATTCTAGGAATTGGCACTGTTGTATCAGAAGGTGTACAAAGAGGAGTTGTTTCGAATATAGAGAAGACTTCGAAGGCAATTAAGCAGGCTATTGCTATCGCAGAAGAAGCTTGCGGAAAGCAGTTTGATATAGTGCATGTAGGTATAGCAGGTCAGCATATAAAGAGCATACATCATCATGGTCTACTCGTCAGAAATAATGGACTATCGGAGATCACAAAAATGGATGTTGATAAGCTCATTAAAGATATGCATAGATTGGTTTTGCCAGCAGGTGATAAAATACTGCATGTGATTCCGCAAGAATTTAGCGTAGATGATGAGACAGATATCATTGATCCGATAGGCATGGCAGGTGTTCGTTTGGAAGCTAACTTCCATATTATCACCGGTCAAATATCTGCAAGTCAGAATATTATCAGATGTGTAGAAAAGGTAGGTTTAGAAATTGCAGATATGACTCTTGAGCCTATCGCATCATCTAATTCTGTCCTTTCTAAAGAAGAAAAAGAAGCAGGTGTAGCCCTTGTTGACATAGGTGGTGGTACAACTGATATTACCATATTCAAAGATGGCATTATTAGACATACTGCAGTTATTCCATTCGGTGGGACAACTATTACAAAAGATATCAAAGAAGGATGCATTGTGATGCCTGATCAAGCAGAAAAGCTCAAAGTAAGATTTGGGTCTGCTTTAGCCGAAGAAGTCTATGACAATCGGATTATTACGATTCCTGGGTTTAGAGGAGGAGAGCCAAAAGAAGTGTCAGAAAAGAACTTGGCAAGAATCATACAAGCAAGAGTGGAAGAAATATTTGATTATGTGCTTTGGGAAATCAAAAGAAGTGGTTACGAGAATAAGCTGATAGCTGGTATTGTACTTACTGGTGGAGGTTCATTATTGAAGAATATCAATTTGCTCGTAGAGTATCACACTGGACTTTCTGTAAGAATAGGAATGCCTGTTGATCATCTTGCACATGGATATTCATCCCAGTTGGCAAGTCCAGTGTATTCAACAGCTCTTGGACTGTTGATCACCGCAATTGATCAGCAAGAAGAGAGAAGTAAGACTGAACAGCTTTCACAAGAAGTCATTGATCTTGGTGAAGAGAACGCCACAGGTGATATCGAAGAAAAAGAAGAAAAATCTAAGTGGATCAACAAGTTCTTCTCCTATACTAAAGAATTTTTTGAAGCTAGCCCAGATTCAGAATTTTAAGCACCATCAAACAGCAGAACTATGACACAGAATACTAAAAATAACCCGGAATTATTTGATCAAATGAATAAGAATACCTCAATAATTAAGGTCATCGGAGTTGGTGGTGGCGGCGGAAATGCAGTTGCCCACATGTATGAACATGGCATCGTAGGTGTGGATTTTGCTATCTGTAATACTGATAATCAGGCTTTAGAAAGCAATCCAGTACCAATCAAAATACAATTAGGTCCTACACTCACAGAAGGAAGAGGAGCGGGTTCTCAGCCTGAAATAGGTAAGGAGTCGTGTATCGAATCCATTGATGAAGTGAGAAGCTTTTTAGCGAATGGAACGAAGATGCTATTTGTAACTGCAGGAATGGGCGGTGGGACCGGAACTGGTGCTGCTCCAATCATAGCTAAGGCTGCAAAAGAAATGGGCATATTGACTGTGGGTATTGTAACATTGCCATTCAAGTTCGAAGGGAACAAAAGGAAGCGTTATGCGCTTGAAGGTCTCGAAAAGCTCAAAAAGAATGTGGATGCAATTCTTGTAATTTCTAATGATCGCATCAGAGAGATGTACGGTAATCTCACGATGACTGATGCATTCAGTAAGGCAGATGATGTACTTACTACAGGTGCCAAAGGAATAGCAGAAATAATCACTGTGCCAGGATATATCAATGTGGATTTTGCTGATGTCTGCACTGTCATGAAGGAAAGTGGTGTAGCTATGATGGGAACAGGAGAAGCTGGTGGCGAGGATAGAGCTATCCGAGCTGTGGAAATGGCCTTGAATTCTCCGCTATTAGAAGACAAAGAGATACGAGGTGCTAAGAACATTCTTTTCAATGTAACCTCTGGTACGAATGAGGTGACGATGGATGAGATTGGTCTCATTACTGAGTATATCCAAGAAGAAGCTGGTTATGGTACTGATATGATCTGGGGGAATTGTAAGAACCCTGATCTTGGTGAAAAATTATCGATCACAGTAATTGCTACTGGATTCAATGACAATTTTAACCCAACGCAAACTGAAGAAAAGCAGCAAATTACGATAGGCTTGGATGATGACGAAGGTGTTGTTACTCCAATTGCTCCGGTCACTCCAAGAACGGAAACGTTAACTTTTGATCTTGAAGTTGATGATGTTAAGGAGACTATAGAAAGCTTGAAGAACACTCCAAAAGCTTATACAGTTGAGCCATCTGATTCACGAATTACCATCAGTGGGAATTCGAAGTTGGATAGGAAATTAGATGAATTAGAAAAGGCAAAGAAAGAATATATCAGAAAAGCAAAGACGGTTCCATTAGATAATCCATCTATCGTTTCGAGGATGGAGAAAGAACCTGCTTATCTCAGAAGAGAGGTTTCTCTTGACAAAGTCGAAGAAGCTTCAGAAGAAGGAAATGTAAGTTCTACAAGAGTCAATGTTGATGACAACGGTGATCTCTACAACAGCGAGAATTCATTCTTGCATGGCAATGTAGACTAAAAAGAATTAATATCAATAATCAATCTAATCTGGACTGATAATATGATAGGAACCATAAGAAGAAATCGCATCTCTATTTTATTAAATTGTCAAGTTAGGTTCTGACAATTGACGATGTGATTGCGTATTTGGATTTCGTCTTTTTATTATACGCTTATCTTTTTATGAGATTGGTTTATTGAATTTGGCAGTCCGAGGCTCCCCGCCCGGACTGTTTTTTATTTCTCTAAGTAATCTTTCATTACCGAGAGTGTCCATTCCTCAGCTATTTTAGCAGCTTCTTCACCCGAGACTCCTGTAATCGGTTTGCCAATTACATGAAGCATATCCGTTCTCCAATACGAGAACTGCTTGAAGAAATGTGCTATCAATCCAATCTTTATCCAAATGTTTTTCTTGCGTCTATATTCAATTGCAATTGGGACAATGGGTATCCCATGCTTTGCAGCTTCTATGAATGTACCAAAGCGATAAGGCAGAATCTTTTCGTTTCCAGATACAGTCCCTTCAGGATAGACAAGTACATTTTTACCTGATTGAATTGTTTCGATGGTTTTTTCTCTTACTGCATTTCTACTGTCTTTGTTTTCTCTTTTGACATAGATTATACCAGTCAGTTCAGCTCCTTTACTCAGGATAGGGATATTACCTACCTCTGCTTTTGCAATGACATAAGCATCGAGGTACAGACAAGTTGCCATTGGATCAGACAGACTTCTATGGTTGCATACATACAGTGCTGGCACACCAATTGGGGTACCTCTATGTTCAATTCGCATGCCGAAAAGCGGGATTCCAAATTTCAGCCAAGCTCTTCTCAGCTTGAATTTCCTTGTATCAGAATTTCCGAATATTGGAATAGTTATGGTGTAAACTATAAGAAATAGGAGAATGCTTGTAAAGGCAAGCAGTCCTCTAACAAAAGCAAGTATATATCTAGGTAGACTCAGTAGTGTCATAACTGGGTCCGCTAAAGTATTAAAAAATTAGTGACAATTTCTTAAAGTTATTCTATGACAAATGGCATCAAGAATTGCGGTTCTTGACATTGTAATGCTTGTTTGAGCATTTTGTATTGATCGATAACTTGTTTTTCCAATTTTGTCATTGGGGTTTTTGAAGTATAAATACTTGCTCCAGCGCTTAATTGTTTTAACACCCGTTGAAACATATCTTCTTCAATATATGGCAGCTCCATAATGCCATAATCTTCAAGATCTGCCATTTCAGCAGCAATTTCAAGAGCTGTGTCAAGATCACCAATAACATCAACCAATCCATTTTCTACAGCATCAATACCAGACCAAACTCTTCCTTGAGCAACTTCATGCACTGCATCTTTAGACATATTTCTCCCTTCTGATACTCTTGTTAAGAAGAGGTCATACATTCTATTGATACTACTATTAAAAATCTCTTCCTCATCAGATCTGAGATCATAGAAAGGCGTAGCAGCTACTGCATAAGGACTTGTTTTGACGGTATCAAAATAGATTCCCAGTTTGTCATTCAACAATTTAGAAGCATCCGGAAACATACCAAAGACTCCGATAGAACCAGTAATCGTATTGGGTTGTGACACGATGGTATCTGCGTTACAAGAGATATAATAACCTCCAGATGCAGCATAATTACCATAAGAAGCCACTACAGGAATCCCTTTTTCTTTCAGGTTCTCTATTCTATGCCAAATTTGCTCTGAAGAATAGGCATTGCCACCAGGTGAATTGACTCTTAAGACCACCGCTTTGACATCTTTTTCTTCGATTTTATCAAAAGCCTTGTGGTAATCCACTTCGCTGATATTACCAGGCCCTTCTGTATCATATTCAATAACTCCTTCAGCGTAAAGTATTGCAATTTTATTTTTTCCTCTTTGACGTGTCTTTTTGCCGGCTTTAGCATTGTACTCATTGATATCCACTAAGTGTATGTCTTCACGCTTCTCTTTGCCAGCTTTAGCCATCAAAACATCCTGAAATTCTTCCCAGTATTTGAGCTCGTCTACTAGGTTGTATGACAGCGCATCTTCAGCATATCTGATTGCAAATCTATCTTGAGCATCCTTAATTTCAGGTTCTATCAATTCTCTATTCTGGATCAAAGTATCATAATAAATGTCTTCAAGATCGCTGAGAAATTCCCTTGATTGCTCTTTTGAGTATTCACTCATATTTGTTCTCAAGAATGGTTCTGTCGCACTCTTAAAATCTCCAGCATAAAAGACATTCCATTCTATACCAAGTTTTTCATACATCTCTTTATAAAAAGGGATTACTCGACTAAATCCTCTAAAATCCAAAGCACCTTGTGGATTGAGAAAAATGGAATCTGCGGTGCTCATCACTAAATATTCCCTCTGACCTATGTAATCACCATAGGCATAAATTGGCTTACCACTTTCCTTAAATTCTTTAAGGTATTTGATCAAAGTTGAAGTCTTAGCACTTCCGATATCACCGATCATGGATGACTTAATGACCAAACCTTCAATAGACTTATCATCTTGGGCTTTTTTCAGTATTCTTCTGATATCTTGAAGACCAATCGCATCAACAGATTCAAATGAAAAGTTGGGGCCATTATCTTGTTGGACATTATTTGTCTTTTCTGGAATAACTCTATTGAGATCAAGAGTTACATAGGAATTCGATTTGATTTTACTATCCTTGCTTCCCATGATTGCTCCTACAAGTGAGGTGATTCCTACAATTGCAACTAGAGCCAGGATGGTACCAAGGCAAGAGCCAAATATGATTTTTACTAACTTCATTAGTGGGTTTATCTTTTTCTTAGAAATAAAAGTACTCTAGGTGTAGTGAAGGAAATTCTTAATTCGACAAATGTGTGAAATTGCAAGACGGATGCGGCTATACTAGCATAGTCATTCGATGTACTCCAGGCAAATACTCCTTAGTCATGATTCTTTTTACCTCCTCATAATGTGATTTATTCTTCACAAAATCAATTTCTCCTAGATCAATAATAAGGACAGGAAAAGATGTAATGTTCCTTAAATAATCGAAGTATGAGTCTTGAATCCCTTTGAGATAATCAGCTTTGATTCCTAGTTCATAACTTCTCCCCCTGCTTTTAATATTACGCATTAGGATATCAATGTTCCTATGGAAGTAAATGAGCAAATCTGGTTTGGGGATACCTGACTCTAATGCTCCGTAGAGTTTTTGAAATAACTTGTATTCATGATCAGGTAAGTTCTTTCTTGCGAAAAGTAAGGTTTTTGTGAAGAAGTAATCTGAAAGCATGAAGTCTGTAAAGAGATCACCTGTGACGATGGCACTTTGAAATTGCTTGTATCTCTCTGTCATAAAGAACAGCTCCAAAGTAAAAGCATATCGCTCCGGATCCTTGTAAAACAATGGCAGGAAAGGATTTTCTTTGAACTCTTCTAGAATGAGTTTACAGTTCGTTTCCCTATTTAGCGATTCACAAAATGAAGTTTTACCTGCACCAATATTGCCTTCGATGGCGATATATTTATATGGAAAGAGGTTATTACTCAATTTTGTTCGCTGCTAAAAATTTGGAGGTAAGTATAAGTCTACAAATATAAGAAGTGCCTAAGATATTACACTTACTTTTAATGTATCTTTACATTCCTCAAACAGTTCTTTTGCAGTTTTTCGCAAAACGGGATGGTACCACTCGGGGACAGTATCAACTAACATCTTTAAAATAAATCTTCTTGACTGCATGGATCTATGCGGTATATTTAACTCTTTACTTATATAGACCCAACTAGTATAAGTCAGGATATCAATATCCAAAGTTCTAGGACCCCAATGTTCATTAGATACGCGTCCTTGATCTTTTTCAATAGCTTTGACTAAAGCTAACAACTTCATTGGAGAGAGTTCAGTCTCTATACAAACTAGTTGGTTATAGAAATCATCTTGATCTTCATTGCCCCATGCTTCTGATACATAGATGTCTGATGTGAAGATTACACTGACTTTTTGCTTTATGGCAGAGCAAGCTTTTGCTAAATGCTCGTACTTATCCCCTAGGTTAGAGCCTAGTTGGAGATAACAAGTATGCTTGGTCAAGTCTTATGCTTTTTTGCCTATGGCTCCAAGAAACTTTCCTAGTTCTTCCTTTACCTGAGGGAACAAGAAGAAGAGTCCTACCATGTTTGGAAATACCATAGCAAGAATCATTGCATCAGAGAACCCCCAAACAGCAGACATATTCGCAGCTGCCCCAATTATAATGAAAAGGCAGAATAAAACTTTATAGGACATATCTGCCAATTTGCTCTTTCCAAAGAGAAACTTCCACGATTGCAGACCATAATAGCTCCAGCTTATCATTGTACTAATAGCAAAAAGGAATATTGCAATGGTAAGTACTGTAGGGAACCAGGATATCACAGATCCGAATGCACGACTTGTCAAAGAGACACCTTCAAATTCTGCACCTCCGATCACTACAGGTGAAGCACCATATTCGAAGTATGCACCACTATTATAGAAAATAATAACTAAAGCTGTCATTGTACAAATCACTACGGTATCTATGAATGGCTCAAGTAGGGCAACCAGACCTTCAGAAGCAGCATACTTTGTCTTTACAGCTGAGTGTGCAATAGACGCAGATCCTGCACCTGCTTCATTAGAGAAGACAGCTCTTCTAAACCCTTGGATCAAGACACCAAAAAAGCCACCAACAGCAGCGGACGGTGAGAAAGCTTCGCTAATGATTAGACCTATGGCATCATCAACATAGCTAATCTTGCTAAAGATTACGAAAAAGCAAGCTAGAATATAGATTGCCGCCATCAATGGAACAATCTTTTCTGTTACTGATGCTATTCGCTTAATACCTCCAATAATTACAATACCTACAACTATTGCCATAACAACACCAATGATAAATCCAGCATTGCCACTCGTAAATCCAAATAACCCAATCAAGGCTTCAGCAGCTTGATTTGATTGAGCTGCATTTCCTCCACCAAATGATCCACCAATGCACAAGATTGCAAATATCACAGCCAGTGCTTTTCCAAGTCCAGTAAATCCTTTTTCAGCTAATCCCTTAGAGAGATAATACATTGGACCTCCATAGACAGTCCCATCAGGACCTATATCTCTATATTTTACACCCAGTGTACATTCTACAAACTTGGTTGACATTCCAAGGAGACCACAGACTATCATCCAAAATGTAGCACCAGGTCCACCAAGAGATATTGCAACTGCAACACCAGCAATATTACCTAGACCAACTGTCCCAGATACGGCAGTAGCTAATGCTTGGAAGTGGCTGACTTCTCCATCTTGACTTTCATCTCTAATTGTATCAACAATATCTCCATCATCAACATTGACATTTGCATTCTCAAATGCACCATCGTGATTTTCTATCTCGTCATATTTACCTCTTACAACATTAATTGCAGTAGAGAACCTACCAATATTGATAAATCTAAAATAGAGGGTAAAGAATAAAGCTCCACAGACAAGCAAAATAACCACAAAAGGAATGCCCGTACCTGGAAATTCAAAGAAAACAAGATTTTCCCAAGCCTTTGCAAATGGTTCAAACGCATCATTGATTTTTTGATCAATACCTTCAGCTAATGCGCTTTGAGTTGATATTAGGATGAAGAAAAGTAGAGTAATTAGTCTAGATGATAACTTCATTGAATTGATTATTTCTGTAATAATTGAGTAAGGTATGGAATTTTTAAGTTTTTCCAAAGTGGCATGAATTACTCAAAATCACTAGTGCACCCATGAGATGCGACGAGAAATTTATTAATCAACTAGGCCACAATTATAAATACATGATAATTATTTTTAATATATATTTATTTTTCTATCTTTGACTGATAAATCTCACCTTGAGGAGGATAGTAGATAGTCATCAAGCTTGTTGTTTGTTTATGGCTACCTTCTCCCAAATCCTGAATTATACAATTACTATTACTCATTAAGTTGCTTCTTTTAGGGGGGCGCTGCATAGAGACTAATAATGAAAACTACCTTACTCGCTTGCTTTTTTAGCATGGGTGCAATACTGGCTTATGGCCAAATGTGTCCTTTTGTCTTACCTATTGATGGCTCAGATGCTTTGGCATGTGTCGATGCGATATATACCCCGGTTCCACCTACTGTAATTGATGATTGTGGTGATCCAGTTGTTCCGACAGGTCCTGAGATAAGTACTATTCCTGTTTGTGAAGGTCAAGCTACCTATACATGGACTTATACGACAGCAGATTTATTTAGTCAGGAATGGAACTTCGTGTTTACAATAACAAATCTAGATTTTATACCACCTGTCGACGATGGTGCACAGGTAACTTGCCCAGCCTTAGCTGTTGAACCTGTACCGCCTCTAGTTGTCGATAATTGTGGAGTGGTTGTCGAAGTCGTTTTGACAAGTGCTGATGTTATACCAGATTGTGAAGGTCAGGTAGTATATAATTTTCTTTATACTGATTGTTCTGGGAATAGTCATACATGGTCTTACACCTATACCATTCAAGCAGAAAACTTCACATTGCCTCCAAATCAGACGCAAACTATCTCTTGTAGATCAGAAATAGTTGTGCCTACACCTCCAGTAGTTATAGATGATTGTGGAAGAAATATGAGTACAATAATACCTGAAGAAGTAGATAATATCACCTGCGAGGGTAGTTATGTATATTCATGGACTTACACTGATTGTGCTGGTAATAGTCAAGTCTGGTCTTACACGTATACTTTGGTCTACAACGATTTTATAGTTGCAGCAGATGGGATATCAGTAGTAAACTGTATTTCTGAGATTGTTGAACCTATTCCTCCATTTACAGCAGATAATTGTGGTAATGTCATTTTGCCTACAGGTCCAAGCGTTGACCCACTTCCTCAATGTGAAGGTATAGTCGATTATGTATGGACCTATACAGATTGTGCAGGTAATAGTCATGACTGGACATATACTTATGTGTTAGAGTATGAGCCATTTACCCTGCCTCCTGATGAAATCGTAGAACTGGATTGTATAACCCCAGCATACCTCCCAAGTGAACCAGATGTCTTTGACTTTTGTGGAAATCCACTTGTACCTACTGGCCCAGTGGTCGGAACAATACCTGATTGTGAAGGATCAGTGACATTTGTTTGGACATATGCAGACTGTGCAGGGAATTCGTGGTATTGGACTCATACTGCCATTATCGAATATAAAACGTTTTCGGTGCCATTAGATGAGGGTGCAACAGTGGAATGTGTTGATGATGTCATTACACCCAATCCCCCAGTTGTTCAAGATAATTGCGGTGTACAGATCACACCTACAGGTCCTGTCATTAGTGATGCACCAGAGTGCGAGGGAACAATAGTATATGTTTGGACCTATGCAGATTGTGAAGGCAATGAATTGGATTGGACATTCACTTATACAATCGAATTGTCAACAACACCTTTACTCTCACTCCTGCCAGCTGACATCACGATTAATTGTTACGAAGACATCCCAAATGAACAAGGAATAATTGGCTTTGACAGATGTGGCAAACAATTGGAAGTAGTATTTACACAAGTAGGTGATTGTCAGACTGCCACAAATACATGGACTATAACAGATTGTGCTGGAACTCAAGTAACACACACTCAACTTGTAACAATAGATATTATCAATAGTGGTGGGTGTGATCAAAATCAGATGTGCCTCTTAATGAATGATAGTGATCATTTTCTCTACACCCTTGATTGCGATCAGGATGGAATAATAAACAGTGAAGAATGTATAGCCGGCGTAAACCCATTAGATCCATGTAGTCACACCTATGAAAATTCATTTGAAGTCTGTTTAGCAATTTCGAATGGAGCTTCTGGTCTTGCAGTTAGCGATTGTGACTCAGGAGGAGATTCTGATCTTTCAGAATGTCTTAGTGGTACTGACCCAATGATTCCATGTGATGATCCTAGCCTCACAGCTCAAATCATTTGCGATTGGTGTCATCCTGTCACTGGCAGTGATCAAGGAAGATTGATTTGTTTTGAAGACTGTGATGGAGATGGTGATATTAATCAATTAGAATGTCAATTAGGCAATGACCCATTTGACGAATGCAGTCATTCTTACACTACTAATGCTGCGATCTGTGCTTTTATCATGGCTAATCCTGAAAGCCCTTTGGCACTAGCTGATTGCGATAATGGAGGTGTTTCGAATCTCATCGAATGTCAGAATGGTACAAGTCCATACGATCCATTTGATGAATGTATTCTTGTTATGACTCTAGTTGTAGATGCTTGTGACATCATAGCCGCAGATCCAGGAGTCGTTTTAGCAAATGAAGACTGTGATCAAGACGGATTTACTAATTATGAAGAATGTACCGGTGCAGATGGCCTCTTCGAAACCAAGCACGATAATTCTGACCCAGCAATTACTTGTAGCTATCTCTATGAAAATACACAAGGTATTTGCGATTATGTAGCAGCTAACCCAACAAGTCTGCTTGCATTCGAAGATTGTGATAATGGTGGTATTAATACTCTGCAAGAATGCACTATTGACTTTACTGACCCAGAAGATGGAAGTGATGATAATGGCACGATAGCAGGCTCTGTATGGAAAGATATTGATGGAGATGGAATAAGAGATAGTGGAGAATCGCCACTGACAAATATTCTTGTCTCTCTCTACACTTGTGACGGAGAATTTGCTGACAGCCAACTAGTGGATGGCTCTGGAGAGTATCTATTTACTGGGGTTGATCCTGGAGATTATCAGATTATTTTTATCGATCAGTCAAACAACGAAGATTGCGGTTTTACTTATAAAGATATAGGTTCGGATGATACTGTTGATAGCGATGTCAATAGAGGAGGGGAGACAGATTGTATTACGCTGAATCCTGGAGAGGATCTCACTGACTGGGATGCTGGCTATTTTATATTAGCTAAGATAGAAGGATATACTTGGGAAGATTGCGATTATGATGGAATTCAAGACCCAACAGAATCTCCGCAGTCTGGGGTTAGAGTAGAGTTAATTGATCAGAATGGAGTAGTTATTGAATACATGTATACGTCTGCATTAGGAGAGTATAGTTTCGATAATATCTATCCTGACTCTTATATCATCAAGTTTACACCACCAGAAGATTGTTTGTTTACTTTGGCAAATAATGGAAATGAGACTTTAGATAGTGATGCTGATGCAAGTAACGGAGAAGGAACAACTCAGTATATATTGCTTACGCCAAACGAATGTAATAACACCGAGGCAGATGCTGGATTTTATAAATGTGTGCAAGTTGGTGATCTCATTTTTTATGATGCGAACTGTAACAACATTTTTGATAGTAATGAGAATGGTATAAATGGCGTAAAAGTGGAAGCCTATAGACTTGTAGCAGGTGGATATCAGTTATTTGATTACACTTTCAGTGGACACGAGCCAGGCACACCTAGTAATGATGGGTATTGGAAAATGTGCTTGCCTCCGGGGCTCTATTATTTTAAATTTATTGGTACATCTTCTTCATTAATTACTGTCCTGCCTGGTATGGGAAGTGAGGAGAATGATAGTGATGTCACTGATGCTTTTGGTCCAGGGACTACTGATCTTATAGATGTCATGTGTAACGTAAATAACTGCTCTATCGGTGCTGGTTATTATTTATACTCTTCGTTAGGAAATAGAGTGTGGTATGATGACGACTCTGATGGTATTCAAGATCCTTTGGAAGCTGGAGTGGCTAATCGTGAAATTTTCTTGATTGACTCTTCAGGAACCACAATTGACTCTGTTATAACTGATGGTGATGGATATTATCTCTTTGAAGAAATCCCTCCTGGGTTCTACTACGTTAGTGCAACACCACCGGAAGGCTTTGTAGCAACAATCGCTGATATGGATGCAGATGATACAATGGATAGTGATATTACACATTCCTATGGGTTGAACACTTCTGATCTTGTCCATTTATTACCTGGAGCATTTTTCATGAATCTGGATGTGGGCATAATGCAGAACTCCATTTTGTCAAACACAGACGAAGTGAACTTGTCCTTGCAAAGAAAGCAGAATGCACATCAATTAACTTGGAATATTCATAATCAGTTAGTTGTAAACGAGATTATAGTGGAAAGAGCTATTAATCTTCAAGCATTTGAACAATTGGAGACACTCACTGCAAGCGAGAGACAGTATTATGATTATGATTTAGTCGCACTAGGTACGTATCAATATAGATTGCGTATTGTCTTGGAAACGGGTGTAGAGATATTTAGTCAGATTCAAAGTGTTGATCTAGATGAATTGTCACCTGTACAGCTTGATGTATGGCCTAATCCAGCAAGTGATAAAGTGACTCTAACAATGTCAATGAGCGACTTTGAAGAAGACCATATTTCCTTAAGCGATAGTCAAGGGAGAAAGATTAGAAGTAGTGATTGCCAAATGGAAATTCAGGCAAATCAGGTAATCATAACTATTGATCAATTGCCAGAAGGCATTTATTTCATCACAGTTAAAAATGCTGATATAAGTCAGGTAGAAAAGTTCGTGATTGCAAGATAAGTCGGAGTTCAGTAAAGCTGCTTTTAAGTCTGATCTATGTTCGCTAAATAATCTGCATAAATAGCATCAATAGTTTTGAACCAAAGTGGTGGTATTAATGCAAGTAGAATGCTGCCAGGATACCCAAGCGGTAATTGAGGTGCTTGTGGCATTGTGCGTAGATTTTGGTATTTCCTATTTGCTTTATAGTGATGATCTGAATGCCTGGTTAATTCGTATAAGACTATTCGCCCAAGAGTATGGTTGGAGTTCCAGGAATGCCAAGGTTTCACTGGCTCATATTTCCCATTTTTGTTTTGTTGTCTTTGGATACCATAATGCTCGATATAGTTAATGGATTGTAAGAGGACCATAGATAATATTCCAGCGATTATTGGTACCCATGCTGTTATTCCTAGTGCAGTGATGCACAAACTGGCATAGATGATATAGATTAGACAAAACCAAGCGATGGTATGAGAGAATATTGAGCTACTATTTCTCTTGATTCGCCGATTTTCTAATTTCCAGGCATTGCGAAATGAGCCAATAATTGCTCTCACCCAGAAGGCAAAGATTGATTCACCTTTTCTTGCAGAAGTAGGATCATCAGGTGTGGCAACATAGACATGATGTCCATAATTATGTTCTAAGGTGAAGTGCAAATCAAATGATGGTAACAACAATAATCCAGCACCAATTCTCGGAAAAATCCCTTCCCTATGTCCAAGTTCATGAGCTACATTAATACCATGTGTTGCCAATATAGTACCTAATGATAGACAGAGGCCTATCTGTTGGAGTAGAGTAGGGCTTGTAGTTAGAATAGTACTAAACGTTAAATAAAGAACATATCCAACTAGTAAAATATTGAGGTACAAAAGAGCATCAAAGACAAAGAGATCTCTCTCTTCTTCTTGCTCAGGTTTGACATTGCTATAGTCTTGAGGTAAAAATTGTTCTAAAATTGGAAGAAGAACAAAAGCGACCAAAGTGGTGGTAACATAAGGAAAAATATCAAAAAATATGCTTGCTATAAAAACAGCCGGGAGTATATAAGAGAGAAAATATTTGAGGTCTTTAACTTTCACAAAGGAAAGTTAAGCAATAAAAAGAACAATCTATGATGTTGTTAATTCTTAATGATATTAATACTCCACTCTTATTTCAGAAACCTTTGACCCATCTTGTTTTTCTTCTGAATAGACTAATAGCCTCAATGGACTCGAAGATTGAGATTGTAATATGCTATAGTTTGATGAGCCATCTTTGGATGACCCTTTGTGCACAACTTCCCATGCTGTGACATTGCGTTCAGTGATAATCCCTTGTAGTTTATCTATAGATTCATCACTTTTTAGATAATCCTGATCATCATTAACACAAAAGTCAAGTTTGTTAGACAAAAAAGTTTGAGCTAGTTCATAATCGTTACCTTGGACAGCATCAATAAACGATTTGTCCGCTTGCCCACTGAGTAAGCCTAGTGAAATAAACAGTGCAATAAGAGTGATTAAGTGTTTCATTGTATTCTATTTTCTGGAAACTCTTTCTTCCATTCACATCAATAAACGCTATTTGATGCGTAAAAGATTCTTAAGAGATTCTTAATTTTTTATGTCATTCAACTAAGATATCTCCATGACCTCTGAATTCGCAATCATCATGTTGGAATCTATAATAGATTCTAAAAGTATCTTTTGCCAAATTTGCAGTTTGAATAGACAAGGTATTAGAGATCAAATCATCAAACTCAATCACAATATTTAGGTCTTCATCTACAAACCTTAAATCTATCGTAGAGCCATCGGGCTGACCTATAAAAAGATTAAGAACATCGGTGCATGGGTTAGGAAATGGTGAACAGAAATACGTCTCATTGACATCGCAGTTGATCATTTGTAATTCACTATCAAACAACTCCTCTTCTTCATCGATCCAGATGTCTCCAATTTGCCAATCTCCGTCATCATCAAAGTCTCCGCCGATTGGTGATCCATTTTCGTCAAAGTGAATGACACCTTTGAAAGTAATTGAAGTCTCTTGTGATGAATCAGGTGAACAATTAATCATAACAAATACCAAGAGGATTATTGATGCGAAATATGTAAGTACTCTGACCATAGTTTATGATTTTTCTTCTAACTCTAACCAAACTTCCGCAGCTCTACGTGTATGCGGGATGCAAATACTTCCACCCACTAAATTCGCAATAGAGAATACTTCATACACTTCTTCTGTATTTACACCTTCTTTCTTTGCTTGCATCAGATGATAAGTGATACAATCATCACATCTTAATACCATTGAAGCAACTAAGCCCAATAATTCTTTTGTTTTGGCAGAGAGTGCTCCATCCTGATAGGTTGCATGATCAAGAGAAAAGAACCGCTTCAGAACTTTATTGTCATGCGAAAGTATTTCTTCATTCATCTTTTCCCTATAGGAATTAAATGCTTCAATTTTTGACATAGTGGCTAGATTTAATTATTTAATTTTTGCTTTATAGCTTCGCCAAATACTTCTAATCATTTTTATTGGAATTGCAATACAAGCGATGAGAGCCCAAGCCCAGAAAAGAATAAATTGATTTCGAATATATCCTGTAATTGCTGAACTTTTACCATCCAATAAGATGCTATGAATGCCGTCTTCATCTAGAAACCTTTGAAATTCATAATGACTGTCAATAACAAAGAGTGCAACTGGGATAACTGCAAATGCAAGGACTACTTTTAGCCAATTGATATCTCCAAACCAGTGATAATCTAAAAGAAAAAGATATCTAGTTAACGTGATGGCAACAACAATTGCGACAGCATTCGGCAGATAAAACTGATAGTTTTCTCCAGTTGCCTGATACACTGGAAAGAGCAAAATTGCTACTAGGATAATAGTAATGAGTACCCAGAGTAAGCTGAATGATAATCGCTTCACGTTTTTGTATACTTAACGGTTAATATGATAGTAAACAACTCTTCCGTTATAGGGTTGTCATTATGCAAAGATGATAATATATATTATAATAATCTATAATATGATTATTTTTACTGCAATTTATAGACATGGATAAAGTAAAGGTTGGAATATTTTTCGGCGGATCATCTCGAGAGAGAGAAATCTCTTTTGCTGGTGGAAGAACGGTGTATGATAATTTGAATAAGCAAATATTCGAGCCAATACCAATATTTATAGATAGTAAGAATACTTTAATCCAACTTGATTGGGAATATATTTATAAAGGGACAATTCGGGATTTTTATCCACCAATACAATTTATCCCAAAGGAAGATCAACCTTATCAACTCTACATTGAGCATTTGGATCTGTCGGATGCAGAATATGCTGCTGCCATTGAATCTATTGGTTCAAAGCTGAGTATCGATGAACTTGCTTGCTTAATTGATGTAGCTTTTTTGTGCCTGCATGGTAGGACTGGTGAAGATGGACAGATTCAGGGCTTGCTTGATTATCTAGAGATTCCATATACCGGAAGTGATATTTTGGCTTCTGCGATAGGCATGAACAAGGCTTATCAAAAGCAATGGATGGAAGATTCAGATTTTGCTAGTGCTGCATTTATAGAAATACAAAGAGAAGAATGGCTAAATAAACGTGTGAATACCTCTTCAATAATTGAGCAACTTGGATTACCATTTGTCATCAGACCATCTCATCAGGGTTCTTCAATAGGTGTAAGTATCATTACAGCAGATTCTACGCAAGATGTTGATGCTGCAGTAAATGCTGCTTTATTTATCAAAACTGTGCATCCTCAAGCCTATCAAAAGCTTGGAAAAGAACAGCAGAAAAGATACATCGCAAAACTCATAGATTGCAGAAGTGGAATAGGACTGCCTGCATACCTCGGAGAAGAAGTCGTTAGCTCTCCTTCAAGGCTGTCAGAAATTCTACTGGCTTCACATGAAAGTGAATTAATGCTTAGAGCATTGGATTCCGAACACTCTGTTGTATGCGAATCATTTATACAAGGATTAGAATTTAGCTGTGTTGTCGTAGTTGATGAAGTAGGCCAACCATTTGCACTACCTCCCACACATATAATTAAAGGTGAGGAAGTCTATGATTACCAGTCTAAATATATGCCTGGAAGAAGTCGCAAGGTGACACCAATACATCTACCGGTAGAAACAATTCAAAAAATTCAACAAGAATGCATTCGTTTGTTCAAAGCAATGCAGTTTAAGGTATATGCTCGAATAGATGGATTCTTCACTAATGAAGAGGAAGTCATACTGAATGATCCCAACACAACTTCTGGTATGCTTCCGTCATCATTTTTCTTTCATCAAGCAGCAGAGTTGGGTTTGAATCCATCCCAGTTTATAACCTATATTATTCGTAATAGCATTGCTGAGCGCAACCGTTATGGGCTAATCTTAGGGCGGTACAGTAACTTGTTAGATAGAGTAGACGCATTGCTTACAAGTTCTCAGACAATCCAGAATAAAGCAAAAACTGTTGGTGTCATTCTAGGCGGATATTCTTTTGAAAGACACATCTCAGTTGAAAGTGGTAGAAATATATACGAGAAATTGGCAAGTTCGGAAACATATAACCCAGTGCCAATCTTTCTTCATGGTACGAGTGCATCAGATTACAAGCTAATAAAGATTCCAATAAATATTCTCTTGAAAGATAATGCAGATGATATTAAGGATTCTATCGATCGATACAGTGTGCATCCGACCACATTGGCGCTCAGAAACGAAAAGACCGATATTCTAGAAAAGTATACTGGTAGCAGTGCCATCTCAGGTCCTGAGGATATCACCTCAGAGTTACAGAATCAAATTGATATCGCATTCTTAGCATTGCACGGAAGACCAGGAGAAGATGGAACAGTTCAGCAACGCTTGGACCAGCTCAGAATTCCTTATAATGGCAGTGGTCCAGAGAGTGCAAGTTTGACAATTGATAAGTTCAGAACACTGCAACTTCTTAAGTCCCATGGGTTTGAAGTGGCGGATCAGATGATTATCCAAAAAGAAGATTCAGGTTTAATTGTTCTTATTGATCGAATTGAATCAAACTTTAATTATCCGTTTATTTGCAAGCCAGTCGATGATGGTTGTTCATCAGCTGTTGCCAAAATTAAGTCGAAGGAACAGTTGGAAGACTACTTAGCAGCAATCTTTAGAGACAAACCTGAATTGAGTTTGGCTCAGAGAGAGCAACTTGGTCTGGCACATAATGAAGAATTTCCTCAGAAGAATAGAGTGCTAGTTGAGTCTTTAATACAAGCAAACGGTGCTGACCTTTTCATGGAGATCACATGTGGCATGCTGTTTCATAGTAGTGGAGAGATTGAAATCTTTGAACCAAGCGAAGTACTAGCAGGAGAAGAAATCCTGAGTCTTGAAGAAAAGTTTTTAGCAGGTGAGGGGCAAAATATTACACCCGCAAGATTCGATCAAAAGGGTCACAATTATGTAACTGTCAGTGAGCAAGTTAAGGCCACTCTAAAGAAGGCAGCCGAGCTCTTAGATGTTCAAGGCTATTGCAGAATTGATGCTTTTGTAAGAATACACGAAAATGGAACAGTCGATACCATTATCATCGAGATTAATAGTCTTCCTGGTATGACACCTGCTACGTGTATTTTTCATCAGACTGCCATAAATGGTTATAAACCTTATCATTTTATTGATAAAATCCTCAAATTTGGAATTCATAGGAATAATTCACAGTTTACTATAGCATAATCACAAGATTTTGACAGCAAAGCAATTCATAAGAAGTATGTTAATCTTAGCCGTTTTATTCGGCATACTCTTTTTTGGAGTATTAATGTGGCTGAGATATTATACAAACCATGGCCAGAAGCTAGAGCTTCCCGATTATGTTGGCATGGAATATTCAAAAGCTGAAAGTGATGCAGGTGATAAGTCATTTCAACTCATTGTTAATGATTCTATTCATATTGTAGGAAGGAAAGGTGGTGAAATTGTTGACCAAAATCCAGAAGCATATTCTAAGGTTAAGGAGAATAGAAAAGTATATGTCACTTTGACCAAGTATAATGCTGATGTGCTCAAAGTATCATCACTAGGAGTGATGTATGGTCAAGATTATGAAAGTAAGAAGAATGAGCTGAGTCACTTGAGCATCAGTTCTGAAATTAAAGGGTACAATTATGATACTGGGGAACCTAACCACATCTTAGAAGTCTGGTACAAGGGTCAACCCATTATTACAAGAAATGGTAGGAAGGATAACATAGAAATTGAGAAAGGAGGAACTCTGCAGTTTGTATTGAGTAAGAAACAAGGAGGATATGTTGCAATTCCTAACTTGAATTGCACTACCTATGGGGCAGCAAAGTTTATCTTAGAATCATCAAATCTCAAACTCGGTGAAGTCAATGATTCTGGTCCTATCAATGATAGGACAAATGCATATGTATTATCACAAGATCCGCCTTTCATAGCTGGAGAGACCATAAGCATGGGAGAATATATTAATCTGACTATAGTTCAAGAAAGACCATCAAATTGTAATTGATATAATGAATGATATAACAGTAGAGGAATTGAAGCAAAAGTTATCTGACAACGCTGAATTTATTTTTATTGATGTCAGAGAGCCAGTAGAGTATGAGCAATTTAATCTAGGAGCAGAACTCATTCCTCTCAGTAGTCTTATGGCTGAAGTCCATCGATTTGAAGATGATCGCAACAAAGAAATTGTTGTGCATTGCAGATCAGGACAACGGAGTGCTATGGCCAAACACATCTTACAACAAGAAGGCTTCACCAATGTCAGGAACCTTTTGGGCGGTGTACTGGCATGGGCAGAAATGGAAAAATAAAAGGAAGTTAAATTTTTCTTAAGGAATTTAAGTGACTTATCGGGAATATACAGTCTCAACAAGTGATTTCCAATATATAAACACTAAACACTTATGAACTTACAAGCATTTAACTTAGACCAACTTTTTGGTTCGCTTTCAAGTACTTTCGGAAGCGCATTACCTAAGGTTCTTGCTGCTCTTCTTGTATTAATCGTAGGATTATTTATAGCAAGAATAGTAAGAAATCTTATCGCAAAAGGCCTTAAAAGAACAGGTATCGACAATCGATTAAGCTCAAGTTCTTTTGTCCTTTCAAAAACAATCGCAAAGCTTATTTACTATCTAATCGTTGTATTCGTCTTGATGGCAGTACTTAATATGATGGGTATAACAGGAGCATTAGCACCATTGCAAGATATGCTAACTAAGGTTACGCAGTATATCCCTAATGTAATTGGAGCTGGACTTATCGGATTTGTTGGATACACACTAGCAAATATTGCTAAAGAAGGTGTTGGATTCATTTCAGGATCTATCGAGCATTACACTGATAAGTATGGATTAAGTAGAGATTTTGATGTAACTGCAATCATTAAGCAGATTGTATTTATTATCGTCTTCTTCCCAATCCTACTTGTTGCTCTTGATACATTAAACATGACTGCAATCTCTGAGCCAGCAAAGAATATGTTGACGTCGTTATTCGACGCTATTCCTAATATTATCGCTGCTGCTATCGTATTAGTTGTATTCTACGTTGTAGGAAAGTTTGTAGTAGGAATTGTAAGCGAATTATTGAAGAACCTCAACGTTGACAGATATGCTAACGAAATGGGTATTGCTTCACTAGCTGGAAGTTCTTCTATTTCAAGCCTAATAACAAAATTACTTTACTTCTTCATCATGTTCTTCGGTGTAATCACTGCAGTAGAGAAGTTACAGTTTGGTCAATTATCAGGTGTGTTGAATAGTTTACTTGATATGTCTGGTCACATCTTATTTGGCGGTATTATACTTCTTATAGGTAATAAGCTGTCTCAGATGGTGAGTGATTACTTTAGAAAGTCTGATTCTCCAGCAATGGCAAGTATTGCAAGATTTGCTACACTTGGATTATTCCTAGCTATGGCACTCAAATACATGGGAATTGCTGATGATATCGTTAACCTAGCATTTGGTTTAACACTTGGTGCTGTTGCAGTTGCTTTTGCACTTGCATTCGGTTTAGGTGGTAGAGATGCTGCTGGTAAGCAAATGTCAAAATTCTTAGACAAGTTCTAAGATCGATATAACATCTTATAGAATGAGACCCGTTCAACTTGTTGGACGGGTTTTTTGTTTTAGAATGTATTTTTCCACATCATCGACTCGACAGGAATAGTAACTTTTTCGTTATACTTAGCATTTTTCTTCGAATGATAATAGTTCTCAATATTACCATCAATCTTAAAGTAGATGAGTTGGCCTATGGGCATATGAGCATAGATTCTTACTGGCTGGACGCAAGAGATTTCTAACGTCCAAGTATTACAGAACCCGACATCTCCTTTGCCTGCGGTTGCATGAATATCTATTCCAAGTCTACCAACGCTAGATTTGCCTTCTAGAAAGGGTACTGCATTATGTGTTTCTGTATACTCATCAGTTACTCCCAAATATAATATCCCAGGTCTGATCACATAGCCTTCTTCTGGAATCTCAAAAGTTTCAATAGTATTATGCTTCTTTGCATCAAGCGTTAAGTTATGATAAGTGCCTAATGTCTTGCCTAAATGGACATCATAAGAGTTAGTCCCTAGGCAATTTGGATCGAACGGATCGATAACAATTTCACCTGATTGAATTGATGCTTCGATTTGTTTGTCTGTCAATATCATTCGCCAAAGATGAGAAAAAAACTAAATTTATGGTATGCCCTTGCATTTTATCAAAAGCCGAAACACCTATACTCTTGCCATCTATGATGCAAAAGAGAATATCGACGAGCTAATAGAATCAAGTCTATTGCATGGAGAAGAACTAGATCGAATCCTGGCTCTAAAGCAGCATAGGCAAAGAGAAATGCTAGGCACACAGACCCTAATTAATCTGGTCAGAGCACAATATTCTCCCTTCAAAAAGGATGACTACCGAAAGCCATTTTTGACTGATAACCCAGACCTTAATTTCTCATTAAGTCATAGCGGTAGTTTCTCAGGAATATTACTCTCTCATCTGAAGTCAGGAATTGATATCCAAATACATAATGCAGTGGTTAAGAGGATAGCACCAAAGTTTTTATACAAAACCGAAATAGATGAGCTAGGAAAAAGCGCATTAGAAAAATTACATTTCTATTGGGGAATTAAAGAAGCAGTCTTCAAAGCTTGGGGTAAAGGTGGAGTAGCTTTCAGAGAAATGATAGCGGTCAAGCCATTTGAAATTGTAGATAGTAAGATAGCCACATCAGTTACATTCCAGAAAGATGATAATATCCTCAAATTCAAGGCTAGAGGCATGATACTTGATAATCTTTTCGTTTCCTATGTTATTGAAGATGTTTAGAAGAATCGTATATATAGTCGGCTTTATATCCTGCGTGGTGGCGTGTAAAGAAAAGACAGAGGATGTCCAAGTATTAAATGAGAATGTTGTGGAACTTCCTGAAGACTTTGTTTCCTTTTATAACCAATTTCATCAGGATTCTATCTACCAGTTAGATCATATCGTTTTTCCTTTATCGGGTAAAAGTGACTCTACCAATTGGAGTAAGAATGATTGGATCATGCACAAACCCTTTGACAACAGCTCAGGAGAATTTGCTAGGGACCTGGATAACTTTGCTGGCATCATTGTAGAGACCATTAGCCACGATAAAGGTATGTTCAGAATGGTCAGACGATTTTCGAAACATGATGAACATTGGAATCTAATCTACTATAATGTAAAAACCATTCGATTTGAGGATTAACCCACTTTGCTAGATGCGTTTTGCTTTGAAGAATTCTTGAATTAGTCTGACGCAGGCATCATGCATGACACCGTATTCCAATTGTGTTTTCGGATGTAGCATTGCCTTGCCATATTTCATAAATCCACCTTTGTCATCACTTGCTCCATACACGACTCTTTTTGGTCGAGCCCAGGCTAGTGCACCTGCACACATGCAGCAAGGTTCTAGAGTAACATAAACGGTACACTCTTCTAAGAATTTTGCTCCAATATGATTTGCTGCGGCTGTAATTGCCAACATTTCTGCATGTGCAGTGACATCAGAAAGTCTTTCTGTCTGATTGTGTGCTCTGGCTATGATATGCTTGTTAGAGACAACTACTGCTCCAACAGGAACCTCTCCTTCATCCGCAGCTTTTACTGCTTCCTTTAGAGCCTCTTTCATGAAATAATCATCAGTATAAATATCGATCATTATCGGAATGTCAAATTTTTGTCCAAGGTAACTTTTCTCAATACAAAATCAATTTCGTTTTATAACTTTGTGCATGGAAAGACAAAATTTAACTCCTCAATTTTCCGAGTCCCTGACTTTTGATGATGTTCTCTTAGTACCGGCGTATTCAGAAGTACTCCCCAGAGAAGTAAGTACGGTTACCAGGCTCACACGTAATATAAATCTCAATGTTCCTATAGTATCAGCAGCCATGGATACTGTTACAGAATTTGATTTGGCAATAGCTATAGCAAGGCAAGGTGGTATAGGTATGATACATAAGAATATGACTATTGAAGCACAAGCTGATCAGGTCAGAAAAGTCAAACGTTCAGAGAGTGGAATGATTATCGACCCAGTTACACTTAAGGAGGATGCTAATTTGTCTGACGCTCTTAATTTAATGCGAAACTTCCGGATAGGGGGTATCCCAATTGTTGATGATAACAACAAGCTTATAGGCATTTTGACTAACAGAGACTTGAGATTCGAGAATCGTTTGGATAGATCTGTAACAGAAGTAATGACAAAGCAAAATCTCATTACGGCACCACAAGGGACGACGCTGAGTGAAGCAACCGAAATCTTGCAAAAGTATAAGATCGAAAAACTACCAGTCGTCACAAAAGAGAATGTGCTTGTAGGCTTGATTACCTATAAGGATATCATGAAAGTGGAGAACTATCCCAATAGTGCCAAGGACTCGCATGGGAGATTAAGAGTAGGAGCAGCTGTTGGAGTTACAAGTGATACCTTCGATAGACTGGCTGCACTGAAGGAAGTAGGAGTAGATGTGGTTTGTGTGGATACCGCACATGGGCATTCGGCAGGGGTAATTAAGACTGTCAAAAGAATTAAAGAAGCATATTCTGAAATAGATATCATAGCAGGAAATATTGCCACCTCGGATGCGGCTAAAGCCTTAATTGATGCCGGTGTTGATGCAGTCAAGGTAGGTATTGGTCCAGGTTCAATTTGTACTACACGGATTGTCGCAGGGGTAGGAGTACCTCAACTCAGTGCTATTCAGAATGTGTACTCCTATGCGCAGAATCAAGGTGTGCCTCTCATTGCAGATGGTGGTATCAGATATACTGGTGACATTGCAAAAGCATTGGCTGCTGGAGCCGATACTATTATGGCAGGATCACTGTTTGCTGGCACAGAAGAAGCACCAGGTGAGACGATAATCTATCAAGGAAGGAAGTTTAAGATTTATAGAGGGATGGGATCAATTGGAGCTATGCAATTAGGGTCTAAAGATCGATATTTTCAGAGTGAAGAGGATAATGAAAAGAAGCTTGTTCCTGAAGGTATTGAGGGACGAATTCCATACAAAGGGACAGTTGCGGAAGTCATGCTTCAATACATAGGAGGCTTGAGAGCGAGCATGGGCTATGTTGGTGCCGGAGATATTGGAGCACTCAAAGGCTCACGTATGACTCGAATCACTAATGCTGGAATTATAGAGAGCCACCCACATAACATCACTATTACAAAAGAAGCTCCGAATTATAGCGCCCGATCATAATACCATACAAGCGGAATATTTTAGAGATCGCGACACTCTGACTCTCGCAAAAGAGCTAGTTGGTAGTCAATTACATGTAGTCAAAGAAGGTAAGCATTGCAGTGGAAGGATTGTGGAGACCGAAGCTTATCTTGGTCCTGAAGATAAAGCATCTCACGCCTATAATAACAAAAGAACAAGAAGAACTGAAGTTATGTTTTGGGAGGGAGGACATTGCTATGTTTATCTCTGTTATGGTATTCACCAAATGTTCAATATAGTTTGTGGTCCGAGGGATCTGCCTCATGCGATTCTCATTAGAGCGATCGAACCTATTGATGGCATTGATTTTATGTTTGAAAGAAGGTTAGTGAAAAGTCAATGTCAACTTACAAATGGTCCAGGTAAACTCTGCCAATCCTTGGGTGTCTCCAAAGAAGATAATGGTAAAATATTGGGCAAGAATCAAGGTGTTTGGCTTACTAAATCAATAGATACAAACATTGAAGTTGTTGAAACTAGCCGAGTAGGCATAGACTATGCCGAAGATTATATTACTAAGCCATGGCGTTTCTATGACAAAACATCAAGTTACGTATCAAAGACTTAGGATTAAGTTTGCTATGAGTTTATATGCATCTGTCCTCTGTCATAAATATCAATGTACAGAAAGTTGTAATTTCAAGTGAGATATCTGTTGAAAGGGTATTGGTTCATAATTTTACAAACAAAAGAATTGAGATGTTTGGGATGTCCCACATGCCGAAGGCCATACTTCTGATAGTAGTGCTGAATTCTTCATTGTTCAGTCAACTAAATGCTCAAATTCAGCAGCTGGAATTTGAGAAAGAAGTGATTTGTGTCATTCTTAATAAAGGCTCCTATATTATCGGCGAACTTAAGAACGAAACTAACCATGATTTAGAATTTGTCATGCCAGGAGGTGATAATCTCTTCATTCAAAGAAAAGATATTAAAAAAATCAGAAGAACCTCAGAAGGCTATTCGTTTACGAAGAGAGGACGGTTTAATTTTGATAAAGGACTTTATTGCTCATGGCATCCTTTTGTCATTTTTTATGGTGAAAGCTATTTTCGAGGAAACCGTGGATTTACAGGACTTGGAACTCAATTATCTGTAGGTCGACATCATAATAGAAGATTATCTTACGGTCTTACAGCTGCTTATTTTGAAACCGATAACTACTACGATAGACTTGACTTCGGATACTGGTTTACTGCGGCGCCGATAGCAGCCTTTATTAACTTTAACCTCAACCTTCGCGGACCAAGACTCTATTGTACTGCCAAATTAGGTAATGCATTTAAAATAGATCGGGGATGGTTTAAAGACATTCACTCAGGACTTTATGGCGCTATGGGATTAGGGATAGTATTCCCAACACGAAGTTTATCAAGATTTACAATGGAGTTAGAAAATGTGTTTATCAAGAGTGCAGGGCTTACTGGACCAAGATTTATTTTTGAAGAGGAAAACTTTGTACCCGAACCTTTTTCTACATATGCAAAATATATAACATTAAAACTTGGAGTTTCTTTTCGACAATGACTTTTCGCTTTCGAATCAATTATAAAATGAATACAAGACTCTTACTCTTAATACTAATTTCGTTTATCATAGCATACTCGGCTGATGCTCAGAAGAATAAGGGTAGTAGAAAAGTGCATTCAAAAGTTGCAGGAATCTATTTGGACAATGGATCTATAATTATTGGTAAACTAGTAAATAAATCAAAGCCTGGAGTCTCGATTAAGGTAGAGGGAGGAGATAGTTTGTTTATCCCAACAGAGCAAATCAAAAGGATTAAGAGTTACTCTGATGGTTTTTCCTTTACATCAAGAGGAAGATATAATGTTGATAAAGGATTGTATTGTTCTATCTATCCTTTAGTTCTCTTCTATGGCAATACTAGACCTGGACCTGGACCAATTTCTTCAGGATCTGGTAGCCAAGTTATTCTAGGAAGACATCATAATGCTAGGCTTTCATATGGCTTGATGACAGGGATTGCCACTACTGATTCTTACGATGAAGAAACTAAACATCCCTATTGGTTTACTGGAGTTACTTTAGCAGGGATTGTCAATTTCAATATTAATTTAACTGGGCCCAGATTGTATTTTACAAGTAAGCTTGGTCACACATTTATTTTACATAGAAGTAAGTGGGATGAAGATATTAATCTGGGACTCTATGGTTCCTTTGGGTTAGGAGTAGCAGTGCCTTCAAGGTATTTACCAAGATTTGTTATTGAAGTTGAGAGAGTCTATATTAAAACATCTGGATTGACAGGATCTTCGACATTTAATGGAGTTGAAGTCATAGCAGAAAGATTTTCAAAAGCAGCCGATTACGTCACCGTCAAAATTGGGATTGGACTTGGACAATAGAAGTAATTATTTATCAATGAAATACATTCAATACATTGGTTTGACACTGATTCTTGTGTTAGGTTTCACCTTTCCTTGGGTGTGAGAAAAACGTAGATCCTTCTGGAGGTATCACCTTCCGTTATCACTTCGATATTTGGGCAGTTAGTGGTGTCGCCTATACTGTTTTTTTGGTCAGTCAGTTGTAGAAACAGGTGATACAATTGTCTTTACAGACTTAGATAAGATCATTGTTGACTTTCTTGTTGACAACGTTGTGTATGATGTTAATCAGCATTCCTTTTCTTTGATTCCTACTGCCTATGGTTGCAGCTATGTCCCTGGTCTAGAAGGCTCCAAGAATGAGCAGCTAGTAAGCCTGAATATAGTTACTCTGAATGCCTTCGATGATGACCATCCTGCTAATGCGAGTATAGTAGATCTCTTTGATTGCTATGGTTCCATTCATCAAAGTCATCTCTCTACTGCAATACCTCTCCAAGAATTCATTGACCAGCAAATGGAGGCAGTCTTGCATGAAGATATCGTCATCGAACTCAAGCAACCACCAACTCTTAATCAAGAACTCAGACTAAGGATACTGTTGGAACTCTCCACTGAAGAAGTCTATGAAATTGATATGGAGCCATTTGTGATTGTGATGTAGATTATCTAAGAAAGTAAATACTTACGATAGAATCAGGCAGCTCATGTATCTAGAGTAAAGCCTTATTTTTATCCTATTCTTCCTATCTCTTCAACCTCTAATACATTAGAATCTGGCTTTGCGTGAGAATATGTTACATGAGTTGCGAACAAAAGGCCCTCAACATTCAGGCAAAGCCTGGCTTGGAGGCACCAGTTGGAATGGTCAATCCGCCATTCGGATCAGTATC
>JAHDEL010000003.1:0-17253 GCA_020628855.1 Saprospiraceae bacterium | reverse complement strand
ATCCATGGTAAAGAGTCATTTGGAATAACTGGAAATCCTGCAACAGTAAAAATTCGTTGGAATGATGGTATGGTCCAGGTAGATCACTATACGAAGCCCGATGGCAATGACCCTTGGACAAGTGAGTATGATGAGAAAGTAGATTTTGGAAGAGTTGACAATAATGTGTTTACTGTCAAGCTCAAAATAGAAGACGGAAAGTTCTACTTCGGGTTAGAATGCGAAGAAAACGACTTAGATATACCGTATACTGAGATTTACGATTATGTGGGGAATGGATATATCCACAAGAATTATTTCAAAACAGGTAATTATTTTGCGTGGAATGAAGATTATGAAAAAGCAGCGCAAGTAACTTTATTTAAAGTAGTTACAAGTCATGAATAGGAAGGCCAATTTCTTAAACTATTCCTTAATGAACACTATACTTTGGTTTTCTAACTGAAAAATATATTGGCCAGAATCTAATTTTTCAACATCAATACTTGCACCATCAAGTATATTTCCAGTCAGGACAACTCTACCAAGCAAATCGCTTATTGAATAATTCAGACTACCACGAACAGAAGTATTGACTATCACCTCATGAGTCGCTGGATTAGGGTAGAGCGATAAGCTCTCTTCAATAGAATTGATTATGTTTTCTGTATTCGAGACTTCTGGATAGCTTCTTATTCTATTTGCATTAAATTCGGCGATATAAACGATACCATTTTCTGAGGCTACAGATAGAGGCCCATCAAGATTTGTCATTACCGTTTCCACAACTGGTTCTGCATTTCTTAGATCAATGGATTCTAAGTTTCCGCTTCCGAAGTCAGCAATGTATAAAATACTGTCAACGACAGTCATCCCACCTGGAGTAGCTAGTCCATCAACAAAGTCTTCCTTCACAAATTTGCCTGTGCTTAGATTAACTACCGATATTTTTCCGGCGTTTGATTCAGACATAAAAAGCATATCACCAAATAATCCAATGCCATATGCTTGATCTAAGCCAGAAACGGGTGTCCCAAAAATCGTCGGACAACCATTGTCAAGATCTATTCTACTAATTCCATTCCCTTCACGCGTTGCAGTATAGAGATAATTTTCATGCAACTCAAAGCCAATTGGTGGAAACTCTAACGTCGTGCATTCAGTCACAGCAAAAGAGTTATCTGCAAGGTTAACTTTAGAAATGACATTCGAATTACGCTCTCCGATAAAAAGATCCAGTCCTACTACCTTAACAGCAGAACATCCATTCAGACCTCCTGCCACTGTTTGGAGTGTTGCATTTGGATCGTTTAGGTCAAATCGTGTAACTTGACCATCACCATTTTCACCAATATATAGGTAGCCGTCTTTAACATCGATTCCCCAAGGGCCATTGACGTTGCTGACTATGACGGATTGACCAATGAGTGGAAAACTCAAGACACTGCAAAGTATTATCAGGATTCTCATAATTTCAGAATTTGTACTAAGATAAAGAGGGAAGAGGACTTCAGCCAATTGTTTGGCAAGAACTCTAGTTAGACCTTGTAATCAAGATTTTGCTCTCTCAAGAATAGCAAGAGCACTTTCTACTTTTCTTTCATCAGGTGTCAGATCTGGAGCATGGTGTGGTTTTGATCTGGAGTCAATAATTAATGGACCTTCACATCCCCAATGCTTATAGATTGTTTGACTTTTTACACCATAGATGTCATGACTGGGGTTAGCCCTGGTAAATGTAGTCCACAGAAAATTATTTATTTCTGCGCTGAGAAAGTTTGCATCATCGCATAGAACAATAAGTTGAACTCCTGTCAAATCTATTTTCTCTAGGTCTCTTGACAACACATCGATTCGATCTAATTCAATTGGGTAACTTTCGAATGACGGATATTCGATTGCAATGACTCCTGGCAATACAAGAGCAGTTCTTTCTATTGTACTGATACTACTAAAGTCTGGCAATTGGAGAGCTAAGTCCACACTCTTTGGTCTATTGCATGCTATTACGACCTTACTGCCGGCATTCCAGCCTGAACCTGAGTAATCAAGAGTATCGATAGTTGTATTGGTTTGGAAATGAAGATCATATCGCCAATCTACACGTTCGAGTACATGTTGAAAAAATGCAGGATAATCATAGATGTCTAGTCCTTCATGATTGGCAGCTATGAAAAGAAACTTCGCTAAGCTAGTCTGTCCTGACCCTAGTATACGATTTGCTATGGTGAGTATCTCTTCAGGTTTTTGGTCCCTGAATGGCATGTAACGCTCTTCTCCGATTGCAAGTAAGAGCGGATGTACTCCTGCAGCGTCAACAGCATTGATGGCTACCAAGCCAGGAAATTCTCCTGGTGTTAAGTCTTTTACAATCTTATGAATCAAGTAACCAAAACTACTATCCTCTTGAGGAGGGCGTCCTACAACTGTAAAGTGCCAAAGTGGGTCTTTACGATGATATACTCTATCCACTTTCATGACAGGAAAATCATGTTCCAGACTGTAATAACCAAGGTGGTCACCAAATGGTCCTTCACGCTTTTTGAGATTTTTTACTATAGTTCCTGTGATGACAAAATCAGCATCGTTTGAGATGATGTGTCCCATATCATCGATACTATAGCGGAATCTTCTTCCACCCAATAAGCCGGCGAATGTCAGTTCACTCATGCCTTCAGGCAATGGCATAATCGCCGAAAAAGCATGAGAAGGAGGACCACCGATAAAGATGCTGCATTTGAATACTTCATCACTCTGATTATACATTGTATGATGGACTCCTATACCACGGTGAATCTGATAGTGCAAACCTATCTCCTGATTCAATTTATAGTCATTCCCCGAGAGTTGGATCCTATACATTCCAATATTACTCTGCATAATATTCTTACTTCCTGGAGGCAAGGTCAAAACTTGAGGTAAGGTGACAAATGCACCACCATCCATTGGCCAAGACTTAATCAACGGCAGTTTGTCTATTGTCGTCTGTCCCGACGTTGCAGCACCTTTCAGCAATGTCTTCATGGGTAATGCTGTGAGTGCAGTGAATGGAGCTGATACATAGCGTAGCGGGCGCTTTAATGCACGCATGGGATCAACCTTGAGTTCTACTATCTTTTTGACATTTGCAAAAGTCTTTCTAAAAAGAAAATCAGTGCGTTCCTCTGTCCCATAAATATTAGACACAGCTTGAAAAGGACTTCCTTTAATATTTTCAAACAAGAGGGCAGGACCTTGCTCTTGGTAGACTTGTTTATGGATTTCAGCCATTTCAAGATCAGGATCCACCGCTTCGGAGATGCGGAGTAAATGACCTGCTTTCTCAAGGTCTTCAATACATGATCTAAGTGACTTATACATTGCTTTAAAGGTACTTGTATAAGACAACCCCAAGGGATAAAAGTTTACAAAAATCCAAAGCTTTACCCAACCATTTCTAACATCCAATAAGTCTTAGGAGTAAATTCATGCTATGCACTACTCAAAACTCATCATTGGCTTCCTGATTATATTCTTTTTTGCGTGCAATAAAAACGCACAAGTTGATGACTGCTTAGAAGAGCAGTTTTCAGAATACGTCATTTTAGAGGATGACGAAAGATTCGAGACATGTATTTACTATGAAGTATTCCGCTATAATGGTGATATCACCTATGTTGCGCATTGTTGTGTCTGTGACCTTGTGTATATCCTGTATAAGTGCGATGGTACTCCGCTTTGCGAGCATGATCAAGCATGCTTTGATGCACACGCATCTGAGGCAGAGTACTTATATAGTATCGTACTTCCTCAGTAATACTTATTCTGTTGTAATATTTTTCATTTAATGGTCGTTATCTTATCTCGGAAACACTTGATGGACTTATTAAGAAATCGATTAATAATTCAATATGTCAAGATCATCAAGTATTATTTGCTTCTTTTTAGTGTGCTCATCTTGTTTGCTTTTCGGCCAAGGCAGACAAAAAACAAAAAAACATAAGTCAGTTGCATCCTTTGCATCCATTGAATACCTAGGTTATGGGATGACTCTTACAGAAAAGCATACTTATTCCGATGGAAGGTATAATAAGAATTGGGATAGGAGTTTTGGCAATGGGATTGGGGTGTCTGCAGGCAAAGCCTTGTCAAAATATTGGACGGTGACTGGAGGAGTGACATTTCATAAGTTTACCTTGAAGAAAGTCAGCGGGTTTTGTTTTACTTGTCCTCCTTTTACTTGGATGGAAGAAGATGAGCTACCTACTTTTCGAAAGTATAAATTGAAAGCAATTACGGTGCCTTTAGAAATAAGAAGGTATTTTGGTGTAAGTAAGTTCAAACTCTATGCTGTAATTGGGCTACACCTCAATGCGCGATATGGCCTCGAAGAATTACCATTTGTCAACAGTGTAACACAAGAAGAAATTAGAAATTCAAGAGATGACTTTGGAGAGAATGATCCTTTATTCAATATAACAGCAAAGCTTGGAGCTGGTCTAGCATATGGTATAAGTGAAAACTTTGCAGTGCGAATAGAGCCATCATTTGCTTATGATCTGACCGGTATCCAATTATCACAAGGTTTTATAAATAAGTACTTTATTTCTAGGCTTGGTTTGAGTGCTGGAATAGAATATGCATTAAGCTACAGACGCTTCAGAAAATAACATCCTCTTCATGGATGTTCAAAAAATTATAAAGAATAGAGCCTCGATCAAGAATTAGCTTTTGCGTGGTCAGCTAAGAATTTTTCAAGCCCTATGGAGGTAAGTGGGTGTTTTAACAAGCCTAACATACATGACAGAGGACAAGTGACAATATCAGCCCCTGATCTTGCTGCATCAACAATATGCTTTGCATTCCTCACTGAGGCAGCTAGGATTTCTGTCTCATATCCTTGGATCGCATAGATTTCTGCGATATCCGCTATAAGGTCCATTCCATTCCAATTAATGTCATCTATTCTACCAATAAATGGACTGAGATATGTAGCTCCTGCCTTGGCAGCAAGAATTGCTTGGCCAGAAGAGAAAACAAGTGTACAGTTTGTTCTAATTCCTTTTGAATAAAAATAAGACAACGCTTTAATGCCATCTTTTATCATTGGGACTTTAACTACAATATTTGGAGCAAGACTAGCTAAGTATTCTCCTTCGTCAATCATAGCTTGGTATTCTGTTGCAATGACTTCTGCACTGACGTCACCATCCACGATTTCACAGATTGCTTTGTAGTGGTCTTCTACGGCCTTAGCTCCTGAAATACCTTCTTTGGCCATCAGTGATGGATTCGTCGTGACTCCGTCAAGAATACCAAAATCTTTCGCTTCCTTGATCTGATCAAGATTAGCAGTGTCTACAAAAAATTTCATGAAATCGAGTAAAGGTTTTGAAAATAAAAAAGTGAGGAACCACACCAAAACCGCTCAACCACCTACCCTTGCTGCGTTTCCGCCCTGGGGGAGTTCAGCAGGAGCTGGCTGTGCAGCCCTCACGGTGCAAATTTATAATTTATTTTTTATCAAGACTGGTATTGTTCAAATTCTAAAGAAAAGATTAAAAACGTCTTAAAGAATTACTAAAGAAAAATAAACGAAGAAGTGAATAGAATGCAGGTTGCTAACTTAACATTACAATGTAGTAAGGACTTGTCGTAAACCTATTTTTTCACATTTAAAAACATTGAACACTATGAAACACATTTTTGCCCTTCTCATTTGTTTTTCTTTTTTTCACCTTAATGCGCAAAAGACATTCTCTATTGGACCTTTCACAGCGAAGAAGATTGTTGCTGGAATAGGTTATGAGACAGATATGGTTAATAATCTGAGTTATAATTATTTTAGAAAACAACTCCCTCAAGCAGAAAGAGATGCTTTAGCAGGAGCTGACCTCAGTCCCGAAACATTGTATACCGGAGTTTGCGAGAATCCAAGTTTTAACTTGGGCCTTGGTCTTACCCATCCGAAATTGCGTAACATCGAATGGTACAATACTTTAGCATACAAGCCTACTAGAGTTGATGCTGTGACCTATCGTAATACATCTAATTATAGTGGTGATTATCTCAGTTTTAATGGGACACATAATGAACTTAATCTGGAGACAGCACTCTTATATAAACTCTCAATTCTGAATTTTTTGAATATCTATGGTGGTGTCGGTGCAAATGCAGGATTTACGTTCAATAACCAAACCTGTATTTTCTCTTCTGTTGATTTAACAGCGGATGATATTAGCTTTAGAAATAATAGCGAGATCAATGAAACACTGTCAAGTAACAATCATGAAGGCTATTACAATTGTATAAATACTGGTGTTGAATGGAATCACAGAGCTTTTCTCCAATTAGGCAGCAGTCTTCAATTCTTTAATAAAATAGAGTTGGGACTTGATTTCAAATTTGGGGTTGGGTATAGAGCCAATTTGCCTGACTCTTTCACAGGAACAAGATTGACTTCTACTAACCTTACATTGAAGTATATCTTAAATGACAGGCATTACAACAATGATGATTGGTACTAATTTTTAATTCTTGGTCGTCTTTTGGAACGTTCATGATTTACAGCTACTTTAGTGTTAGATGAATTCAAAAGACGACCAATTACTTCCTCTTACGAGTGATAGAAAAACTGCTCTTGCAGCAGTGGCAGCAGCTTTGGTGACACACCTCAATGAGCACGAGGAACTACAACTACTCTTTGTTTGTACTCATAATTCGAGAAGGAGTCAGACTGCTGAATTTTTTGCTAGAATCCATGCTCAACCTCTCCTCATCCAGGGCCTTCAGATAGGTTCTTGCGGTACGGAACAAACTGCTTTCCATCCAAATATGGTTGCTGCAATCAGAAGAAAAGGCTATGCTCTCAAAGCAGAAGATCACAGCAGTAATCCTAGATTTTACATTGTGGATTTTCCAGAGAATCTCATGTATTCAAAGACCTTTGCACAGATAGAACAGACTTGTGCAATCCTTGCAATAATGGTCTGTGATCATGCCAATGAACAATGTCCATTTATTCCCGGTACGGTTGCAAGGATACCTTTAATGTATCAGGATCCGAAGTATGCAGACGATACTGAAGAAGAAAGATCCGCTTATGACCGAACAGTCAATATTATTAATCAAGAGATGCAATTCTTGTTTGATATAGTTAAAGAAAGACAAAAGAACACTAAGAATTAATGAAAGGTCTTATCAATATACTTGATAGGATAACACTTGCTTCTGGCAGGTTTGCCTCGCTATTCACTCATCTTCTAGTGCTGTTGATCTGTATAGATGTGATGATGCGTTATCTATTTAGTGATAGTCAAATCTGGATTATGGAAGTGGAGATCTACTTCTTTGCACTCATCTTCCTCATCGGTGGAGGATTTGCAGGTTTGTATAATAACCATGTACGGGTTGACCTTTGGTATGAAAAGCTCTCTCCCAAAAACAAGGCACTCACTGATCTTATTGGTGGTATTTGTTTGTTTTTGCCTTGGGTCTTGATTTTAACATTGGTTGCATTGGAATATGCGCAAACATCCTATCGTATAGGTGAGAAATCTGCTCAACCCGGAGGTTTGCCATATACTTTTTTATTGAAGAGTATTATCGCTGTAGGTTTCTTTTTTCTACTTCTCCAAGGGGTCTCTCAAATTTTAAAAGCTATTCGATATCTGCTGGGTTATTCCGATCACTATGAAATAACACCTGCACAGCTAAAATCTAAACAATAGCGAGAATGGAGTTCATAGCGATTTTGCTTTTTTTGCTTGTTTTTATACTGATACTCCGGGGTTATCCTGTTGCATTCACTTTAGGAGGGATATCAATATTAGTTGGTATGGTTTTATGGATTTGGGACCCCGATTACTTTAATTGGCTAGACTTTAAGTTGCTCGCAAACAGGATATATGGGACTATTAACAATTTTGTCCTCATAGCAATACCACTATTTATTTACATGGGAGTAATGCTAGAGAAATCAGGATTGGCAAAATCCCTGCTTGAAACGATGGCTACGCTGTTTGGGTCAATGAGGGGAGGGTTGGCGATATCTGTAGTTATTGTGGGTGCACTTTTGGCGGCTTCAACAGGAATAGTTGGTGCTACTGTGGTGACTATGGGTCTGATTAGTCTCCCTGCTATGTTGGAGCAAAAGTATGACCCATCGCTTGCAACTGGCACGATTGCTTCTTCAGGAACACTAGGTGTTATTATACCGCCATCCATAATGCTTGTACTTCTGGCAGATACAATTAATAGCGCAAATAGGGGAGATCAGAATGTTGATGTTGGTAGCATGTTTGGGGCTGCATTATTGCCAGGTTTATTACTTGTCCTCTGTTACATCCTGTACATAGCAATTATCGCAAAGCGCTACCCCGAAAAAGCTCCTCTCCCGAAAAAACAAGATATTTTGATTCCTCGAGGACAGTTTATCCGTCAAGTGATAATCGCATTCTTATTGCCCTTACTCTTGATAGTCGCCGTCTTAGGATCAATATTTATGGGGATAGCTTCGCCAACGGAAGCAGCTGCAGTAGGTGCGATGGGTGCAACTCTATTAACAGCGATAAATGGTAAATTATCATTCAATGTGCTTAATCAAGTGGGACAAGAAACCACAAGAATTACCGCTATGGTCTTCTTCATACTTTTGGGAGCGACCACATTCACACTGATGTTTCGACATTTAGGAGGGGATGAGTTATTGATCAGTATTGTTTCTCAATCGAGACTTTCTACCTATGGCTTACTCCTCTTAGTAATGTTTGTCTTATTCATTGTAGGTTTTTTCATAGACTTTATTGAGATAATCTTCATTTTCATTCCAGTTATCACACCCTTATTTAATACCTATGATGCTGACATGCTTTGGGTAGGTATCTTAATTGCATTGAATTTGCAGACTTCTTTCCTCACACCACCATTTGGTTTTTCACTGTTTTACTTGAAAGGTGTAGCGCCAGCATCAATTACAACACAGGATATATATCGTGGAGTGATACCATTCCTGATTATTCAGATTGTGATCATCTTACTTGTCATGGTCTTTCCAGGAATACTATACATATTATAAAAAATCATAATATAAATGATTTGTAACTACTTATTTGTATAATTAGTGGCTTGTAATATCAATGTTTCAACAAACAAATATTTCAACTATATTTGAATATCATTTTCTCATATTATAGGGTGTTAGCATACGGCGGTTTCTCAGACCGCCGTTTTTTATGCTATATCTGGAGGAATTACATTTCTAAAATGCCCATTCAACTGTATTTTCTTACGCATTTCTTCCATTTCTTGAGCTCTTGGAATGAACTCATTTAAGTGGTTAATCAGGAAGAGCTGGCGTTCTACTTCGCTTTGAATACTGAGGAAATGGAGTTCTTGTTCGAGATTGAGACCTGAGTGAGAAGCGAGTTTAAAAGTAGTAAGCCCAGACTGTAAAGTCGGTAGCGTTTTCTGAATGTTGAATAATGCAAATAACAAAGTTACTTGCTCAATCAGAGTTTCGTACATTTCTAAATCTCCTGTTGAGTCTAACTCGAAGTACTTTACTTTTGCAGCTCCATAGAGTTTTGGATCCTTTTGATTTTCAAAAGAGAGAATCTCGAAACTACGCAGTCCAAGAGTTTTGACATCCATCCTGCCATCTTCATAGATTTTCTCAATAGAAACGAGTTGCATTTCAGTTCCCAAATTTTTCAATTGGTTATTCACAACCGTTGGAATACCAAAGGTGTATCCACGTTGATCACAGTCTTCAATGAGCTGTCGATACCTAGGTTCGAAGATGTGCAAATTGAGGGGAAGAGTGGGATATGCTACCATTCCTAATGGAAACATCGGTAAAAAAGAATCGTCAGAAAATGGAGGCATAGAATTGATTCAGAATTCGAGTAATATTGCAGATAGATTCGAAAATTATGTTGAATATACCTGATTCTAAATATAAGCGAATAGTCATAATAGGTGCTGGATTTGCTGGACTTAATTTGGCAAAGCAATTACGAAACAAACCTTATCAGGTTGTGTTGCTGGACCGGAATAACTTTCATCAATTCCAACCTCTCTTCTATCAGGTAGCTATGGCTGGATTAGAGCCATCTAGCATCACTTTTCCGTTGAGGAAAATATTCCAATCTTGTAATAATGTATTAATAAGAGTTGCCGAATTAGAAGGTATTTCGCCTGATACAAAGCGTATACAAACTAATCAAGGTGAGATATACTATGATCACCTTGTCCTTGCCATGGGTGCCACAACTAACTTCTTTGGGAACGAGAATATCAAGCAACATGCCTTTCCCCTGAAATCTGTGAGCGAGTCTCTTGCTTTGAGAAATTCCATTTTCGAAGATTATGAGTTTGCACTACTTGAAGAAGATTATCAGAGAAGGCAAGGCTTTATTGATATTGTCATTGTGGGTGGTGGTCCAACAGGAGTGGAACTTGCAGGCGCATTAGCTGAAATGAAGAGTCATATTTTGCCTAAGGATTATAAAGAATTAGACTCAGCAGAAGTCGACATCTATTTGGTCCAAGGTGCTGATAGATTATTAAAAGGGATGTCAAATAAAGCAGGAGATGCTGCCAAGAAATATTTAGAATCAATGGGTGTCAATCTCATTTTCAATACCTATGTTGTAGACTGTGATGGCACACATGCTACCTTAAAAGGAGGAGAAAAGATCCATGCCAATAAGGTAATTTGGGCCGCTGGGATTACTTGCTACAAAATCCCTGGACTACCAGAAGATTGCTATGAACGAGGCAACAGAATCAAGGTCAATGCAAAGCTAGGAATAGAAGCCTATCCTGACATCTCTGTGTTAGGTGATCAAGCTTACACGACTGAAGAAGCCTTTCCACAAGGACATCCTCAAGTGGCACAAGTAGCTATCCAACAAGGCAAATATCTTGCTAAGCAATTTTTGAAGCCATCTACTGCATCTTTCAAATATAAAGACCTGGGCTCAATGGCAACAATTGGAAGAAACAAAGCTGTGGTAGATTTACCCAACGTAAAGTTCAAAGGATTCTTCGCTTGGTTATTGTGGTTGTTTGTTCATATCAGATCATTGATAGGTAGAAAGAATAAGTTGTTTGTCTTTATAAACTGGATGTGGAACTATGTCACTTATGACCAATCCCTTCGATTAATTATTAAGCCTGCCAATCGTTCAAGTCAAAGTAAAAAAGGGACTGAAGTGTAAGTTTATTGACTTCAAGAAAGGAATCTATATTCTACCTTTGAAGCATGATGAACTTCTTTCGGATTAGTGTACTGGTTTTTATCAGTCATCTCTGTACAGCACAACAACAAGGATCTGTGGTTATTGAAAAATTCACAAATGCTTACTGCGGCGCTTGTCCAAATGCGACTATTACATTACAAGAAATACAGACTTTGCATCCTGATGTTATTTGGTTGAGTCATCACAAGCCAGTGAGTTGGACCAATAATGCATTGACCAATCCTGAAAGCGAAGTGCTTTGGGATCAATTAGATGTACCTGGCACACCAATGGGTATGGTTGATCGCTATCATAATGGTTCGACCTTATTGTATTCAAGAAGCCAGTGGCAAGCTTATGTCGAACAACAACTCCAAACTCCTGATCTCGTGCGTCTTGAGATAGTCGATTTTACTTTTGATCAAGATACGCGTGAGGTACAATTTAGATTTGATATGACAGCTCTTTCTGACTTGCCAGAGAATAACTATCACTTAACTGCAGTCATGGTGGAAGATTCTGTATGGGGCGTTGAACAGCATAATTACTTTAATGACGAACCGGGTCATCCTTTAGAGGGCTTGGGAGATATTATTTGGGCTTATCCTCATAGAAATGTTGTTAGACATCTCTTTGGGGCACCATGGGGGATAGAGGTAGATGGACTGGAGCAGGCATCTTCTGGGTCATTGGAAGAAAGTAATACATACATGTATACTCTTCCAGAAAAATTTCGATTAAGCCAACTGAAGCTAGTAGGTTTTGTTTCAACTTTTGATGAGCAAGATGATGCACAATTGTCCATTCTTGGAGCCGTGTCTCTTGATTTTGAACAGCTAGGTATTGTATTGAGTGCAGACGACATATTCACGCCGCAGTTTGCATTTACTGTTGCCCCAAATCCTACAGATAATGATGTCGAAATACAGTATAAGGTTAAACCAGATCATTGTTTTCTGACTACAAGCCAAGGAGAATTGATCGGTGAGTTTATCTTAGAAGAAACCTCAGCTTATATCAATGCCATTTTACCGCAAGGTAATTATCATTGTCATTGTGTGACACAATCTTCAGGAAGTACACAACAAGTTATTGTCTTAGGTCGGTGAGAATACATTTGGGATTATCGAGACAATGTGTACTTTAGCCATCCGAAGAAAGTAGGCTGAATTGAAAACTACCCAAGACATCTCGACTAGCAGAAAAATTCTGTATTCGCTCATTATTACCTTGGTTTTCTTATTGGTATTCATTGCCATCGGAGAGGTAGTTTTTCGGCTCACAGCTCAGGAAGAAAACTATTATTACAACAAAGCGTCCAATGATGCAAAGTTGGGTTGGAGGACAAAGGCCAATTATCAATCTCAAGGAACCATCAAAACAAAGAAAGGCGCAGAATATACAGTCGATTATAGCACAATCCAGAAAGGGTTTCGGCACTTCGACAAACTCGATTCTTTAAAGAAAAGACTCTTAGTGGTCGGTGATTCATATACTCAAGCTGTCGAAGTAAATAGTGCTGCAATGTATGGTAGAGTATTAGCCGATAGTTTGGATTTAGCATTGTATAATTATGGACAAGCAGGATATGGCACACTCCAACAAGCAATGTTGATTGAGGAAGTCTTTGATACCATTCAGCCAGACCTAGTCATCTTGCAAATGTGTTCGAATGATTTTGTAGATAATCATGCCCCAATGGAATATAACAGTAACTATCGAGTAGGACTAAGAAGGCCTTATCTTACGATGTCTGGCGAGATAGACTATGTTCTTCCGGTTGCGCGCTGGAAACGAATTATTAAGAAATCAAAGTTTGCTTCTCTAATTTTGAAGAAGTTCCTCAATGCAACTGCTCAAGCAGATAAGACAACACAGTATCAGATTCAAGAGCTTGGTAAGGAATATTTGCCTTACGGCCAATCTTACCAAATCACCGGTCAGATCCTTGACAGAATCCAATCAAAGGTTGGACAGACACCGCTATTGGCACTACTGCTTGTCAATGGCAAACCTTATGAACAAGACTTGGTGACTCTTTGTGCAGAACGAGGTATTCCATATGCGCTAGAACCATTCAAAACCTTGCTCAAAGCTCAATGGGATGGCAAAGACGTAAAGACTAGCGATGGCTATCATTTTACTCCACTGGGACATCAGATTATTGCAGAAGGTTTAATACCAGAAGTAAAAAACCTAATTCAAGAATGAAGATATTAGGTATATCAGCATATTATCATGACTCCGCAGCGGCATTGATTAATGGTACACATATTGTTGCAGCAGCTCAAGAAGAACGCTTTACACGGATAAAGCATGACCAATCTTTTCCGACCCATGCAATTCGCTATTGTCTAGAAGAATCAGGGTATACGATAGATGAGTTAGATGCTGTCGTTTTCTATGATAAACCACTCATCAAATTTGAGAGGCTACTAGAAACATATTATGGTTTTGCACCGAAAGGGTTGACTTCATTCATCCGTTCGGTACCTATTTGGGTAAAGGAGAAGCTGTTCCTTAAGCGGAATATCAGAAAGGGTCTCTCCGAGATACAAGCCTATGATAAAGGCAACCTCAACTTGCTATTTCCGGAACATCATTTATCACATTCCGCGAGTGCATATTATACTTCTCCTTATGATGATGCAGCCATACTCACATTGGATGGAGTAGGAGAGTGGGCCACCGCAGCCTTATCACATGGTAAAGGCAATCAGATTACTGTCTTGAAAGAGCTGACTTTTCCGCACTCCTTAGGACTCTTATATTCTGCATTTACGTATTTCTTGGGATTTAAGGTGAACTCTGGGGAATACAAGATGATGGGTCTTGCACCTTATGGAAATGCACAAAGTGAAGAATATCAAAGCTTCTATGACACTATAGTCAATGAGTTAATTACAGTCAAAGAGGATGGTTCTATTTGGCTTGACCAAAAGTATTTCAATTATAGCACAGGGCTAAGAATGGTAAAAGATAGGGTTTGGGAAAAGCTCTTTGGGATACGGAAAAGACAACCTGAAGAAGCCCTTACTTCTTCCCACATGAATTTAGCGCTTGCAATTCAGCATATTACTGAAGATATCGTAATAAAGCTTGCTAGGCACGTCAAGACTCTTACTGGTTCTCAAAATCTATGCTTGGCTGGGGGCGTAGCGCTTAACTGTGTAGCCAACGGCAAACTCCATAGTGCAGGAGTCTTTGATAATATATATATACAGCCAGCAGCTGGTGATGCAGGTTGTGCCTTAGGGGCAGCGTTGGCAGCCTTACATATAACCTATGATCAAGAGAAGAAAGCAACACTCTCAGATACTATGCAAGGTGCTTATCTAGGGCCTGCATTTTCTTCTAAAGAAATCGAAATAGCAGCGAAAGCAAGTAGTTTGATTTGGAAGAAACACACTGAGGAAGAAGTTTGTCAAGCTATTTCTCAACATCTTGCAGAAGGCAAGGTGGTGGGATGGTTTCAAGGGAGGATGGAGTATGGTCCAAGAGCATTAGGCAATAGAAGTATCTTAGGAGATCCAAGGAGTGAAGCGATGCAACGTACACTCAATCTGAAGATAAAATTCAGAGAGAGCTTTAGACCGTTTGCCCCAGCTGTACTTGCAGAAGATGTAGGTAAATATTTTGATCATGCAGGGAGTTCGCCATATATGCTGATGGTCAAGCGGCTTAAGGAAGAACAACTTAAGGCTATTCCTACTAACTATCATAGTCTACCTATTCGGGAAAAACTGGCAGTTGTCAAGTCAGATCTCCCGGCAATTACGCATGTTGATTTTACGGGCAGAATACAGACGGTGCATGAGGAAACTAATCCGAAGTTTTACGCGCTTTTGAAGGCTTTTAAGGCATTAACAGGTCATGGCATGGTGATTAATACCAGCTTCAATGTGAGAGGTGAACCTATCGTCTGCACGCCGCAAGATGCGATGCATTGTTTCATGAATACAGATATGGACATACTTGTTATAGAGGACTATCTATTCTTTAAAAGTGAGCAAACTATCACAAGTAGTCGTGAGCAATATTTAGAACAATTTGAATTAGATTAGACCTATGGAATTTTTGAGAGATTTATTTCGATTTATGAAGGAGCGCAAGGTATGGTGGCTAGCTCCCATAATTATACTCATATTACTCATCGGTGGTCTGCTCATCTTTGCTGAGAGCTCAGCTGTTGGATCATTTATTTATACACTGTTTTAACATGACTTGGAAGGAAACTCGGGTAGATTATGAAGTGATACTTGTGCTTTGTCTTGTGCTAATCCTATTCAGTAGATTTTTGGACATGGACATCTTGGTGACTGCTGCGGCTATCCTTGGCATAGCTGCATTGTTGATTAAGCCTTTCGGCAAATGTCTAACTTTCCTTTGGCAGCAATTGATTAGGCTTCTAGGATTTGTAAATTCTAGGATTTTGTTGTCTATCATCTTCTTTCTCTTTCTTACTCCACTGGCCCTGATAGCGAGGTTGTTTCGTTCTAAAGATGTCTTACAATTAAAGAAGCCAGAAGCTTCTAATTTTAAAGTGAGAAACCACACCTATACTGCTGCTGACCTCAAAGATCCATGGTAGTAGAGCTACTTGATGGTATAATCCCAATTTTATAGAAAAAGATATCTTTAAGGATGAGACTTAGAATAATTTTTTATTTTATCATATCCTCACTCAGTTTAAATAGTCAGGATGATCATTTCAGATGTTCTCACAATGAGAATGTAATTGATAAGGAATATGTTAAAGACTTTATAAAGAAATTCAATCTCAAAAAGAGCGGTGGACAAACAGAGTTTAGTTTGCCCGTAGAAATGTATAACGCCCCAGATGGTTTTTTTGAGAGCTATTCTGTTTCGGCCTATTTCGACACTGATACAACTAGCTCATATTCTGATTTTGATTGTGGAAATAGAAGTAAAAACGATCATAGAGGAGTAGACTTTTATTCATTTCCTTTTTGTTGGTTATTATACGAATTAGATGCCTATGTTGCTGTATGTGCTGCTGATGGAATAATTTTTAACAAAATTGATGGAAATTATGATCAAAATTGTTCTCCTGAAGGTAACTGGAATGCTGTCTGGGTAATGCATGACGATGGTTCAATGACGTGGTATGGTCATTTAAAGGAGGGAAGTTTAACTAGTATAGAACCTGGTCATAGAGTTGACAGAGGAGACTACTTGGGTGTAATTGGAAGTTCTGGCTTATCAAATGGTCCTCACCTACATTTTCAATGTTTTGATTCTAATTTAAATCTAGTAGATCCTTTTTTTGGAGAGTGTAACTATTTTGATACTCAAAGTACATACTGGCTTTCTCAAAAAGAATATAGATCCCCCAAAATGGCCGCATTATTAACACACAAGCGCAAGCCAAGATTTGGATGTCCTGCAGAAAATGAATATGCTTTTTTAAAAGATACATTCTACTTAGGACAATCTATATGGATTGGTTCATACTTCATAGATTATATCAATAAAGATGATCTGAAGTTACAAGTTTTGGATCCAAATGGTCAAGTACATAAAGAATTTACATTGTCTTCTGAATTTGAGTATGACAATTCTCATGTGGAGTTCGAAGAATTCATTCTATATAATGAGGATATTCCAGGTGAATGGACGCTTCGATGCAATTATTACGGTGTTGTTTACGAAAAGAAATTTGTTTTTGTTAATGAAAAGACAATCAATGTATTTCCTAATCCATCCCAAGACCTCATAGAAATAAGTGGTTTAGATCTGGATGCAGTAGACTATCAAATATTTTCTCAAGATGGGAAACTTGTTTCGAGAGGAATCGTGAAAATGAATAGGGTAGATTTATCAAATTTCCCTTCAGGAGTTTACTTATTAAGCATAAATCACCCTGAAATGCAATTCTTGAATAGAGTGATTAAATTGTAAGATTGATGATATCGGATACTACAAGGATATAGTAATGCCACTGAAATCAAGAAGTATAGATTTTTATAAAAGCATCAACTGTATCACAAAATAAGAAAGAGCGATTGGGTTTGTCGTGATTCTTATCTGC
>JAHDEL010000034.1 GCA_020628855.1 Saprospiraceae bacterium | reverse complement strand
GATTAGAACTAATCTCTTCTGGTGTAGTGCTAATATTTTCTATGGTCGGTGTATAATCTGGTGAGTCACTGTGGACCATAATCAATGCTGGATCACCATGCAGGCTAAATTGCTCTGCCAAGGTGACAAAGTTGATGTCGAAAGGAAACTCTTCTGCGATATAGTCATTTGACGTCCTATGTATTTTTCCGATCTCTTCACTGTAGAGTTGGCTTCCTAAATTTTCATAATAGTCGTAGCCAAGAACTGCTTGCGCATTTAATTGAGCATTCCCTGCTGATGCTAAGAAAGCGATAGCTCCTACTCTTGGCTCTGTTACGAATTTTTCACTGAGTCCTACGGCGTGACTATGTACATCTCCCGAATGACAACCCAGTGATACTATCACAGGCAGTTTCCCTTCGTTATTATATTCTGAAGGTTCTTCTATACTGAAGTCAAATGTACCTGTACTAGAATGGCCGAAAAAAGTAATCATCGCAGCACCATCATTAATGTCATTCTTAATTTGTTGTGAGAGTGTAGTCTGCGTATTATCAGTTGTTGTTTTTCTATAAGTATTGACTGTTGCACCAAAAGTCGAGCTTTCGATGATGTCTTTCATATTATTAAGGTGGTTATAGATAATATCTTGCTCTACGATAGTTCCACCACTCAAGTGAATGAATTTCTTAGTCCATGCCCTTTCTTCTACTGTCTGTGCTAATTGAGGAAAGTTCTCATAGAGTATTATCTTTTCTAAGTAAGACCTTACCAAATCATCAGTTCTAACAGCTAGTCTACCAATTGGAACTGGAGGATGGTTAGAACCTTTTGCAGAAAGCAATAAGTTATCTGACCCTGGGAATCCCCAAGTAGGAAGATGATAAGCATCTTCTTTTCTATAATTTGAGTAATCCAATCCTTTACCTAATAAAAAGATAAATTCAAGATCATCATAGGCCTGATATGCTTTGCGGATGAAGTTATTCATTGCTAGAGAGTGATTAGCAATTCCATAACCAAATTGATCCATAATTTCTTCTGAGTTAATAACATCAACTCTATACTCTCCTCCTTGTGTTGATCTTCTATAATCTGCATAGGCATTCACTCCTGAGCCTTGTCCATAATTCAAGGCTTCGGAAGTAAGGATGAGATATTCAGGGTCTAACTCAAAAAAGTTCTGAAATGTCTTCCGAGAAATGCCAATACTATTTGTATTTGAATTATATACCACGATATGGGACTCTTGAGAAGAGCTTGGGAGAACAAATTGCACTTTATCATTCGCTATTTCTGGTAAAATTCTGTTCCCATTTGTTACATCTAGTACTACGGTAGAGTTTCCTGCATTAAATTCTCCAATTTCGAAATACCTATTCTGAGTAGAGCTAGCTACCTTAAATTCAAAATAGTCCCCGTCGATAGCATTGTGCCTTCTTGGATATTCAAGCTTCAAATAACTCTTGATGGATCTATCATTCTCATTATTTGGTGCTATACCATTAATCTCAACCTGCGTCGATCCCACAATGTCATTAATTGAAAGATCTACTGTGTATTCGTCAACAGACAAGGTCGGGTGCGTTTTTGTTTCTCTAAGCTCTCCATTTATCAATACTTCTGAAACATGGTTGAAATGATAGAAACTTTGTCTAATAGTTAACTTTGGATTGTCAGCTTCTGCACCAGTATATTTATAGCTGGCTGGCATTGTAGCAGAAAATGTGCTAGACTCAGCTGAACCATATCCTTCTCCTGAAATCAAATGAGAAAACTGCAATAACCTTAAAGCATCAGCCGGTGGATTAGCATGAAAATCTGAAAAGACCATCAACTCTTCATGTGTATAATAAGGTTCTGGAAGTAAACTATTAGTAGCAACTCCGTTTGAAATAGTTTGGTATTGCGTTGAAGCTCCTGATTCTGTTGTAAGAAAATATGCAGAAGCGTCTGTTACCATACTATGATATGGATTGAGCTGTTGAGAAGGGTTTTCAAACATAAACTGGTCAAACCATCCGTCATTCTTAACTCCATAAAACTCAATATAATCCTGCCCATCTAACGCTCCTTGAGTACTCACATACAATGGTATTCTCTCTCCTCGAAAAAACAATTGTAATTCTGCACCATTCATACCTGATGTCGAGAAGCCATTTGCCTGTAGGTCTGAGATTGGCACTTTGCATACTCCTGTTTGATTTACTAAGATTTTAGCATAATCTTGAGAATACTCTATCCACTCATCCCCATAATACTCTTGACCATTGTAGACAAATTGTCCGTTCAAAGACATGAAGCAAAGGGATACAAAAGCTAATACAATCGCTTTTTTCATTTTCTTCTAATTTTTTCTGTTTTCAACCAACACTGTTTTTGTGCTCTATTACTCAAGTTCAATCAACATATTGACTCAACAATAAAATTACAAATAACAAAAACAAATAATGTGTTTCTTCCTCGTTTTGTAGAAGTTAAAACCACTATTGTTAACAAAATGACACTAAGCTATAGTATCATTTTACCTAAGTTTTTTTTCTGTTTGGGTCTCAGCGTTTTGGTTTGAGGGATAAATATCAAAAGATATCTATATAGATGACTGAATTTCAGTGACTTACCCCTATAACCTCAGACATATTAACTTCTCAGTAATTTTGACCTCAGCTTTGGTTATGTTGGATATAGGTTTCTTCTTTCTGATTCTATGTGTTATTCTGTGTTTTTTCAACACCGGCTATTGGTGTTTTTTGCTATCAAGAGTAGGCAGAAGCCCTTCAACTAGCTCCGTAGACAAGGGTATTATCCACTCTACTGGTCTACTCATTTGTAATAAGAATGGACATGATTTGCTAGACTCTCAAGTCAGCAAAGAAAACTTTCCTCATGATTTGGACGAAATTATAATTGTGGATGATTTTTCTGATCCTCCATTATCGATAAGCGATCAGGGTGTTTACCCAAATCTCAGGGTCCTCCGAAATGATAGAGATATTCCCGGTAAAAAAGCAGCTCTTATTCATGGTATTCAACATGCTTCTGCTGAACATTTGCTTCTGACTGATATAGATTGTTATCCAAGAGAAAAATGGGCAAATATTCTTTTTGATCACTTACAAGACCATGATGTTGTTATTGGTTATAGTCCTTATCTAAAAAGACCTGGCTTTCTTAATGCTTGGATTCGTTTCGAAACATTCATAACTGCAATACAATACTTTGGTTTTGCACTAAGTGGTAAAGCATACATGGGTGTAGGTCGTAACCTTGCAATTAAGAGGTCTGCCTTTGAACCAATAACTTTATCCGATTTGCATGCAGAGACAGCAAGTGGTGACGATGATTTCTTAGTTCAATATGCTCAGAATGTCGGTGTTTGTATTCTGCAAGATGGATTTGTAGACAGTATTCCCAATGATACTTTCTCAGGATACTATAATCAGAAAAAAAGACATTATTCTGCGAGCAAGCAATATCCTACTTCCATAAAAATCTTGCTAGGTCTTCTTTCCGTCTCCCATTTCTTGTTTTGGCTTTCACTGCTGATTATCGGAGTTTTGGGTATGGCCAAAGTTCTAATTTTTTGTCTGATAACAAGGTTGGTGCTTTGGGTTGTAGTTTGCCGAAAGGCAGCTAACCTTCTTGAAGTAAAAGATTTAATATGGTTATTTCCATTATTTGATTTAATCTTAGCTCTATATTATTTAGTTTTTGGGCTTTCTTTGATATTCAAATCATCAAAACAATGGTAGATAGACTTTCTGAGTATTTTCCAAGGCTTTCTGAAAGTCAACTAAAAAGCTTTGCTGCTCTTCAAAGTATTTATGAAGAGTGGAATGCAAAAATTAATGTCGTCTCCAGAAAAGATATCGATAACTTGATGATCAGACATGTCCTGCATAGTCTTGCAATTGCCAAATTTATCACATTTAATGAAGCGAGCATTTTAGATCTGGGCTGTGGTGGCGGTTTTCCTGGAATACCTTTGGCTATTCTATTTCCTGATTCAACATTTCATCTTGTAGATGCTAGGTCTAAGAAAATTACAGTTGTGGATGCAGTTGTCAATGAGTTAGGTCTCAAGAATGTCATTTCAGAACATGGAAGAGCAGAAGAGTTGAAGAGTCGCTATGATTTTGTGATTACCAGAGCTGTAGCAAAACTTGATGTCTTGATGACTTGGTCAAGAAAATTAATCAGCAATAAACAAAAGCATGCCATGCCAAATGGATTAATTGCCTTAAAGGGTGGTGACTTAAAAGCAGAACGTGCTTTGCTTGCTTCTTGGGAGTATGTTGAACAACACCCTATTCTATCTTACTTTAACGAAGACTTCTTTGAAGAAAAGTACGTTGTCTATGTACAGGCTTAACTCTTAAATAGGTCTTCTAAGTAGTGTGCTCCCTGAATCCCATATTGCCTTTTTAGTGTTTCTATCTCAGTTCTATTGTCTCGTTTCTTTCCTGTTTGAACTGCTCTAATCATAAGATTCTTTGAGGTATGCTCCGTTGATACGAATTCGAATATATCTACAGTATATCCATGTTGCTCCAGTAGGAGTCCTCTAATGGTATCTGTCACTATCTCTGCTTGTCTTTCTTGAAGGATGCCTTGTTTATGAATAAACGGTGTTTCTTTTGTTTTTCTCATCAACTTTCTGATCTGCTTATGGCAACAAGGAGAAGAGAAAATATATTTTGCACCTGCTTTTACTGCTTTGTATAATGCAATATCTGTGAGTATGTCACAAGCATGAAGGGCAATCAAGACATCTGTGTGTTTTATCGATGTTTGGCCTATATCCCCACAGGTGAAATGCAGGTTTTTGTAGTCTAACGACATGGCAATTTGATTGCAATTATTCATTATATCCTGCTTGATGTCAATGCAGTGAAATGCTTTTGGCTCACTCTTCCGTGCCTTGAGATAACTGTATAGTGCGAAAGATAAATATCCTTTACCGCACCCAAGATCAGTCAAAGTTAGTTGACTAGTTTTGTCTTCTTCCCGAAGAGTTGTTGAAACAATTTCTACAAACTTGTTGATCTGCCTAAATTTTGCTTGCTTTTTATCTTTTACTTTGCCTTCTTTCGTCGTGATGCCAAGGGAATAAAGCCATGGTTCTTTCGCAGAAATCAAATACTGTTTTTCTTGGCTTTCTACTAAATTTTTATGTTCCTGTTGCTTGCTTATGATAGTTGTCTTTCCCTTATTGTTCTGTAATATTTGATGAGAATGTGTTGCTGTCTGTATCAGGACTTGTTTAAACAGAATGACCCTTGCGTTAAAAAAATCAACAAGTTCTTCCTTGGTTATCGGTTGAGTGAAGCTTTGGCTTTCTTGTATATAATGATAAGCATATCGCTTACTTGATGAAAGAGGTTGTGTATGCACCTCTATTTTCTTCTGAGCAATATTTGACATCGGATTGCTAAATACAATCTTCATTTCTTTGGACTGCTCTGCAAGTAGTCGAATGATTGATATAATATCCTCTAGTGTTCTCGGCTTACTCATACTTTAGCATTGTGTAGATGTATTCTGTACATTAGTACTACGAAAGTAACCACAGTATTTTTACCATGTTCAACGCCTTTTTTGATAGAGTTTTGTTTTCGTTTGGTAGCGCACAGTTAACTATCGGAAATTTATTGCTTTGGTTCTTACTGTGTCTACTGTTGCTTGCTTGCTTCTTCTATTTAAAAAGAAAGTGGATACCTGCTGTCCTTCATAAGAGAGAAATAGAAGAATCGGAAATAACAAGGTTATATCGTCTTCTGACAATTACGTTGCTTTGTGCTCTTCTTTTTCTAAGCATTTTCTTCTCTGGATTTGACTTTGATCTGACGCCAAAATCGAATCTCGATTTTAAAATAAGCTACTTCGTTCTATCCATTGTGATTTTTCAGATTGCAAGACTATTTAATTGGTTTGCTAGTCATGTCTTTATTCATGATGCTTTTGTACCAAAACCCATTGAGTCTCAAGAAGCTGAAAACCCCATGGGCGTTCAAACAGAACAACGGGTGTCTAGAATAGGCCGATTATTCATCTTTTCTGTGGCTGCGAATTTATTGATCCAAGTTCTGCATTTGGACTTCACCCTCTTCTCAAGGACATTATCAAATGGTTTGGTTTTCGATTTTAAGTTGAGTAATATCTTGGTTGTCCTTCTTATCATTTTTGGCACACAGCTCCTCATTTGGATGGTGACCCAGATTGTATTGAGAAATATTTATCTCAGAAATAACTTTGATGTAGGAGCCTCTTTTGCGATAAGCCAGATTTTCAAATACATCGTTTGGACTTTTGCCGTCTTCTTTGGATTAGATGCTCTTGGAATAGATGTTACATTACTACTAGGTGGTGCTGCAGCTTTACTTGTAGGCATTGGGCTTGGTCTGCAGTCTACATTTAATGACTTTATATCAGGCATTGTCTTGCTCTTCGAGCGCTCTGTGAAGGTTGGCGATATGGTAGAGACCAACGGCATGATCGGGAGAGTAAAAAAGATAGGTATGCGATCATCAATTGTAGAAATTAGAGATGCTACTAGTGTCATCGTACCAAACAGTCTGCTCGTCAGCCAAGTAGTAAATAATTGGACATATGATAGTGACAAGACTCGATTCAGTATCAGCGTAGGTGTCTCATATGGCACAGATACGGCTTTGGTCAAAAGGTTGCTTTTACAAATCACAAGTACAAATCCCTACATCATTAATTATCCTCCACCATTTGTCAGGTTCGAGAATTTCGGAGAAAGTAGTCTTGATTTTACTCTCTATTTTTTCTCTAGAAATTACATCGTTATTGAAGATATAAAATCGGATTTACGGTTTGCTATAGATGAGGCATTCAGAGAGCATAATATTCAGATTCCATTCCCTCAAAGAGATATGAATATAAAGTTTGACGATTCTTTTGATAGGGATGCTTTAAAAGAGCGACTCTAACTTAGACAAGTCTACATCAATAAAGCATTTCTTTCCACTTGGGCTGAGATATGGGATTTCACATGCAAAAAGATCATCTATGAGCTTTGTCATTTCCTCTTGAGTCATTGATTGATTTGCCTTAATACACGTTTGTTTGGCAACAGCTTTGGCAATAGATTCTTCTAATCCAGCATTGAGATCCATGTTGTCTGCAGCCTGTCTAATGAGATGAAGCATCACTTTATGAGACATATCTTCGTGCAGGATTACAGGCACACCTTGGATGATGAAGCTTTGTTGTCCAAAAGGTTCAATTTGAAAACCCATATCACGAATAGGTTGCAAAATTTTTGATAAGATGATACACTCGTCTGGATTCAGCTCAAGAGTTATTGGAAAGAGAAGCTGTTGGGTAGCTTTCTCTTTGGATTGCATCGAGTTCATTAATCGTTCGAAGAGAATGCGCTCGTGAGCATACTGCTGATGAATGATAAGGTAGCCCGACTTTATTTGATTAATCACATATGTGTTATGTATCTGATATGCACGTTTTTCTTGAGTTGTTACCGGTTGTAGTTTGTCTAAAGCTATTTCAACTTGCTGAGATGCTTCACTTGGTAATGTCAAAACGCGATCATCGCGATTCTGACTTCCTAATTCTTCATAAAATTCTGTCCATGCTTTCCTCTCGGTTGCAGAAGGTTTATTTGAAACATACTGTTGAGGGCTTGAAGTGATTCTTCCATCATTCCGGCTACCGATGAATGTATTCTCTGCTTCGAAATCTATACTTGGTGTCACATTGTACTTTCCTAACCCATGTTGGACTGATACCTTGAGGTATTGATAAATGAGTCTTTCGTCTTCAAACTTAATCTCTGTCTTTGTCGGATGAACATTAATGTCTATTCTTGAAGGGTCTATATCCAGATATAAAACATAAAAAGGCGTGTGCTCCTTACTTATAAGTTCATCAAATGCCGTCTTGATTGCATGGTTGAGATAGTGGCTTTTAATGTATCTCTGATTGACAAATAGGTATTGGTCTCCTCTTATTTTCTTGGCAAGGGATGGTTTGCCAATAAAACCACCAATTTTAAGAACATCTGTTTCTGTTTCAATTGGAACAAGCTCTTCATTGTGCTTCTTTCCAAATATCTTGACAATACGTTTGCGTAAGTTATTCTCTACTAGATGGTAGACTTCATTACCATTGTGTGTGAGGCTAAACTTTATTCCAGGATTTGCAAGAGCAACCCGTTTAAACTCCTCCAAAATATGTTTGAGTTCGACAGGGTCTGATTTTAAGAATTTCCTCCTTGCTGGTATATTATAAAAGAGGTTCTTTACAGTTATTGAAGTGCCTTGAGGCGCCTGGCAATATTCTTGAGATTTCAATTTAGATCCAGCAACATCAATCTTTACAGCTAAATCACTGCCTTGTTCTTTTGTGATTATCTCAAGCTGTGATATCGAAGCGATACTTGCCATTGCCTCACCTCTAAAACCCATAGTCCTGATAGCAAACAAATCTTCTGCTGATCGAATCTTGGACGTGGCATGCCTTTCCAGACTCATTCGAGCATCAGTCTCTGACATACCTATTCCATCATCGATGACTTTGATCATTGTTTTACCAGAATCTTTAATAACCAACTGAATCAAAGTGCCCTGAGCATCAATACTGTTTTCAAGAAGTTCTTTGACAACAGACGCTGGCCGCTGAATAACTTCTCCAGCAGCTATTTGATTAGCAATTGACTCCGGTAAAAGCTGAATAATATCAGCCATAACTTCTTGAAACGTTTAGTCTATAACGAAGGTAAATGCTTTCTGTAAAATTGTCGAAAATAGTTATCCACTTCCTGTTGACAGATTACCCAATAAGATCAAGGACTGATTGTGATTGGACCAAAAGATAGAGTACTGCACAGAGAATGATAATAATAGCAATTAATCTTTTGTTGGATTGGTTGACCATCTTTGCTCGATAGCCAAGGTCTGCATTAGGCTTGCCAGAAGATGATCGAAAAGAAGCTCTAATATTGTCTTTTGATACTTCTATATCCTTGCTTTTCCCTTCTCTGTCATACTTAGCTAGACGCTCCATGAGCTCTTCTTTCTCTTGATCATAAAATCGTGGCTTATAATCAAATGACTTATGCTTTGGTCGATATCTGAGCATGGACTAAAGGTATATCATAAAAAAGTAGAAGGCAAGTCTTACAACTTGCCTTCTGTAAATTATTCTATAATTAGTTTCTCGTTTGAGAGTGTTTGCGTTGTCAAATCCTTGAGCATCAATGAGTAGATGCCTGATGGAATATCTATCGGCAATGCTAGCATTGATAGCCCTTCATGGTCTATAGCTTTTTTCAGAACTTCTGCTCCTGAAGTGTTATACAACGTTACCTCAATTTCGCTTGGCTTTTCTACCTCTCTCTCTATAACAAGAAAGTCTTTTGCTGGATTAGGAAAGATAGAATACCTTGTCTGAGCTGCAGTTCTAAACCTTGTTGCTTGTGAACTACCCGTATTCATTTCGAGTTCTGCGTTATCATGTAACTCTGCAAATGCAGTGAGATCTCCTTTTTGAACAGCTAAAAAGTTGTTGTTAAGAATTGTTTGATCAAAGTTTACCAGAATACTTTTTGATACTTCTCCTGTAGAAAGATAAGCCTCTTGGTCAATTAAGTACCAATACTGGTCTATTGCTTCTGGATAAACTCCATCTCTTACAACCTTCATTGTTGCAAAAAAATCATCATAGTCTATATCATTATCTTCATCAATATCAGCAGCCAATCTTGCCAAAGGATCTTCTATGAGTTTAATTCCTAACAAGTGGTTCATGAGTATTTCAGCATCTTTAACAGTCACGCTCCCTGTCTCAAATGTCTCTATTGAAGATCTCAAATGATAGGAAAGATTAAGAGGTAAGTGTTCAAAACCAAATTCTCCCGCAATATCTGATTCTATTTCTTGTGCCTTACTTGAAATTACAGTGTCTACTGAGTTTATTATTTCTTCAGTCTCACTAAAGATATATGCATATGTTCCATCTGTTTGTTCTGTAGAGTCCACGACTACTTGGTGGAGAACGGTATCTTGAGTAAGCAACAGAAACGTGTCTAATTCAATACTTTCCACCCTGACTTTGGCTTCTGACATCATTTGTCCTGTACTTGATGTGATATATCCTTCTATTCTATGCTCGTGATTTTCTGCTTCGGTTAATTCCTCCGCTTCACAATTTGGAATATTTGCTGCATTGTTCTGCACGATGAGTTCGACCGTACAATATGATTGTTTTCCGCAATTGTCTGTCACATACATGTTAAGCATGTTAGAACCTACTTCTGCGCAAGTAAACAGTGCAGACATTTCTTCTAAGTCTGGTGAAAAAGAAAATTGGAGTTCTGCATTCGGGTTACAAGGATAATAACTCCCTAGATCAAAGTCTTTAGCCCAAATTTCCACTTCTCCATCTTCTGGGATACCATCACCATCCATATCCTTTGGACACAGTGCTGTGACCACACTAGCAATACAATAAGGGACTGGTGTAACAGCATTTTCAATGACTACTGTTTGATATATAAACTGCTTAAGGCTACATCCGTAATTCACAACATAGCTTATAGTGTATTCTCCAATCGGGTAAAGGCCACTTGCATTGGCTTCACTATCTGCATAGGAAGAGTTATGACTAATCTCATAACTTCCTCCACATGGTGAGTTCTCTACTTGTGGAATAGCTATATCCACATAAGCATCTAGACAATTATATGAAGCTACACGAATTGTATCTTGAGTATTATAGGTTGGGACTGAGTTATCTGCAACTTTTATTGTCTGTTGAAATGTATAGTATCCAGCTCCAGAACCTAAGTCAGGATCATAAGTACACCAATCAATAATTGTCCATTTTCTGATCGTTTTTTCGCATTGCGGTCCAAAGGTGAAAGTAATATCTTCATGATTGACACCTACCATTGAACATTGGTTGCCAATATAGGTAGGACTTCCTGTGATATCAGGACTAATGTTTGGGTCGCAACCTTCTACTGTCACAATTTGATCCGGCCAAGTTATCGCTATTGATGTAGCAAGTGGTTCAGCGTGAATTATTTGCGTACAGGTATATTGATTCCAGTTTGGGTCTTCTACTGTCCAGGTTCTTTTAATTACTCCAATATTACAGCTGTTAAGAAAAAATTCTTCTGTTGGATTGCCTGCAGAGAAAGTCCCTTGGTAGTTCGTATACGTTGCATTGCCATAAATGCTCAAGTCCCAGAGTTCGTCTGTACAATCTACGTAAACATCAGGAGGACATGTCAAGGTAAATGGAACTTCTGCCCAAAGATTGTTAGTGAGAAAAAACATTAGAACTATTGCCGCAATTCTTGCTGTAGTATTCATTTTGAGTAATTTATACATTATAAACTACTCTAATATATAAAACGCTGCTAAAGAGGTGAAATAATATTAAATAAATTCTTAATGTGTTGTTCTTTTTGGGTGTTTTCCTTGATTAATTGTACAATACAATCCTTGCATTTAACAACTCTTCTGGTATTCCGAACGCCTCAACCAATGTGGTAGCCTGAGGTCTTATCTCTTGATAGAGTTTTTGTTTGAGCCTTCTCAATGCCTTGGTTTTGCTTCCATCCATATAATCATTCTCTAAGTACCAGCCTTTATTGTCAAGAATAGTATGAACTGCATACAAGTCAGCCATCAGGTTCATCAAGTCTTTGCTTCTACCTTCTTCCATACTATTAATTTTCGATGCAAAATTGCGCAACGCTAATCTCTCGATGTAAGCTTTGGCAAGCTCCAGCAAATGTAGTTGACACTTCAAGTAGGCCTCATAAGTATCAACTCTCTTTTTTGTAAAGTCCTGCATCCTGCTTGCCACGGTATAGAGTAGTTTCTTCTCACGATATTTGAATGCTTCGAGGTGAAAAGCTCTGTCTCTCAAATGCGTAATGCTTGTATTTCTAGTATAGGTAAAATTATACTCAGAGAATCTTTGAGCAAACTTGGATCCTAGGTATTTCATTACAGCAGTAAAACCACTATCATGGAATGATTTTTTAAATTCCGTGAGTAGTCCTTTTGCTACAAGCTGTAATAAGACCGTGTTATCTCCTTCAAATGTTGTGAATATGTCAGAGTCTGCCTTTAAGTCTGTAAATCTATTCTCGCTTAGATACCCTTTACCACCACACGCTTCTCGTGATACTTGTATTGTATTCGTAGCATGCCATGTTGCCATTGCTTTTAATCCCGCAGCTTTCGTTTCGACTTTTCTCCGTCCTTCTTCGCTTGTATCTTCTGCATAGTCTTCAAACAATTTCCTGAAAGCAAAATGATAGGCATACGTCTTTGCTAGAAGTGGAAAAAGCTTCTCTTGGTGAGTTGGATAGTCTAAAATTATCGTTTCTGGGCTTGCATCATTTGCTCCAAATTGCCTTCGCTTATCTCCATACTTAATTGCTATAGATAAGGCAGTTTTACTACAAGATACTCCTGCCATCCCAACACATACTCTACCCATTACCAAGGCTCCTAACATTGTAAAAAACCGCTTAGCATCACTTTGAATTGAGCTAACATAGTTACCTGTACTATCTACTGTTCCATATTTGTCGAGTAACCCATCTTTTGGAATACTCACATTATCAAACCAAAGTCGCCCGTTATCTACACCATTGAGCCCCATTTTATATCCACAATCCTCCACCCTCACTCCTGGCATTAGCTGTCCTTCGTTATTTCGTACAGGCACAACAAAAGCATGAACTCCCTTTGATGCACCATCAATAATAAGCTGTGCAAAGACTACTGCCATTTCGCAATGGAGAGCATTACCTATATATTCTTTACCCGCCTTTTCGTGCGGGGTTTGTATTATAAAGCTTTCTGTTTCATGGTTGTAGGTCGCTGTGGTTTCAAGGCCTCTCACATTTGAGCCATGGTTCGTTTCTGTCATAGCGAAACATCCCAACAGATCCATATCAATTAATCTATTGATGTATTGACTGTGGTGTTTCTCAGTCCCTAACCCCATAATTGCTCCTCCAAAAAGACCTAGCTGTACTCCATACTTCACTGTCAAGCTCAAGTCCTGAAACGCTAACGTCTCGAAGATGACTAAGTTTTTCTCTACTTCATCCTTACCTCCATACTCCTTTGGGAAAGCATAACTTGTATACCCCTGATCTGCAAGTGTCTGCAACTGGTTAAGTACGACTTGTCTATATTCTTCCTTGTTTCTAATTGTTTTCAAGGAAAAATAAGGGTCGCGTAACAGTTTCTTCAGTCTATTTATCAAGTCAGCATGCTTGTCATCAAGGTGTGTCTGTATGTCCTCTGCTAAGGCATAATCAATTTGTGTTTCTGGATTTGTTTGTACCAAGTCTCCGGGTAGAATCCTAGCAGCATCTCTATTCTGTACGCCTAATGCTTTTCTAATTTCTCTAATGGCCGCTTTTGTTTTTGGAGACTTCCAATATTCTTGGTTGTTGTAGCCTATTCCCTTTGTTGCTATTTGTAGCCCCAACGCTTCCAATGAGGAGATGTCTTCTTTAGTCAATGATTGGGCATGCTCCGTTATTGCTCGCTTCCACTGCCTGAAAACATCAGGTCCTGGAGGGTTCTTTGGATCCGTATAGGTCAACAAATATGTTCTTTCTTCTTCAGTAAGAAAGTCTAAGTCCTTAATAAGGTTTTGAATAAAGACTATCTCTCCAGGACTAAGAATACTATCTGACCAGCCTACATAAAATGTAGGTAATAGGCTAAGTATTCCTGGGGTAAATTGAGGATGTGTTTTAGCAGATGATGACATGGTATATTGCTTTATAAGAATTCAACAATCTGTCCCCAGAATAAGTTTGTAGAATTTATTGAAGTTTAAATCTTATCGGTAAAGTGTATTGCACATCCACCGCTTTGCCATCTTCTGTTCCTGGGTTCCATGGCCCAAGATATTGTAACACATCCAGACATGCTTTTTCAATTGGTTCGCAAATACCCTTAATTGCTCTTGGCTTTGTCAATTTCCCTTCTTTATCAATGACAAACTGCATAATCGCCATGCCTTCAACTCCTTCTTCTCTCGCTTTTGCTGGGTATTTCAGATTACGATAGAGCTGAGTGAGCATTTGTTTTTGAGACAGCTGTTGTCTCTCTTCTAAATTTTCTATTGATTCGAATTGTGCTAAGTAAGGCATTGCAAGAACAAATCCTTTCTTCAACCCCTCTTCGGGTTTTACAACATTCATAGAATCATAGGTAATAGCTTCACCGTCTAACATGCCTTCTATAAAATTTTCTATTGTTCGGTTGCCTAAAGTATCAGTGGTAATCCACTCACCTTCTTTTCGATTGTTAATATAAGAGCCTCTAAATTTTCTTCCGTCAATTGACCAACTCTCCCAAACACCTTCCTTATAACCATTATAATATGATCCTTTTTCAGATAATTTGCCTGTATCTGTATAACTTCTATATTGACCATGTTTCTCTACAAGTCCCAAGTCGTGGTATTCGCAATACTCTGTCAAGAGTTGCTTCTCTGGATAGAATACTCTATAGATGGTAGTGCCCAATGGATCCTGAGACTTCATATAGTTATATCCATAGTCAATAACTTTCTCTCCCTCTTCTAAAAAGTCAACATAATTATTTGGGCGCACTATTGTCTTAGGTGGTTTTGTTTGTACGGAATTTGATCGTTGAACGTAACAAGAACCAAGCGCAAGCACGCAGAGCAAAACTGTATATCTCATAACTTATCTTATGCTTGTAAATTAAGTAAATCGCATCAGATATTAGCTGTACATTTAAGGAAAATAAACACGTTATGGCTGATCCAAAAATTTACGACAAAGTACCTGTTAAGGTGAGTGTAGAAGCTGGCAAGACCTATAGTTGGTGCACTTGTGGAGAGTCTAGTAAGCAACCTTTTTGTGACGGCAGTCACAGAGGTGGGCCATTTGTTCCTCTTAAGTTCGAGGCTTCTGAATCCAAGGATGTTTGGTTATGCAATTGTAAGCACACCAAAAACCCAGGATACTGTGATGGTTCACACAAAGCACTGTAATCATTATGGGTATAAAGAAGGTTGCATACATTACAGGTGGGAGTAAGGGCATTGGCCTTGGTATTGCCATGTCTTTGGTTAGAGACAATTATCATGTTTACATCACAGGTCGCTCTGAGTCCTCGCTCAAAAGTGCCATTCAAGGATTCGGTGACGATAAGGAGTTTGTAACCGGTATTCCTTGTGACGTAAGAAGCCTTGATGGTCAAGAAAAAGCAATTCAACAAATTCTTGATGAGCAAGGGAGACTCGATGTAGTTATTGCGAATGCTGGAGTTGGGCACTTTACACCTATTGATAAAATGACTCCTGGTCAATGGCATGAAATGATAGATATTAATTTAACTGGAGTGTTTAATAGCATAAAGGCCAGTGTCGAAGCACTAAAACTTAGCAAGGGATATTTTATCACGATAGCAAGTCTTGCAGGAACTAATTTCTTTGCAAAAGGAAGTGGTTATAATGCGAGCAAGTTTGGATTAGTTGGGTTTACCCAATCCGTTATGTTAGACCTCAGACAACATGATATTAAAGTAACTACGATAATGCCAGGTTCTGTAGCTACTTTCTTTAATAATAATACCCCATCTGAAAAGGATGATTGGAAGATTCAAATTGAGGACCTTGGACAAATAGTTTCTGATATTCTTAAAATGCATCCACGAACTCTACCGAGTAAGATAGAGGTTCGTCCTAGCAAGCCTCCTGTAAAATAAAAAAGGAAGGCACTGTTGTACCTTCCTAAATAAAATCAATATAGGAATCTAACTATTTAACCTCGAAAGAGACCTTAAGGTTTACTCTATACTCATCTACCTCACCGTCTTTGACTGTGACACTTTGACTCTGGACAAACGCTGATTTGATATCCTTTACGGATTCTGATGCCTTTTTTATTGCATTCTCTGTAGCATCTTCCCAGCTTTTCTTGGAGTTGGATAAAATTTCGATGACTTTAATTACTGCCATTTTCTTTTCTTGTTTATTGTTAGAATAATATTGTCACTTTCTTGAACATCTTGAGTGGAAGCAAGGTTTCGCGTTCCTTCTGCAGAATATGTTAAATGTGGATTCTCTTAGCTGACACTACTTGTTGTTTCCACAATAGTGTTACTTGTGAAATAGTATCTTCATTCCATGATTTCAGCTTACAATTCTTTCTTGGTTTGTTTTCTCTGTTGTTGCGGATTATCTATTTGTAGTCAAGATAGTATTGGCTCTCGTTTGCAACAAGCAATGTTACAGAATACAGGTCCTCATTCTGTTTGTATCCAACTGCATGAAGAAAAGCTCCTTCCTCCTTCGAACACTTTGAGTAAAGATGCTAAAGGCAATTACGTCTACTCTTCGCTTGTAAACCAAGAAGCTAAAAGAGGTCTTGAAGTAAAAGCTTTCTTAACTGAGCTCAATAAACCATATCAATCGTTGGTCATTGCTCCAGTTCTGTTTACTAGACTATCCAATGTAGAGATTCTTTCTATTTCAGAACTGGAAAGTGTTTCTCTGCTTTCTATTAATGAGCCTTATATGGTTTCTGACTATTTGGACTATGGTGATCTAACAGAATTCCGCGATCCTGCTGCGCCTGAGTGGGGAATTCAGCAAATAGAAGCAGATAGTGTATGGGCATTAGGTTACAAAGGTCAGGGTATCGTAGTAGCAGGCCAGGATACAGGATATGATTGGGAACATCAAGCACTAAAAGATAAGTATAGAGGCTTTGACCCTGAAACTGGAGGAATTAATCATCGCTATAATTGGCATGATGCCATTCACGAAATAAGCCCTCTTCACAATGATTCTATCTTTCTTCCAGAAAACAATCCTTGTGGTCTTGATGTGATGTTTCCATGTGACGACCATGGACATGGGACGCATACTATGGGGACCATGGTTGGCTCAGATAGTCTCTATCAAATGGGCGTGGCTCCAGAAGCAAAGTGGATTGCTTGCCGCAGTATGGAAAGAGGATATGGAACGCTACAAACCTATTTAGAATGTTTTGAGTGGTTCCTTGCACCTACGGATCTCAATGGGGAAAATCCGCAGCCTTGGGTAGCACCTGATATCATAAATAATAGTTGGGCCTGCCCTCCAATGGAAGGATGCAATGCAGGCAATTTTGAAATCATGAATACTGCTATTCAGAATCTAAAAAATGCTGGTATCCTAGTTGTTGCTTCTGCAGGGAACTCAGGTAATAATTGTGAATCTATTGTGACTCCAGCAGCTATATTCGAACCAAGCTTTACGGTCGGCGCGACAAATCAATTAGATACTTTAGCAGGATTTAGCAGTCGTGGGCCTGTGGCAATAGATGGTAGTTTTCGCATGAAACCCAATGTCGTTGCTCCTGGTACCCAGACACTGTCATGTGTATTGAATGATGGCTATGCCACGTTTGGAGGTACGAGTATGTCTGGACCTCATGTGGCTGGAGCAGCAGCTCTTCTCTTATCAGCAGTTCCTGAATTAAGAGGTGATGTTGATCGCATTGAAGATATCTTAGAGATGTCTGCCACTCCGCTCTTCTGGAATGGTGAATGTGATGCTGAAAACATTCCGAATAATCTCTATGGCTATGGTCGTATTAATGTGTTGAAGGCTGTAGAGCTTGCTCAGACCCAGTCAGGTCTAGTGGAGCAGAGTCCTTCTCTCTCGCTCGCTCTCTACCCAAATCCAAGTAAAGAATACATCTTGTTTGATATCCAATGTATGCAGAATGTATTCGTCGTTTCTTTTGAGGGAAAGGTTGTGCCTCTGCTGAAGGAAGGAAACAAGATCTTAGTCTCTCACCTCTCTGAAGGTATCTACTTTATCAATGCAACAGACTCTCAAGGTAAACACCTGACCGGTAAGTTTTTTAAAGTCGACTAGAAGGACTCTTTCAGAACTTTATGCACCCCTTGTCTTCCTTTTTTATCTGTTGTTACTAATAAATAAATGCCTTTGTGCCATTGAGATGTATTAAGTGTTCTTTCACTGCTTTTTGTACGAATTTTATTCCCTTGGAGTGTATAGACCTCGTAAGACTCCACAGAGTCAGATATCTGTAAATTATTAATGAATGGATTGGGGTAAACTTCATCTGTATATTGAAAAACCTCTTCTTCAATGCCGGAAGAAAGTTCTATTTCTAAATCCACAAACCAAACGGCAGTATCACTAACTTCTCCTGATAGTACTAAATCTTGATAGTTATCCAATCTTGTCTCTCCAAAGCTTGCAAACGCTATTGCTCTGAATTCATTAAATACCTCTTTAAACGCATAGCTTGTAGCTAAATGATTGTAGCTTAAGTTACCTTGACTCAGTTTATAGAAGAGTTCGTTTGCACAAACTAGCGGATTGGGATTATCGATTTCTATGTGGTTTACGATGGCCAAATATTGTTTACCCTTATCCATGTCCTCCAAATGAACGTCAAGAGGAATTTCGAAGTCATGTAAGTCAAAGTTGCCAGTATATATTCGCTCTCCTGAAGCTATCAAGATTGTTTCTTCAGCCAGTTCTACTTTTCCATTATCGTTTGTGTCATCCACCCACTCCCTTACTTCTCCTATAAAATGATGATCAAAAGAGGCAATATTTCCACCTGCAATTCCTGTATTAATGACAGCAGGTCTGAAGCTTTCATCTGAATTAATTACATATGCATTTGCTATTGTGTTATTGTGTACCTTCGAATAGCAATTAAAAAGATTATCCTCTTTATCAGTCTTTGAGAACACTTTTTCCGTGATAAGAAAAGTTTTCGATACTTTATTATCATCAAGATTATCTTCCTCTTCTAGAAGTTCATCTGTCAACTCTATTGTTATTCGATAGTTTCCAACATCTTCCTGTGGGCTCCAGAGTTCAGGAATAATAATATCTTTTACACCTTCACAACTTCCGATAGTTGTCGTTCCTTGGTACTCGTAGATTATTTGCTCATCTTTTTGAATGAGAGCTTTGTATTGCAAATTTTCATAAGCAATATTGCCATTATTTATAATTCTAAATGCCAAAGGGACTTGACTATCTATTTGTGTTGAAGGTGTTTTGTAATTTGGAAGTCCTCCTACCCAACTTGGATCTATGGAGATATCTTCATATGCTCCATTAGTGATATAGACATCATCAACTAACCAATGATAAAAATCTCCTTTACCAATAAATTTTATTCTGACGTCTTTCTCATTTCCAATTGTCTCATTACAGAAATAATAACTCAGTTGTTCTGCAGTAGCTGGTTTTGTAGTTCCTAAAGAATTTACTGCATGTTTTGAGGGGATGGTGATTGTATCTTTCCAAGTAGAACCACCATCAATAGAATATGTAATAAATGCTGATTCTGATTCAAGTGAAGCAGTGAAAAGTAGTTGTGTGAAATGAACTATAGGCCATTCGACATCTGTCAGATCAATAACAGGTGAAATCAAATCTGCATGTGGAGTAACACCTTCTAAAGTGAGTTCTTGATCAATGTTATATTTATAAAAATCCATAAGAGCAGCCCCATTACATTTTGTTTCAGAGTTTATTGGGTCATTTCCTACGATCGGAAAAGGTACTCCATCTTGATCCCATACCCATACTGTTGTATCGTTGGAGACTCCTATTGTGCTCCACTCACCTAATCCACAGGCAAATGACCCTTCTCCCTGTTGCCCCCAGACTGTATGCTCAGGGTATGTTGGCTGCGTACACTCAGGGTCGCAATCTTCTATTACTTCTACTATGGAGAATGTAGCATTGATTTCTTGATCTGCAAATGGCTTTATTGATAGACAGTCTTCATAACTAAGCATCACAGCTACCACATCTCCAAAGTCTCCTTCTCCACCCATAGGAAATATTTCTCCGCCCGATTCATTGTTACAGATTATTACTGCAATAGCTCCCGCATCTCTAGCATGTCCCACCTTGTCTGCAAAGGTGCATTGTCCTCTATCTACCAATCCGATTTTCTCTGACATATCTTGGATAATTGGCGAACAACCATCCGTAACAATATCAATAGCATCATCACAAAGAAGTAAAGTGCCAGAAAGTGAATCTTGCGTAACGTTCGTAAAGAGAGCCGTACTTATTGCAAAGGTGTCCTGGATCTCCTCTGGTGAATGTATGATAAGCGCATTATAGCCTGTTTGACCAAATATGAAAAATGATAAAAACTTCAAGAAGAATATTACAATAATCTTTTTATACATGATCTAAGAGTTTTACTTTCTAATACTTGACTATCTTATATACCTCTCTTTCTTTTGTCTGAATAAAATAGAATCCAGCGTTCAAAGTTCGGAGATCAATTGGTTTTCCTACTTCACTTTTACCTGATAGCAAGAGCTTTCCAGATTGGTTGAAGAGTTGGTACTCAAATGGTTCTTCTGCTTGATTGCTTAAAAAGTTAGCCGTTGGATTTGGAAAGAATGTAATGTGTTCGGACTGGCTTAAATAGTCTTCGCTTGTTAGTGTTAGGTTAAATGAAATTCCTATTTCTATTCCTTGTTGTAAGAGGGATTTTATTTCTATACAATCATCATGGCTAATCATAGCCGCAGGATAATCCATTTCTGGTTCTCCTGACATCGGAAAAATTTCGGCAGTATTCTCTCCATTACAAATTATTGCTGCTGCCGCATTACCATTCCTTGCATGCATGGCTTTGTCAACAAATGTACACGTACCTCTATCAATGAATGCAATTTTGTCAGAAATGTCATTGGTTGATTCAGAACAACCATCAAAAGTGTCGTCGATACCGTCTTCAAATATTACTCCATAGCCTGTAAGTGTATCAAAGTCTACCGTTGAAAACAATCCTTGGATGATATCAAACTGACCTTGAAGCTCTTGTGGCTCAGTAATTATAAGGGTTTGTAATTGCTGTGCTAGTATACTAGCATTGCTCAGTAAAAGAAAAAAGGCAAAGGTGACAAGTCGCATATTCGTAACATTTTACTAAATAAAATACTTGTTTTGCTTCTAAACAAACCTTTGCATGACCAACCCTGTAGAGTTCTCATTTAGGACATTTTGGCACATCTAAAGGATTGGACTTGAGTTTGATGTATGTATAGTAACTTGTAACTCTAATACAGCTTATGACCTACGATAATTTTACAATAAAGGCTCAAGAATCTATTCTAAAATCACAGCAGATGGCTGGAGGAATGGACCAGCAACAAGTGGATACTACCCATCTTCTACTTGGAATCTATCACACTGATGAAGATATTCCAAAGTTCATTTTTCAAAAAATGGGTGTCAACATGCCTGCCCTTATAGAAAAGCTGCAAGATGTTGTCAAAACCTATCCGAAGGTGTCTGGAGGGGATGGCAAACAACACCTTACCAATGATGCTAACAAGTCTTTGAGTTATGCTAAAAAAGCTATGAAGGAGTTTGGCGATGAGTACATTTCTGTCGAACTCATACTTCTTGGTATCGCAGCTGGAAAAGATAAGGCATCTACCATGCTCAAGGATGCAGGTGTTACCATCAAAGACATGAAATCTGCCATTACCGCTCTTCGCAACGGCAGAAAAGTAACAGATCAGAATACAGATAATCAATATAATGCCCTGAAGAAATATGCTATCAATCTCAATGAAAGAGCAGAAAGCGGTAAACTTGATCCTATTGTTGGAAGGGACGAAGAGATTCGAAGAATTCTGCATATCCTTTCAAGAAGAAAGAAAAATAACCCAATCCTTGTCGGAGAAGCAGGAGTAGGTAAAACTGCTATCGTCGAAGGAATTGCATGGAGAATTGTCAAGAAAGATGTACCAGAAAATCTTGCGAGTAAACAAATTTACGCGTTAGATATTGCTGCGCTTATTGCTGGGGCAAAATACAAAGGAGAATTCGAAGAAAGGCTTAAAGCAGTTATCAAGGAAGTGAATGAATCAGATGGAGAAGTTATCCTATTTATAGATGAAATCCACACTCTCATTGGAGCTGGTGGTGGTAATGGTGCCATGGATGCTGCTAACATTCTGAAGCCCGCTTTGGCTCGAGGTGAACTCAGAACAATAGGTGCAACAACACTGGATGAATATCAAAAATATTTCGAGAAAGATAAAGCCTTGGTCAGAAGGTTCCAAACTGTCTATATTGATGAGCCAAGCCTTGAAGATTGCATATCCATTTTAAGAGGGATTCAAGACAAATATGAAGTCTACCATAAGATTGACATTCTTGATGATGCTCTCGTTGCGGCAGTAGAACTTTCACACCGATATATTACCGATAGAAAACTTCCAGACAAAGCTATTGACCTGATAGATGAGGCTGCAGCAAAATTACGCTTAGAACTAGATTCAGTACCTGAGGAGATTGATGAAATGGATAGGAAGGTACGTCAGCTTGAGATCGAAAGAGAAGCCATCAAAAGAGAAGGCAATAAGAAAAAACTTGAAGCGATCAACAAGCAGATTGCTGATGCGAAGGAAGCACTTGATAGTATCACAGCTACATGGAAGAATGAAAAAGAAATTGTAGACACGATCCAGAATATCAAGAAACAAATGGAAGAGCTAGAACACGAGGCAGAAGCAGCAGAGAGAAATAGCGAATTCGAAAAAGTCGCCAAAATCCGATATGGAGATCTTAAAGAGCTGGAGACTCAACTAGCTGAAGCTGAGAAAAACCTCGATAAACTCCCAGAAGAAAAGCGATTTACAAATGAAGAAGTAACTGGTAATGAAATAGCAGAAGTTGTAGCGAAATGGACTGGGATACCTGTGGCTAAAATGATGAAGTCAGAAAAAGAAAAGTTACTCAATATCGAAGACGAAATTGGCAAAAGACTCATTGGTCAGAAAGAAGCAGTACGCGCAGTGTCTGATGCAGTGAGAAGAAGTAGAGCTGGTCTGGGAGATGCTAACAAACCGATTGGTTCATTTATTTTCCTTGGTCCCACTGGTGTTGGTAAGACAGAATTGGCAAAGTCGCTGGCTGAAGTCTTGTTCGATGACGAAAAAGCAATCACTAGAATAGATATGAGTGAGTACATGGAAAAGCATGCAGTCTCTCGATTAGTCGGTGCACCTCCAGGATACGTAGGTTATGATGAAGGTGGACAGTTAACAGAAGCGGTAAGAAGAAGACCTTACTCGATTATTTTGCTTGACGAAATAGAGAAGGCACATCCTGATACTTTTAATATTTTACTGCAAGTCTTAGATGATGGAAGGTTGACTGACAATAAAGGAAGAGAAGCCAACTTTAAGAACAGTATCATTATTATGACAAGTAATATGGGATCTGAAACGATCTTAGAAAACTTTGAAGATCTAGAAGCAGTAGGAGAAGACCACCGACAAGATATTATCGAGACAACAAAGATGGAGGTCTTTGATCTCTTGAAAGAAAGTCTTAGGCCTGAGTTTCTTAATAGGATTGATGATAAAATAATGTTCTTACCTCTTACCAAATCAGAGATTAAGAAAATCGCTCATATCCTCTTAAAAAAGACAAAGAAGAATCTTGGAAAGCAAGAAATGAAAATCGAGTTTTCTGATAGTGCAATGGATCTCCTTGCAGATCTTGGTTATGATCCTCAATTCGGCGCAAGACCACTAAAGCGAGTTATTCAAAAAGAAATCATTAATCCTCTTTCTGTCAAGGTTCTAGGCGGAAAAGTTGGCCCTGGTGATACTATTCATGTTGGCACGGATAAAAAAGGTTTTACGTTTTCGGATAAACCATCCAAGTCCACAGCTAAACCGAAAGTAGAAAAGAAAGAAAAAAGTGAGTTAGATAAGTTAAAGAAAGCTACTAAAGATCTTGAAGATGAGATAGACAATGTAAAGGATAATTAGTCTACTCCTCTCTCATTTTTAGGATTTGCTTTGTTGTACTTAACTGCGTAGTTGCCCCAGTCTGCTATTGATTGAATAATTGGCCTCAGAGATTCACCAAGTGGGGTTAAAGCATATTCTACTTTCAAGGGTGGTTTTGTTGTATAAACCGTTCTGCTGACTAGGCCATCTGAAGCTAATGTTTTCAGTTGGATGCTGAGTGTACGTTCGGTCACGTTTAACATCTTTTTCCTGAGATCACTATATCTTAATGTTCCCTCTAGCAAGTGGTAAAGGATAACACTCTTCCACTTTCCTCCAATCAGCCCCATCGTCAAACTAGTACAACAAGGATATGTCTTTCCATTATACATATACATAGTGAATTATTTTATACTATACATTTAGACCGGTATTGCATAACCAAAATACTATAATTATGTTTGCTACTATCAATTTTATAGTAATATTATATGCAGATACCTAACATCTCTCAACAAGACATCTTACATGCTTTTCAATTTAGACATGCTTGTAAAGAATTTGATTCTTCTCAAAAACTTTCAGAAGAGGATATTGCTTTCATCTTAGAAACTGCGAGGTTATCTCCCAGCTCTTTTGGTTTTGAGCCTTGGCATTTCGTAGTCGTACAAAATACAGAGCTCAGAGAACTCTTAAAGCCTGTTGCTTGGGGAGCGCCATTAAAGCTAGACACAGCTAGTCATTTCATCTTGGGGTTGACCATGAAGGCTCCTATGACAAAATGGGGTTCTGATCATACGAATCGAATGATGACAGAAATTAAACAACTCCCTCAAGAAGCTAAAGAAGTCTATTCACAATTTTACAAAACATTTCAAGAGTCAGACTTTGATCTTGACACAGACAAGAAGCTATTCGACTGGGCAGCAAAGCAAACCTATATTGCTCTAGCAAACATGATGACTGCAGCAGCATTGAATGGGATAGATAGCTGTCCGATAGAAGGGTTTCATCAAGCTAAAATAGAGCCAATCCTTAAAGAACACTTTGCTATAGACACTGACCAATATGGCTTATCATACATGGTTGCTTTCGGGCAGAGAAAAGAAGCGCCTAAACACCCAAAGACAAGAAGACCAATTGAGGAAATAGTTACTTGGAGGCGTTAAATTCAAAAGCAATAAACAGACTTTGCTTTGATTTTTATGGAGAAGTTCTACTTTAGCCTACATAAACGTACGTGCTATGAGATTTCTACTTTCGATCTTTCTGTTGTCTTTCACCTTTTGCTTTGCCATAGGGCAAACTCATGAATTGGTTTCTGACTTTTCTCCAGGAGTGTCTGGTTCGTTTAGTGATTTTAGTATTAGTGCCGTGGTACATAATAATAAGATTATAACAACCATGGAAACTGAAGACACTGGAGACGAACTTGGCGTTGTTGAAAACGGTGAGCTTGCTCTTTTGATTGACTTTGTTCCAGGTCCTGATGATTCTTCTCCTGCTCTATTAACCAAGTATAATGATAAAGTCTATTTTGTAGCAGTAGGACCTGATGGTACTGGAAAGTTTCTGGAGACTGATGGAACAGAAAGTGGTACAATGGAAATCCCTTTACCTGGAAGTAGTTCCTTCCGTCCAAATGGGTTGATCGTTGCTGATTCTGGTTTAATGTATTTGAGCTATAATGGAAGTATTCTTTCATTTGATGGAACTTCGATCACAGAAGTGGGTGCCGGATTTCTTGGAATCTTTTCTGCCCAGAATAATGCGAACTATTGCCTTTACAAGGATGAAATAGCATTTATTGTAGAAGAGGATGATAGAGTAAAATTAAAAACTATCGAAAATGGCGAGATCATAGAGTTGGCTAGTACGGATTTTGAACTAGAGTTTTTTTCAGATTACTATGGTTTAAGCAGAGTTGATGGTGGTCTGTTGTTTTCAACAGATGATGCTAACGATGACAGTATAAATGCGACCTTCTTTTATAACGAAGCAGATGGAACATTATCCAAGCTTACGATAAATAATGCTGAAGCAGTTTCTAGAAGATTATATGATCTGTCTGGGTCCTCCGCCTTAGCTTGGATTGGTGGCGAGGGTTATTATATGCTCAATGGCACGGACAATGGAGAATCTCTCGTTCATGAGCAAGGCAATACAAGCCTTGTGCAAGGAGAGCCGATTCACTTTCAACATAGATTCGGGAACACAGCCATGTACTCATATGGGGGAATATGGGAAGATGATTTCCTTGTTTTCTACGATGGGAACTCTAACACCCCAACAGTCCTCCAAGAGGTTGATCCATTTCCGTCTAATATCATCAGTTATAACAACTTCGCCATTTTCACATTTGGAACATCGAATGGTTTTGACCCAGAGATGTTTTGGGTAAATATGGAAGATGGAAGCTACAGTTCATTGTATCAGACTAACTTAAGTTCACTGGATACTCGATCTGTTTTTCTACTTGGTGTTGTTGATGATTTCTTATACTTCAACTCTAATCTGGATGCTGAAGTGGGAAGAGAACTCTATCGTCTTGATCTTACTCAAACCAACATCATTTCAAGCACACAAAACATTGGAAAAGACATTGACATTACTCAGTATCAAAATGGAATAGTCATCAATTCTGAGTCTCTTCAAGAATGTGAGATTATAGCTTATACTATGCAAGGTCAAAGAGTATATTCAGACCGTTCTTTTACTAATGCATTTATTGATCTGAGTTTTTTATCTGGAGCTTGCACGATAGAAGTTAAAGTAGACAAGGGATCAAAGTCGTTTGTGTTTATTAGTCGATAGGTCTTGCTTAACTCCTGATTAACTCCTAACCAGGTTCTCTTTCATGGCCCATTCTGTCCAAGAGCCATCATAGAGTCTACCCATTTGCCGAAAGGCAATATAATATGCGGCTAAAACTATACAAGCTGTTATTCCTGAACCACAGCTCACTATTAGTTTTTGCCCTGAACAACCCTTTGACTTAAACAGATAAGTTAATGCATTTTGGTCTTTGAAACACCCATTATCTAATACTTGATCATAAGGTAGATTGATAGAATTAGGTATGCATCCACTGAGTAACGTAGGTCTTGGTTCGGGGTCATTGCCAGAAAACCTTCCTGCTGATCTCACATCTAAGTGAAGAAGTACTGTCTCTTCGCTATTCTGTTTTACTGCAGAATAATTAGTCCAATACTCAGGATTGTATACAGGATTGAAGTCTCCCTGCTTTACTGGCACTTGGTAGCTGCTACTTAGCTTTCCTTTTAATCGTTTATACTCTGGGAGTCCGCCATCAAGAATAAGAACATTTTGGAGCCCGTGACTTTTCAACATCCACCATACTCTTGGGCTTGTGTAGATTCCTTTGTTATCATAGACTACTACTCTACTAGAATTACTTATACCCAAAGCCTGACATTGCTTTTGAAATTGAAGTGGTGACAGCATTGTATTTGGGTAAAGACTCTCATTGTCTTTGAATGATTGTAAATCAAATTGTATTGCTCCAGGAATTATTTCATTTTTCGTGGTGCCATCAACAACTTTGCTTGCATCCAATAAAATGATGTTATCATGCTTTTGTTCCTGAAGAAAATCAGCAACCGATAGTATTACTTTTTCCATTATTTCACTGTTACCATTGTGTTGTTGCCCAAATTTTTCTTTGCTTTTGAGTTAGATAAGTCCAAGTTAAAATTCTTGATTGCTTCTGTCCCTGTGCCAGCTCAAATATCCTGCAATCATCAGCTTCTGCATTATGTATTTGCCTCTGTAAAATTGGTAGGTGTTCTTTCTTTGAAACTAAAGTAGAAAACCACTGTATCTGCGAAGCATAGCTTTTGCTTTCGGTGATTAGAGTACCAATAAACTGAAGTTCGCCACCTTTTGTCCATAATTCAGTTTCCACACCCTGATATGCTGAGACCGTTGTTTTGCTATTGAGGTTGACATGCTTTCTCTGGGTCGCTGCGATTGCTTCTTTCTTAGATTTGTGAAATGGCGGATTAGAGATTACAAGATCAAATCTTTTCTCACCAACAATTCCTTGCAAAGTGGCACTTGGATCTGGTTGATAGATAAGCCTGACCTGGTCTCTCAACAAGTCATTAGAGTCGATAATCTTACTAGCACTTTTTAGAGAGTCTTGAGAAATATCACTTCCCGTAAATGACCAACCATATTCGCTTCTACCAATGATAGGATAGATACAACTTGCTCCAACACCGATGTCTAAGCAGTGAACTTTGGGGGTTTTTTGCTTAAGAAGCTTTGGTCTTTGTTCGTAAAGCAAATCTGCCATCGTATGGATGTAGTCTGCTCGACCAGGAACTGCTGGACACAGTACATTTTCTGGAATTTCCCAATTCGTGAGTCCATAATAGTGTAGAAGCAATGCTTGATTTAAATGCCTTACAGCATCAGGGTTAAAGAAGTCTATAGTTCTTACACCATATTGGTTAGTATGAATGTAAGAAGCTAGGTTTGAACTTGTTTGAGAAAGTGTATCCAAATCATAACGACCTTGATGCTTGTTTCTAGGATGAAGTTTGGACATATCTGTCTCTTTCTATTTCCGTAAGAGTTTTGCCTTCTCCTTTTGAAAATCGATGTCTGAAAGTAAACCTCTTGCTTTTAACTCTGAGAGTTTTTTGAGCTGAGATAGAAGCATATCGTCTTGGAGTAAATCCTTCTTTGGAGCCGCGAGTTGTGCTTTCGGTGATGGACTATATCCATTCGCTTTGTACGCTTGGAAAACTGGGGAAATTCTGAGGTAAGCTAGGTCGTCGATAGATTCTATTTTTTCAAAATCTTTGTAACCGAGCTCATGAATTGCATGATGGAGATAATTCAGTGCTTCCTCAGGTTCTTCCATAAGAGAATATCCACAAGCTAGCTTAAAGTAGATTTCTTTATCATTTGGATCTATTTTTAGTGCTTCTTCTAGGTCATCAATAGCTCCTTCTATGTCGTATTCTTTATATTTTTTGAACCCATTCTTTTTATAAGGGTTTTCTCTTCTCCTATAATTCGTTGGTTGAGACTGTTGTTGCTTTCTTGTTCTTTTCCTACCTCCTGGCTGATGCATTAAGTGTTTGTTATATCTCCTGTCAAACTCACTCTGACCCATGGAAAGGAGTCTAAAAAACTCGACAAATCCTATAATTGTGGTTATCGGAAACCGCATGCCTGCAAACATGATCGCCATTACAACAAAGACAAACCCTGTTTGATACTCCCCAAGGTAGAATCGGTGCAATCCAAATGATCCTCCAAAAAATGCGAGAATCGACGCTACAAGTTTACTTTTTCTTGGTCTCATCTATTTGACTTTACAAGTAAGTATGGCAATATCATCAACATATTCCTTGTCTCCTTTATAATTCAATAATGACTTCATTAGTTTCTCATTGAAGTCTTTCGTAGATAATTCTTTATGTTTTTCTATAAACTCCTTTAAGACGTTTTCATCAAAGTATTCGTCTTTCTCATTCTTAATATCTGCTAGACCATCTGTAAAACTCAAGAGCAATGAGTCATAACCCAGAGGAACAGTCGTCTCTTCAATCATAGGTAGTTTTTCGAAGGCACCTATCACAGTTGTTCCTTTATTGAGTTCTTTGATATCACCATTTGAATAGAGTAATGGCGGATAATGACCAGCATTTATATACCGCAAGCTCATTTTCTTCGCATCTATTTCTGCAATAAAGAAAGTTATAAATCGCTCACTTTTGGTGATTTTAAAGACAGCCTCATTCAAAGCATAGACGAAGGTCTCTAGATCTCGATATTGGAAGATTAGACTTCTCAAGGTTGCTTGAAAATTTGCCATTAACAAAGCTGCTGCAACTCCTTTGCCTGAGATATCAGCAATGCACAGAGCAAACTTGTTTTTATCAAATTTGATAAAATCTATATAATCACCTCCAATACTACTGTGCGGTTTATAAACTAAATCAACTTCATAGTTATCACCAACTGGTATTTCATCTGGAATCAGCATTTTCTGTACTTCCCCAGCCAAGGCCATATCCTTATCATACTTCTCCTTTTCAATCATCTGCTTAAACAAGCGCTTATTCTCAATTGCCACAGCAATGATGTTGGTGATGGTCGTAATAAATTGGATTTTATTATACAGGTCTTCCTTATCCTTTATTCCACCTATGAGAGAATAGGCTATAGGTTGGTCTTTGTGATAGACAGGTATAATGATATCAAAACCTGCTAAATCTTTGTGGTCGTTTTTCTTGATTGTATATAACCTCTTCAGGTGTATTACTTGTGGTATCAATTTTTGAGCTCTCTCTTTATCATAATTGATGCTACAAACACAATCCCAATCCTCTTCTGATTGGATAAATAACAACATTGTTGAAATCCCCATTTCCCAACTCAGAAATGATTGATACATCCTAAACAAGCCATCTTTACTCACATTATCATTAATAGCTTGAGTAATCGTTAATAGACTCTTGATCTGAAGTTCTTTCAGACTCAATTCTCTATCAAGCTTTTCTAATAATTCTTCTCTTTCGATCAAAGACAAGTCTCTTTTGAGTATTTTGAAAATAGTAATCTACCAAGCGAAGTTACGAACACTTTGTTTCGTAGAGAGATCACTGGGCAATGTAATTACGTATTGCTTGACTTGTAAAATTGAAACTTAGGACCAAAAGCATAATAACAACCGCCGGAATAATAGCAAGGAACAAAATCCCACTCAGTGCAAAACCGTAGTTTTCATTGAGCATATTTCCAAGTGAAGGAGTAGGTGGACTCACCCCAAAACCCAAATAACTTAAGCCGGCTTCTATGAGAATTGCAATTGCAAAATTAGCTGCGGTTAGGACAAGTAAAGGACCTAAGGTATTTGGAAGTATGTGTCTGAATGCTATTCGAAAAGCAGAAGCTCCATAGCTCTGAGCTGCTTTAACATAGGTCTCTTCTTTCAATTGTTTTGTCTTGCCCCTAATTAACCTAGCAACATCAATCCAAAGTGTACAGCCTACTGCTATAAATATGATGGAGATACTTCGTCCAAATGCCATTACAATGGCAAAGACAAACAGAATAGTCGGAAAAGCCCACAAAGAGTTAATCACAAACATGGTTGCCTTGTCTATCCAACCCCCAAAATACCCACTAAGCAATCCAATAAGTACACCTATCACTGTCGCAATAAATACCGCAATACACCCAGCTAATAATGATATTCTAATTCCTAAAAGAATTCTACTCAAGACATCTCTTCCATAACGATCTGTTCCACAGACAAACCAATGCGCTTTTATATAGAGATCTGTTATTTCTGTGAGATTCTTTCCTTTGAACCTGGCGTGGGTTAAAAATTGCGTGTTGCCTAATTGATCTGAGTATTCTAGTCTACCAATTTCTTGATCAACAGCAAGTACTTCTAATAGAGGTGCTGTGGTTAGAGATCCTTTGTAACCATGGAACCAATGAAAACTTCCTTCTTCACGAATCTCAATAAACTGTTGTTTACTAAAGGGAGGTAAAAGAGCAGATTCTAATTGTTGATTATTGGCATTATGTGTGGTATCAGTTATGAGGAGATAGGCAAAAACAGATGCCATAGCACAAATCAATATGAAAGACATACTCATTCTTTCTAAAATAGATGATGATCTCCAGAGATTGAACATTACTGATTTGTGAGTTTTGGATTCTCCTTGTGTCTTTGGTTATCTCTTTTGGTTTTCTTTTCTATGTTTTGCTGCATTGCTTTTTCGAGATCGATATCCATTTGGTTTGCAAGACAGGTCAATACAAAAAGGATATCTGCCATCTCTTCCTTGATTGATTCTTGAGCTATAATTTCATCTTCTTTGCGTTTGAATGATTGTTCACCATAGACTCTACTGATAAGTCTAGCTAATTCGCCTACTTCTTCAGTCAATAACAACATATTTGTGGTCTCAGAAAAGTATCTAACTCCATGTTGATGTATCCAATCATCAACTGTTTGTTGTAATGCTTGTAATCTCATTCTTTATTTTTAGAGTCAATAATTATTGTGACAGGTCCGGCATTGGTATAGGAAATTTGCATGTCAGCACCAAATACACCAGTCTGAACAGGTAGTGAATTCCGCAAGGTAACTACAAATTCCTCATAGAGTGGAATTGCAATTTCAGGTTTTGCTGATCTCAAGTAACTTGGTCTATTGCCTTTCTTGGTGCTAGCATAAAGGGTAAACTGGCTTACAACTAAAGCCTCTCCTCCTATATCTTTTACACTTAAATTCATCTTTCCACTTTCATCAGAAAAGATGCGGAGATTACTAATCTTTTGTGTCAACCAAGTGATGTCATCTGTATTATCTTCTTGGGTTATACCCAAGTAAATAATTAAGCCTCTCTGAATACTAGAGATAATTGAATTATCTACTACTAACTCTGCTTCCTCAACTCTTTGAATGACAACTCTCATGTGTTTAAAAATGGTGAAAAGAATTAGTTATTCACATCTGTGATTTTGATATGAGCAACTTACATATAAATGAATACTCTAATATTATTATGTTATTACAAAATTCGCATTTCTTCAGCATAAAATACACAATTTGGTTTTTCACATTAATCACTTTCCACAAAAGTGAATAACTCAGCTCAAGCTAATAGTTCTATAGATTCTACTGTTAAAATACTTGTAGACTACTTGTTAAAATAGACTTATTCACAAATTCACATGTACTTATAATGAATAATGAATTTCTTTTTAAATAATTATATAATAATAAATAATAACTGTTGGGGGAAAAGAGAAGATTTTAAGTGAAAGGAAAACATCATACCTTGCGTCGTGTTAGATTGATATGTATTCCAGAGTAATAAAATATTGGCTTGTTTTAGGTTGTGTCTTACTTTTCTTTCAAGTAATTATTGGCGGAATTACCAGAATCACTGGGTCAGGATTGTCGATAACTAAATGGGAAATTGTTACTGGAACTTTGCCACCAATGAATGCTGAAGACTGGCAAGTGGAGTTTGATGCTTACAAAGTTACTCCACAGTACCAAAAGCTCAATGTTGGTATGACAATGCCGGAGTTTAAGTTTATCTATTTCTGGGAGTATTTCCATCGACTTTGGGCAAGAATGATGGGATTTATTTTTCTAATACCTGCGGTCTTTTTTACCATTAATAAGCGATTAGACAGACCTCTTTGGTCTAAGTTAATACCTGTCATAAGTTTTGCAGTATTGGCAGCCATATTTGGATGGATTATGGTTGCGAGTGGTCTAATAGATCGGCCTTGGGTGAATGCTTATAAGCTGAGTATACATTTAAGCATAGCAGCAATCACCTTTGCATTTTTAGTCAGAGCAACTGCCTATGCTTTTAATCCCATTGCAGTAAAAAGTAGGCTACCCAAACTCGTATTATCTATCGGAATCTTTTTAGGTGTGCAGATTTTTCTTGGTGGTATCATGAGTGGCATGAAAGCAGGTTTATATTATCCTACTTGGCCAGATATGTATGGACAGGTTGTACCAGATATTCTCACTGATTCTGCAGCCTGGACAATGAGTAATTTGGAGTTTTATGATAAATCTCCATTTGCTCCAGCTTTGATACAAGCGTTGCATAGAGTAGTAGCTTATGCCTTATTTATCATGGTTATTATCCAATTTTTTAAAGTTAAGCAAGAAGAGTTTACTATTAAGGTGCAGAAAATTTATACCGTCTTTTTGGTTCTCGTGTTGTGTCAGGTTGTTGTTGGCATATTAACTGTGATCAATTGTGTAGGACACATTCCACTTATTCTAGGTGTTATGCATCAAGGAATTGCTTTGTTGATAGTGGGTGCATTTGTTCTTTTTCTCTATGAAGCAAGAAGAACATAGTACATTTGTTGCTTATGGAGCTAAAGGTTGAAGGCAGATTTCAATATTATGAAACACAAGGCAGTGAGAAAACACTGTTATTGCTACATGGATTAATGGGTTCATTGAGCAATTTTGGCGGTTTGATCGAAGCATTCAAATCAGAATATAATGTCGTCTTACCTGTCCTGCCAATTTTTGATCTTCCATTAAAGGAATCTGGATTGGGTGGACTTTTGGAATATACAGAGGCATTTATAGCCGAGAAAGGATATTCTGAAATTCATGTTCTTGGTAATTCTTTAGGAGGGCATCTTGCCCAGCTATTAGTCTTCAGGAACCCTGGGCTATTCTCAAGTTTAATTTTGACAGGTAGTAGTGGTCTTTTTGAGAATACAATGGGTAATACTTTTCCTCGAAGAGGAGACTACGAATATATCCGCAAGAAAACAGAGCTAACATTCTATGATCCTAAGATTGCGACTAAGGAATTAGTGGATGATGTTTTCGAGTTAGTTAATGATAAGGCAAAAGCAATTAGATTAGTCATTACAGCAAAGACTGCTATTAGACACAATGTAGAAGAGCGTTTAGAACGAGTGACACAACCTACATTATTAATTTGGGGTGCGAATGATACAATTACTCCACCTTTTGTTGCTGAAAAATTCGAAGAGAAGATTCAGAACAGTGAGTTACACTTTATTGATAAGTGTGGACATGCACCGATGATGGAACGACCGGATGAATTCAATGCAATACTTCAATCCTTCTTAGCTAAATATAGTTAACTATTTTTTATTAGTTTTTTGCATTAAATTTTTTCCTCCTCCTCGTCTTTGTTCATAGATTTCAAATTTACTTTTTGCTTGTTTTGGAGGATAGAAGTTATTTGATCTATCAGTATCTGCAGTTTCAAGGTACGGGTCTAATTCGAAATTCGATATTGGTTTATCACTGACAATAATCTTGGATACAGTGCTTGTGCCCATTTTCCAAATCTCAGCGGGAATCCGAAGATCTTCAGTACTGCCATCTTCATATTTCATGCGGATAATGACAGGCATTACTAGCCCACCAATATTACTTAAATCAAGCTGGTAATAATGCTCTTTAGAACCAATGAATTCTTTGACTTCTGGCGAAAGAGTTGAAGTTTTTTGTTTGTACTCCGTTCTTTCAAAATCATAGACTTTCTTCGGATCATAGGTTGAATAGAAATCAATCAAATCATTATCTATTTCTTCCTGCGTTTGCTTAATAGCTGTCTTATTTCGTAAGGTAGTGATATCAAGGAGGTCACTTTGTTCTTTTTCAATTTCCGGATTATAGGTATTTGGAGCGAGATAGGTGACATTATCTAATGCTATATCACAATGATCATTTGTATAGAACCATCCTCTCCAAAACCAATCAAGATCCACCGCTGAAGCATCTTCCATGGTCCTAAAGAAATCTGCTGGAGTTGGATGCTTGAACATCCATCTATTCGCATAGGTCTTGAAAGAGAAATCAAATAGATCTCTTCCCATGACAGACTCTCTTAAGATATTTAATGCAGTTGCGGGTTTGCCGTAGGCATTATTTCCAAACTGATGGATGGACTCAGAATTAGTCATGATAGGTGATATTCTCGACTTATCTCCTTTCATATAGTCGACAATTTTATGAGCTGGTCCTCTTCTACTAGGATAATTTCTTGCCCACTCTTGTTCGGATAGGAACTGTAAGAATGTATTCAGTCCTTCATCCATCCAGGTCCATTGGCGTTCGTCAGAGTTGACAATCATCGGAAAATAATTGTGTCCTACTTCATGGATAATGACAGAAATCACACCGTACTTAGTTCGCATACTATACGTCCCATCTTCTTCTGTTCTTCCATAATTGAAGCAAATCATCGGATACTCCATCCCTATTCTTGCAGCATTAATGGACCAAGCTACTGGATAAGGATAAGGAAATGTATAGTGAGAATACCACTTTAGTGTATGAGCAACTGCCTTGGTAGAATAACGCTCCCAAAGTGGATTACCTTCTTTTGGGTACATAGACATTGCCATCACTTTGGTCCCATCTTCTTGTTCAACAGCCATAGCATCCCATATGAATTTTCTTGATGTTGCAAATGCAAAATCTCTGACATTCTCTGCATGAAAAACCCATGTCTTTTTTGTTGTGGCTTTAGATTTCTCTGCTCTCTCAGCATCTTTCTGAGAATGTATAATCACCGGCTCTTCGTATTCTTCTTCTGCTTCTTTGAGTTTTGATCTTTGATCAGCGCTAAGAACATCTTCAGGGTTTTGTAAGACCCCTGTGGATGCAACCAGGTGATCTGATGGTACTGTAATTGAGACCTGGTAGTCTCCAAATTCTAAAGTAAACTCTCCCCTACCCAAGAATTGTTTATTCTGCCAACCGTAGACATCATTATACATACACAGTCTCGGAAAGTATTGCGCAATAGTGTAGAGGTAGTTTTCATCCTCTTCAAAGTATTCATATCCAGACCTACCACCAATTTGCATTCTGTCATTAATGTTATACCACCACTTGATATTAAATGTGAATGATTGACCAGGCTCAAGAACTTGGGGTAAATCAATTCTGAGCATCGTTTTATTAATAATGTAGTCTAATGGAGCATCAGTCTGAGAGGTGACAGATTCGATCTTAAATCCTCCATCAAAGCTAGGAGTGAGGCGCTTTAATTCTCTTGTAGAAACTTTCTCACCAAAAGAAGAACTAGAAATCTTATAGGAGTCGCTATCCAATGCTCTAACATTCTGATCAAGTTGTAACCAGAGATAAGACAAGGCATCAGGTGAGTTGTTGTAATACGTGACTTGTTCGAAGCCATAAAGTTTTTGTTTATCATCATCTATTTCTATCTCCATCTTGTAATCTACCTGCTGTTGCCAGTATTCATGACCTGGAGCACCAGAAGCAGTTCTGTAGGTATTAGGGGTGGGAAGCTCTTGCCCTAGCTGACGAAACTTACTTTGATTAGTGTTTTCTTGCCCATATAAGACAAGAGGTAGTAAGAGAACAAGTATTAATCGAATAGTCATAGTGATTAGAATTAGAAGGCCAAATATAGAAGAATTGAGACAATCGGTGTATTTGCTTGTAAACACTAACAAGACTTTAATGTTCCACGTGGAACAATCTTAT
>JAHDEL010000033.1 GCA_020628855.1 Saprospiraceae bacterium | reverse complement strand
CCACTTCATCTGCTGACAGTGTCGAAGGCATATTGAAAAAGAAATTAGATTATTTTCACTTTTGTCAAAGATTAGACACACCTGTAAGTGGATTACTTTGTCTAGCAACCCAACAAAATTCTGTAGCTGACCTCAATGCTATTTTCCAACAAAACATTGCAGTCAAGCACTATCTTGCCATTTGCCGGAAGGCGGATATTCCTACTTCTGCAACTCTAGAAAACTACTTATTCAGAGATGGTAAAGCAAGAAAGGCAAGAGTGGCTTCGAAAGACAACCCAAAAGCAAAACTAGCAAGACTTGAATATACTTTGCTTGGAGAGTTGGATCATTATCTAGTGCTCAATGTTGCTCTTTTGACTGGAAGATTTCATCAAATTCGTGCTCAATTATCTCATCTTGGATCACCCATACAAGGTGATGTAAAGTATGGAGCAAAAAGAGGAAACAAGGATAGAAGTATATCTTTGCATGCGCATAGGCTTTCCTTCGATTGGAAAGGCAAGACACATGTTTTTAAAGCAAGGCCGCCAAGATCCTCAAAATGGGATGCTGCATGGAGCCTGGTAAAACAAGAGACAGAATGACGAAACATACCGATGTTAATACACTTGGTGAATTTGGCTTAATAGACCATCTAACAAAAGATATAAAACTCAACCAAGACTCAAGTTTTTTGGGTATTGGTGATGATGCTGCCGCAATCGATCTTGGTGGTGGTAAGCTTATGGTAGTTAGTACTGATACCATGGTGGAGGGTATTCATTTTGACATGATGTATAGTCCTTTGAAGCACTTAGGTTATAAAGCTGTCGTGACTAACTTGTCCGATATCTATGCCATGAATGCTCACCCAAAACAAATTACAGTGTCAATAGCTATCTCTTCAAAGTACACTGTGGAAGCACTGGACGAACTCTATGACGGGATAAAAACTGCATGCAGTTTTTACAATGTAGATCTTATTGGAGGAGACATGACATCATCTCCTCGAGGGATGATAATAAGTGTTACTGCCATTGGAGAAGGAAGTATGGATAAGCTAGTTACGCGTACTGGTGCAAAAGTTGGAGATATTGTCTGTGTCACTGGAGACCTCGGCGCTGCATATGTGGGTCTACAGCTCCTTGAACGAGAGAAGCAACTTTATATGAATCAACCAGATATTCAACCTGAACTAGAAGATTCTCCATACCTGATTGAAAGACAACTGAAGCCTGAAGCTTGCAGAGCTGCAGTTCAATATTTTGAAAAAAGCAACTTACTTCCCACATCAATGATTGATATCTCAGACGGTCTTGCAAGTGAGCTCTTCCACATTGCAAAAGCCAGCAACGTGGGCATTATCGTTGAAGAGGCAAAAGTCCCAATCCATGATCAGACACAGCTCAAAGCTTTAGAGTTTAACATAGATCCAATCACTTGTGCTTTAAATGGTGGCGAAGACTACGAATTATTATTTACTGTGGCTGAGTCAGATCTAGAAAAAGTACGGTTTATGCCTGATGTGTTTATTATTGGAGATGTTGTAGAGCCTGCAAATGGAGTCAAACTCTTTTCGACAGGCGGTAAGCTACATGCTATGAAGGCACAAGGTTGGAACCACTTTACTCCAGGAGAGTAATTAGAGTTCGATTCTCAGGCTCACGTTTGGTGTAAACCGCAAATTAGATTTTTCTCTAAATGTGATAACTGGAGGCCCCTGCAAGGGCTGATCAACAAAATAGCCTCTATTGTACACATTATTCCTATTAAGCATGTTTGTTATAGAAAGCTGTACATACCCTTTCCAGGTCTGCTTTGGGGGTTGAAATTTGTATTGACAAGAAGCATTGACTTCTATTGTAGACGACAGTCTTTCCGTATTAATCCCATCATAGAATGCTCTATATTCAAAATCATCATTGCCTTGTGACTCAACATCAAAATCAATAATTCTGGAATAAGGCAAGCCAGAACCATAGCGCATACCTAGAGCAACCTGTAGGTTTTGCCAAGAATATTGGTGAGACCAATTGAGAGTGTGTCTTTGATCGTGATCAGGGTTAAATTGAGAAAGAAAATTCTTACTAAAACTGAGGTCTGTCTTCATTATACTGTAAGCAATCCAAGTCCTATATTTCTTCCATTGTTTTTTGAGGAGTAAGTCCATGCCTCTAGTCACAGACTTTCCTATAGCATCATTCGAAAAATCCACCTCAAGGTCATATGATCTATTGCTAATCCCTTTGATATCTCTTTGATATGCTTGAATATCAATTACCCAGTCGTTGATTTGATAAACAATCCCAGCTTGCAGATGCTCTGCTTGAATGACAGGAATATCTTCTCCAAAAAGAAACCATATTGGGAGGCTAAGTCCAGATCTGTTGCCACGATAATCCACGACTTGTGAAATAAATTGATTGTGTAAGCCATAGTATGCATTTAGCGTAAGCTTATCGAAAAACTGCTTAGCGATTCTCACTCTTGGCTCAAAGTATACTCTTGATGTCTTAGGAATATAGTAGGTTCTCAGCCCTGCAGTAATTCCTATTTTCGAAAGAAGAGGTTGCTGAAAGTGGATGTATCCTGCGTGCAATATTTCTTCTGATCGTCTTCCTTCATCCTTCTTCCTATTTGGCGATTGTTCAACAACTTTATAACCTAGTTGATACTTTGTAAAGTGATACCCAGCTGTGATGTGTGCATACTTACCTATCGGCACTGTGTGTTTTGCTGTTACTGTCTGTTCTTGGATGTCATTATTCTTCTCCCCTTTGACAACAGTTTTTTGACTTTCAGACTTTACTAGATCATACTCATAGTTGTAGTAAAAATCTGATAGCGTGGCTGATAGTGTGGTTTCTTGGTTATTCTTTCCTAACATTTTCCATTGAAGGTTAATACCAATATTTCGCAGGTCGAAGCTATCTGTTTGAAATTCTCCTCGGAAGTCATCTCTGATAACATCATTAAAGGTATTATCAGCATAGATAGAAGAAAGAGCGATTGAGTGTTTGGCATTAAGTTGACTATGCAGTGTCAAACTTCCATCAATAAAGTTATAGTCATCCGTTATGGTAATATGGTCAGGCAGATTAATCAACTCCTCACTACCTAGTAAGAACCCTTGTTGATTAAACTGGGAAATATTGTTCATTGTAGGAGTCCGAAAAAGTTCTGCATAAGATCTTCTCACAGAGAATCCTATTACCGTTTTCTTTTTGCTATTAAGATATTGTAACCCATCAATACCTATCGAAGTCATTGTTATCTCTCCTCCTAAATGGTTTTCTACTCCTATTCCCTTTGATTTCATGTCAATTATCCCTGCAACTCTTCCTCCATACTGAGCATTAAAACCCCCTCTATAGACACTCATACTTTCAATCATTGAAGGATTTAGTGCCGATACCATCCCAAAAACATGCCCAACATGATACAATGGAATATTTTCCCAGAGAAAGAGGTTTTGATCTGGAGTACCTCCTCTAATGGTGAGATCAGAGGCTCTCGAGCTCATTGTATTGACTCCTGGAAAAAACTGAGCAACATCAAGAATATCGGTTCCTATCTTTCCTGGTAAAACACCAAGGTTTTCAACTTTTACACTAGTGTTACTTCCGTTTTCTTCAAGATTTACTCCATCGGTAATATAGTCTTGGATTACAAGATCTGGAATGATAAAAGCTGAGGGTGAAATAAAGAAGGTCTCACAATTAGTAGATTTTATTTGATCTGCTAATATAACTTTTGATTTATAGCCCACATAAGTTATGATAAGTGTGTCTGAGGCGAATGCTTCCAGCTCAAAATATCCATCTTCTCTGCTGTTTACTCCTTGAGAAGTACCTGATAATGCAACATTGGCAAAACCCATTGGCAAGCTTCCTCTACTATCTTTTATATAGCCACAAATTCTCTTGAGTTCTGCTTTGGATAGAACAACAAATTTTTCACTTTCTATGGTAAACCTCAAATTTACCGCTTGGCAAAACTTGGTCATGAAGCCTTCAAAAGAAGTCTCTAGAATTTCGCAGGTCACTCGTTGCTCTTCAATATCATCAAGTCTGTAGGAAACAGAACATTGAAACTCCTCCTCTATTTGTCGAATAGCTTGGTCTAATGGCATATTATCCAAATTAATGCTAAATGTGGTTTGCTGGGCTGTAACAAGAGAACCCACCAAAAACCAGAGTATTGTAACAATTACCTTATCCAATCCTACTTGTCTGTAACTTTGATTAACTTTTCGTTTAACACCTGATGCTTTAAGCCAAAACTTCCTAACCCTGTCTTTAGTGCTTTGTCTAGATCGTCAGTAACAAAACTTGTGTTTACGCGCTCCTCTAATTCGTTAGTACTGAATTCTATTTTGACATCATAGACTTTTTCTATCTCTTCTGCAACCTCTCTTAATGTAAAGCCTTCAAGCTTTTCTTGGTTTATTTTCGAAACTTTCATTTTGTTCTCAGATTGGATAAGCTGTTCACCTGCAATTAGGGTATACGATTTTTGTTCTTGGGTTTTCACAGACACTTTGCCTTCATCACAGGAGACCTCAAAGACTTGATTGTAAGCAGATACTTCGAAGGTGGTCCCTAATACTAGTACTTGACCCATGGAGGTATTCACTTGAAATGCTTTTCCTGGTTTAACGGAAAATTTTGCTTTTCCTTCAAGCTTTACGTCTCTGCGAGTCAACCAAGAGTCGGTATCATATTGTATTTTACTCTGAGCATATAAGATGTAATTTGATTCATCTGGAAAATCACCTGTGAGCTCACCAGAAGTATCGCTATTACTTACCGCGATGCTAGTATTACTAAATCTATTCACAAGCACACCAGCTAATACAAGTAGCATTGCAGCAGCTGCAATGCTTGAAAGGAATCTTCTTCTAACTTTTGGGGTAGCATTCTTTTTTTCTTTATCACTCAATATTCTATTGAGCACTAACTCATTTTCAAATTCGATTTCTTCAATTCGGTCTGTGCTCTCCTTTATCTTTTGGAGTTGTTTGAACTCTTGTCTTTTTTTAAATTCTTCTAGCTCTACATCTGTAAGTTCATCATTAAACCACTTGTGTAAAAGTGCATCATGTTTCATTGTTTTATGTTTTAACTACAACATATATATTAAAGACCATCTAGAGTCAAAATCTCCTACCTCAAGGGATTTGTTTATTTATTTTTCGCAGAGCATCAAGTGCCAAATAGATTCTCTTTTCTACAGCTTTCTTACTGATACCAAGAAGTTCAGCTATTTCGGCATACTTGAGTCTATCAATTCTGCTCATTAAAAAGACCACTCTTTGTTTTTCTGGGAGATTCTGAATTGCTTGCTCCAGAGCTGCTTGAAACTCCTTCTCCTCCAGAATATGTTCTGGGGTTATTCCTGATTGCGTTTTGACAGTTTGCTTAGAAAAGTTGAGCTTGACTTTTTTACGCTCAACCATATTGAGCATTTTATTCTTGGCAACCATGAATACATAACCTCTTGCACTTGCTAACTGTACTTCTGCGCATTTTCGCCATAAAGTCATGAAAGCTTCTTGAGTAATATCTTGGGCTTGACTTGTATCCCCTAACTGATAATACAGATAACTATTTAGAGACTTGGCATAGTTTCTAAAGACTTCTGTAAATGTTTTTTCATCACATAATGTTGCCATCAAACTACTCTAAGGTGCTTCAATTTTCAGAGGTAAGATATCAATGAGAACGGTTCTTTTTTACTTTTTTTCAAAAAATCTACTTTTCAAAGTAGGACTTTTTTTGTTGAACTGGTCTTCATATCACAAGTGCAAGAATTATCTCTCGGCCGGGAAAACCAACACTTGAGACAGAGATATCACATTGATTGATATCAACCATTTTTTAACATCAAAAATCACATCTTATGCGAACGAGTAATTGGATATTTATACTATTGATTGGAATTGGGATGTTCACCCAGTCTTGCTCAGAAGATAGCTTGTTGTCAGGTACACAGGTCTCTAGCTTCGAAACAGAGAGTAATATAAATAGTGTTGCTGACTTGAGAGCAGGCGATCATCAAAACTCAAAATCAGGAACTCCCGTTAACAAAATTGGAGCAGAAACAATGCAATCTTGGACATCACTCATTCTGGATTTAGACAGATACTGTTCTGGAATGCGCCCTAATGCAACTGCTAGAGCAATCGCATACATCTATTTGTCAGGGTATGAAACAGCGGTACCTGGGATGCGAGAATATACCTCTACTAGTCGACAATTGGATGGACTACGAGGTTTGCGACCTGAAAGAAATCATCGGATACAGTATGAATTAGCGCTCAACACAGCTCTTGGGTTAGCGGTTGACCACTTTCTTTTTACACTCAGCGACGAAAACAAAGCAAAGATTGCCTTGCTGCAGGATGAAAACGAAGAAGCACTTATTGTTGGCTTATCCGACAAAGAAGTAGAGGAATCAAAAGAATGGGGAACTAAGGTAGCTGAAGCGATTATAAGCTACAGTCAGAGCGATGCTGCAGCTGAAGAACAAATACTTGATCCTCAACCTGTGAGTTATGTACCTCCAACAGGAGACGGGTATTGGACATTTTCTGCTGATCCTGAAAGAGCTCTTTTCCCTTATTGGGGAAATGTTAGAACTTTTGCGATAGCACCCGAAGAAACAACAACAATAGCACCTTTAGAGTATAGTACATCACCAGGAACCCCATATTTCGAGCAGATGCAAGAAGTCTATACAGTTAACAATGACGCTAGAACAGAGCAAGGTGAGCAACTGCATATTGCAGAATTTTGGAGTGATGATGTTGAAGGTCTCATGATGAGTCCACCAATGCGTCAAGTCTCTATCCTGGCTCAACTCATTGAGCAAGAAGGTCTCAACTTGGAAGATGCTTTGGTCTTGCATCTCAAGCTCGGTTTTTCCTTGAATGATGCAGCTGTTTCGACATGGAAATATAAGTACGATTACATGGTTATGCGTCCCAGTAATTTTATCAGGGAGTTCATCGATGCTGACTTCCAAACCAATTTGTATAGACTCGTATACTGGCCTAATCCAAGCTTCCCGGGATATCCTTCAGGGCACTCTTGTTTTGCTTCTGCTGCCGCAGGTGTATTTATTGAAGAGTTTGGAAATACTTTCACGTTTACTGACAGGACCCATGAAGGTAGGACTGAGTTTTTAGGAGAGCCTAGAACTTTCGAAACATTCGAAGCAATGGCTGATGAAAATGGATATTCCAGAATTCCACTCGGAGTACATGTTAGAATGGATTGTACTGAGGGATTGCGTCTAGGCTATGAAATAGCTGATGCCGTTAACGACTTTGACATAAAACGAAGAAGACAATAAAATAGTTTGATGTTTTTGCGAGAAAGGCCACCAAGTAACCCCGGGTGGCTTTTCTTTTTATTAATCTCCTACTGTACTAGTGCCCATTCGTCACCAGCTTGATCTATAAACCCAACAATACCTTTTTCCATGGTATAGAAAAATTGGACATGGTCTCCTTCTGTCAAAGGATTCACATAAGATCTTACATCTGTAAAGTTCCTTCCTGCGATTTCTATTTCATCAAATGTTACTTCCCCTGAATTAAAAAAAACTGACTGACTCAGCACAAAGTGTCGTACATAAGTAGGAGAATACGTGGCTATTGAAATTTGTCTGTCTGGCTCTGAAGAAGAGGTAAATGGCGGAATGTAGCTCGTACTCACCGATAATGAAAAAGTACTACTAAAGAGATCACTTGTATATTGTAATGAAAGCAGCTCAGTCTCGGCACAATAAGCTAACACCCCATCTTCGGTATCCGAACAAAACTCATCTGAAGGGAATACTAAGTGCTGAGTATTATGACTCTTATTATTCAGTGTGAATTCTTGTAATCTATCATCAACTGTAGAATAAATTTGCACAGCCCCTGCACCATCACAGTTATTTGGCAACCATTGAAGAATATTATCTGGTATAACAAACTGTTTGTCTAACTCAACAACATCACAATAAGCCACTGTATGATTGCCACTGCAATTACCAAATGCTGTCGGTACATCTCCTAAACAAGAAGGACGACTTTCGTCTATTATCTCCTCATCTTTACCACAAGAGATTAACAAACAAAAGCACAAAAAAGCCAATACATTTTTCATTCTGTTTCTTTTACATGTTCATACCTCCACAAACGCTTATAACCTGTCCAGTTATGTACGCCGAGAGGTCACTACCTAAGAATACGGCAGCATCAGAAACATGCTTGGGTTGTCCAAGTGATTTTAAAGGAATAGAGTCCTCATACGCTTTTATTGTATTTTCATCCAAAGCATCTGTCATATCCGTTGCAATAAAACCTGGAGCTAAAACATTACAGCGTATTCCTCGACTTCCTACTTCCTTTGCTATTGATTTAGAAAAGCCAATAATTCCTGCTTTGGATGCTGCATAATTAGCCTGCCCTGCATTTCCGAACACACCTACAACACTTCCAACATTGATGATTGATCCACTTCTCTGCTTGAGCATTGGTCTTAAAACATGCTTTGTTAGGTTAAAAACTGATTTGAGGTTGACATCAATAACTGCATCCCACATTTCTTCATTCATCCTAAGCATCAAATTATCACGCGTTATACCAGCATTATTTATCAAAATGTCAATTGATCCGAAGTCTTCAATAACGTCTTTGATGAGTGCTTCAGCTTGAGCATAATCTCCTGCATCGGACTGGTATGCTTTGACCATTGTTCCTGATGCTGTAGCATCTGCCTGAACAGTATCAGCCATTGCAGTATTACTTCTGTATGTAAATGCAACATTGGCGCCATGTTCGGCAAAGGCCATGACAAGACCTTTTCCTATGCCACGTGAACCTCCTGTTATCAGTGCTGTTTTGCCTTCTAATAATTTCATTTGCTTTTCGAATGTTTGCGCCAAAGATACAGTTCTTAGTGAAGGGATAATTACCTTAGCGGAAGGAACTTTACTGAATATAAAAGATGTTAGTCCAGCTTTACAGAACCTTATTTAAGCGGTCAACTATTCCGCTCCACTCAGATCTGGATCCAGCTATGAAGTACTTATTTGTGGGCATTGGTAATATTGGCGCAAAATATTACGGTACACGCCATAATATTGGTTTTGAGGTTATTGATTACTTGTTAGATGAATTTCAGGCTTCTACTAAAATAGACTCTAATGCCATGATTGGCAACATCAAACACAAGGGTCGTCAGATCTACCTTATTAAACCAACTACCTATGTCAACCTCAGTGGGAAGGCTGTAAAATATTGGAAAAACAAACTCAATATTCCTGATGACAATCTGCTCATAATTGTAGATGACCTACACCTCGATAGAGGAACTCTTCGGTTAAGACTTAAAGGCAGTGATGCTGGTCATAATGGTCTTAAACATATCGAACAGGTCTTAGGCACAAGCAAATATCCTAGACTGAAGTTTGGTATCGGAAAAGACTTTGCGAAAGGTCAGCAAGTGGACTTTGTTCTTGGCAAATGGAAGGATCATGAGATAGCTGACTTACAAGAAGCCATTCCAAAAGCTGCAAAAATGGCCCTGAGCTTCGCTGCTATTGGTGCAAAGTACACCATGGATCAATTCAATAAATAATCGATTTGGTCTAACAAACTTTGAGAAAGTTCTTTCTGACTTATCACAGTAAAGAGATCGTGATTATTCAGTTTCTTACCTAAGTATTCTTGTTCTGTCTGACCTGGGGTTGGAATGAGAATAGCTTGCTTTTCCAATGTGACCAGATCCATAATTGAAGAGTATCCTGAACGGCAGATTACTAACTTGCTTTGATTGATGACCTGTTGCAGAGATTGAGTGCCTAGCAAATCATAGACCTTTATCCTTGTATTCTTAAAAAAGACAGTGCTTGGATTCTTAGTGCCTCTGATCAAAACTCCTTTATGGGTTGTCTGCTCTAGTAGTTTGTGAAGTATTTGCTCCAAAATGCTCCTTTGTGGTTCAGGACCTGAGAGAATGATAGCAATATCCAAGGTAAGATCAGTCTCTACTCTATGAAGTCGACTCAACGGTCCGATGAAGTTTGTCTCGATACCATTCCATGGCAGACTGAGCATTCCAGATAGAGACCTATCAGGAAAGTCTGGTATCCAACAAGCATCGTAGTTCGAAATGTACTGGTGGTTAATCCATTTGACTAATCTCCCTAATCCAGGAATGGGTGATAGTGGATTTATCTGATGAGAAAGGAAGATAGATGTAATTTCTGCATGGTACGCTCCTAACCTGTTATCAGATAAAAGTAAATCAGGCTTGACTTTGTCACATAGCTGAGCAATTACCGCATTCTCTTTCCTTGCTGCACTGGCTATTTTGGCTGCTTGTAGTGCTGTAAAGACTCCAGTGTATAATTTACTGTACTTTATATTATAGCCAGGTAGTTCAACTATCTGTAGTTGAGGATATTCTTCCTCTAAAAAGATTTTAGCGAGTCCATCTGTAGCAATTATTACTTCTATTTTTTGAGTAAGAAACCAGTTAATTATCGGTACACAGCGAGTTGCGTGACCAAGTCCCCAGTTGAGCGGAGCTATGATAACCTTTTGTATAGATGTAAACTTAGATAGTATTTGTTGTAATCTCAATTAGGCGATCCTTATTTCATCTCCTAATTTATCGTAAAATCTGAAACTGTTGATATACATTGTTTCATCAGATTCTATTTTGACCCATCTTTGAAGGTCTAAAAACCACTTCCATTGTTGAGAAGGAAATCCTTTTCTTAAATATGCTCCTACATAAGGGTGGACTTTAAGAAGAAGAGATGCTTTTGGCCTAGAAGCCAATATGTATTTCAAGTTATTAGTAATATCATCTATGATTAAGCTAGTGGCATTTACTTTTCCTGTACCATCACACGCTGGGCAAAGATCAGATGTGTCTTTTTCTATTGCAGGCTTGACTCTTTGCCTAGTAATCTGCATGAGACCAAACTTGCTGAGAGGCAATACAGTATGTTGGGCTCTATCGTTCGCCATGTATTCTCGCATGGCTTTGTAAAGTGCTGTTTTATTTTGAGGATTACGCATATCGATAAAATCAATAATTATTAATCCTCCAATATCTCTCAATCTCAACTGTCTTGCTATCTCTTCTGCTGTTTCGAGATTAACCTTGAGAGCAGCAGATTCTTGGTCTTGCCTTTGTGCTCTTGGACCACTATTGACATCGATTACATGCATCGCCTCTGTCTTTTCAATCACTAAGTAAGCTCCGCTCGGCAAGGTTGGATTCTTACTAAAGCTTGAGGTGAGTTGAGAAGATACATTGTAATGTTTGAACACCCCATTTTTGCCTTTGTGATGCTTAACGATTTTGACCTTGTCAGGGGCTATGCTCTTGAGGTAATCACGGGTAGCTTTATAGTCGGGCTCATAGTCTAAGACAACACCATTAAAGTCATCAGTCAACATATCTCTAATAATAGAGATAGTTTTATCTTGTTCACTGAGTAGTTTTTGTGGTGTTGAAGACTTACTTAATTCTTTGAAGATGTTCTCCCAGTTTTGCTCCAGTTGCTTCACCTCTTCGTAAAGATCAGCTACTTTTTTACCTTGAGCAGCAGTCCTAATGATTACTGAGAAATTGGGTGGTTTAATGCTTTCTATAAGGCGTTTGAGACGTTTCCTTTCTTCTTCATCTCCTATTTTCTTTGAGACCGAGACGAGGTTGCCGAATGGTGCAAGTACAACATATCTTCCTGGAATGGTAATCTCACAAGATAGTCGAGGACCTTTTGTGGAAATAGGCTCTTTTAATATTTGTACAAGGCAATATTGGTTTCTCGAAAAGACATTAGCAATTTTACCATTCTTTTCATTGTCTGGAAGTCTCTTGAATTCTTTTAAGTTTGACGATTTGTATTGACCATTTTTTACATCATTGGTATACTTAATCAAGCTCTTTATCTGAGGTCCGAGGTCTGTATAATGCAAAAAAGCGTCACTCCTACTTCCAATGTCCATGAAAGCGGCATTCAGCCCTGGTCTGAGCATTTTTACTCTTGCTAGAAATATGTCACCAACCGAAAAGCTGGTCTCACGCTTTTGCTCATGAAGTTCCACGAGCTTCTTATTCTCCAATAAGGCGATCTGAATTTCTGCAGGAGTAGAGTGAATTATTAGATTCTTCTCCACAGAATATACGATAGATAAATCAGTAAAGACTATCTCTGAAAACTGGCAATTGTAGAAAGAGAAAGGAAGGGTTGGTCAGTATATAGCATGACCTGCCAGCTTAAAGTAACAGAAGATTACTTCTTCTTTTTGTGTCTATTTTTTCTTAATCTCTTTTTTCTTTTGTGTGTAGCGATCTTATGTCGCTTCCTTTTTTTACCACAAGGCATAATTCTTTATTTATCTTGTTTATAAAACTATTTCTTACAGCATTCAATATATTTTCCTGCTGATTGTGTATCATTTATGGCTTCATAAGCCTGCATTAGAAAACAACACGCTTTTGTGTTGTTAGGTTCCATTTCTAGAACTTTCAATAATCTGCCTATTGCTTTCTCGTATTGTCCTGTTTGTATTCCAAGTCTAGCTAATTGTAATTGTACAGCAGAACTTTCAGGATATTTACCCTGTAAGGATAATAATTGCTGTATTCCTTTCATCGGATTATCTTCAGGCGGAAAGTCAACATAGCACAATGCCAAGTTAATGCGTTGCGAAAGACTGTCTGGTTCGAGAGAAATAGCCTGTTCAAAGCTACTTATCGCTTTATTCAGACAATGTTCTTTTAGGTCGCCTTCTTCGTTCTTTGCACAAAGAAAGTATGTTGTTCCACTTATCGACCAGCTCTCTGCTGTCTCTGCTGATTCGGCAACTTTCTGAGCATAATAACCTGAAAGTGCTAATGACGCATTTGCGTACCAAAAAGCTGATAGATCTTTATTCTTTTCAATCTTCACCAAGTCGTCTGTCTCCTCTCTCAACAATTGTTCGAGATAGTGCAACTCTTGCTTTTCAGGTTCAGCTAGTTGTTTTTCCACTGCATTTCGTAATGCAGGTATACTTATTTTTTCAAAATTCAGGGCCCTTGACTTTTCAAATTCCCTCGCTTCGGGTGACTTTGTTTCACACCCAAAATATAGAATGGCAAAAATGAAACCAAAAACTACTAAAGCAGTGATCTGGTTCTTACCCATCTTAGACTACATTTGACTTGTCATCTGGTAATTGGTTGACATTTTCTTTCACCTGTTCAACAAAGACTTTTGATGGTTTGAATGAAGGAATGAAATGTTCTGGTATTTCGATTGCTTCATTCTTCTTGATATGTCTGCCTATTTTCTTTGCTCTCTTTTTTATAACAAAAGAACCAAATCCTCTGATATAAACATTTTCACTTGAAGCTAAAGTATCTTTCACTTCTGTGAAGAAAGACTCCAAAGTCACCAGCACATCTACCTTCGGCACTCCTGTTTTTTCAGATATTGTATTTACTAAGTCAGCTTTTCTCATTTTGTAAACTCTTAATAATCAAACTTGTATGATTAAAATCGGGGTGCAAATTTCGGAAAATATTCAAAAGCGCAAAACTTCTAGACACTTTTTTTTAACATTAGTTCAGCTTTCTAAGTGATTCATTATCAAAGAAATGCGAAATTCTTTCTCTAATCTCTGAGATTGGCTTCTTTATTGCTATATAGTATCTATTGATTTAATCTTTTACCTCAAGTTAAAGCAGGCAGTATCACATGGTGTATTCAATGACAGGCTATGGTCAGGCTAGTAAGCAATACAATGACAAGACAATCCTTGTTGATGTCAAAACGCTCAACGGCAAGTCTACAGATGTCAGGATCAAGGCTCCCCATATCTACAGATCAAAGGAGTTAGATATTAGAAATCTAGTGCTTAATTATGCCCACAGAGGAAAAATCGATGTAACTGTTACTATTGAATCTCCAAGCGGAGAAGAAGCTTACGTAATAAATACAGCTCTCATCCAACAATATTATTCAGAGCTTCAAGCATTGACGCAGCAGTACAACAATCAAAACGACATCTTGCAATCCATTATGAAGATTCCAAATGTAGTTACGCTTAGTACTGAAGAGCTCGACTTACGAGAGTGGAAGACTGTCTTGGAAGCGATTCATGCGGCAGGCAAACAACTGGTCAGCTTTCGAAATCAAGAAGGAAAAGGTATTTATGATGATCTTTTGACTAATACGACGACCATACTATCCCTCCTTGAACAAGTTCCTCAATATGAAGAAGAACGTATAAACAAACTCAGGAAGCGACTGCAGTCTAATATCGAGCAAGAAGTCAGCAAGGAGCAGTATGACCCAAATAGATTTGAACAAGAAATGTTTTTCTACATTGAAAAACTAGATATCTCTGAAGAAAAAGCAAGACTTTCTCATCATTGTAAATACTTTATTGAAGTACTCAATACTGATGATCAAGTCAAAGGAAGAAAGTTGTCTTTCATCTCTCAAGAAATTGGTCGTGAGATAAATACCCTTGGTGCTAAAGCGCAGGATAATAATCTCCAAAAACTTGTTGTCAACATGAAGGATGCGCTCGAAAAAATCAAAGAACAAATTGCAAATGTCCTCTGATATTAAACGCAAACTTATAGTACTTACTGCTCCGTCTGGTGCTGGTAAAACCACCATTAAGACTCATCTGCTCAATAAGATGAGTGATTTGTCCTTTTCGATCAGTGCAACTACTCGAGAAAAACGGGCTGGAGAGACACATGGAAAGGATTATTACTTCCTCTCTCTTGAAGAGTTTAAATCAAAAATTGCTTCTGATGATTTTGTTGAGTGGGAAGAAGTGTATGATGATCAATTCTATGGTACTTTAAAAAGCGAACTGGAAAGAATTTGGGAGCTAGGCAAATATGCTGTCCTGGATATTGATGTCCAAGGTGCACTTAGTATAAAAGCTGCTTATCCTACAGAAAGTTTTGTCCTATTCATTAAGCCACCATCCTTAGAAACACTAAAAAAACGACTTAAGCTCCGAAAAACTGAGTCGGAAGAAAGCTTAAATAAACGAATAGCCAAAGCTGAAGCTGAACTAGCTTATGCTGAAAACTTTGACTCATTTATTATCAATGATGATCTTGACCTCGCAGTGCTAGAGGCTCAAAGCTTAGTGAGAAGCTTTTTGGAAAATTGACTAATGCTAGTCTAAAGCCCTTCTTACCTCATCTGACACCTTATCCTCATAAATCTTAAAATTCTCTCTAAACATTGCCTTCAGCTGATTTGCCTTCTGATCATAAGCAGCTCCATCCGACCATGTTGTTTTTGGATTAAGCACCTTTGATGGTACATCCTTACATGCTTTTGGAATCTCCAAGCCAAAATATGGCTCTGTTTCAAACTTCTGTTCAGCAAGTGTTCCGTTCAATGCACTTCTTATCATAGCTCTTGTATAAGGCAGGTCGAGTCTGCTACCCACTCCATATGGTCCTCCTGACCAGCCAGTATTGACCAGCCATACATTGATGGACTTCTTAGTATCCGAGTTTCCTTCTGCCAGTTTTTCGCCGAGGAGTTTTGAATATTCTGTCGGATTTAATGGGAGAAATGGTAATCCAAAACAAGCTGAAAAAGTCGCCTGAGGTTCATTGATGCCCGCTTCTGTGCCTGCAATCTTTGCAGTATAACCTAACAAAAAGTAATACATCGCTTGATCTCTGGTTAACCTACTAATGGGAGGTAGTACGCCAAAAGCATCACAGGTCAAGAAGAAGATATTCTCTGGAACATTTCCCCTACTATTGAAGACAATGTTATCAATATGATGTATTGGGTAGCTTACTCTTGTGTTTTGCGTTTTGCTGTCATCTTCGAAATTGATTGTTCTTTGGTCTTCATCCTTAAAAGTGATGTTTTCGACCATGGCTCCAAATTTTATTGCCTTGTAGATTTCTGGCTCTTTTGCCGCAGAGAGATTAATCGTCTTTGCATAACATCCTCCTTCAAAATTGAAGACATTAGCTTTTGACCAACCATGTTCATCATCTCCAATCAATTTCCTTTGACTGTCTGTTGAAAGAGTTGTCTTTCCAGTGCCCGAAAGACCAAAGAATAATGCTGTATCTCCATCTTTACCTACATTGGCAGAACAGTGCATCGGAAACACACCACTTTCTGTTGGTAAGAGGAAGTTAAGAGCACTAAATATTCCCTTCTTAATCTCCCCTGTATATGCAGTGCCTCCTATGATTATCTTCTTCTTTGTAAAATTGATCACAGCAAAATTTTCTTGTCGAGTTCCGTCTGATGCTGGATCAGCAAGACATCCTGGTGCAGCATATACAACCCAGTCATGGTCAAACACCTTAACCTCTTCTTCTGTAGGCCTTAAAAACATGTTATGTACAAAGAGGTTTTGCCAAGGATGTTCGCAGACAACTCTTACTCTGAGTCTATAACGCTGATGCGCACATGCGTAAGCATCTCTTATAAATAGCTCTTCTTTTGCGTTGAGATGGTTGATCACTTTATCATAAAGCTTGTCAAAATGTTCCGGAGAGATCGACAAGTTGGTGTCATTCCAATCTACTTTGTCCTCAGTGATGCTATCCTTTACAATAAATCTGTCTTTTGGAGACCTTCCGGTAAATTTACCCGTGTCTATGGCAAGTGCTCCACTCCTTGTCAGTTTACCTTGACCATTGAGTAAGGTTTGCTGAATGAGAGAAGCAGGTGATAAGTTCCATTTGATATTAGTATTAGTAATATCAATCGCAGTAGTATCAAAGGCTGGGTTCTTGAGCATAGATAAATATTTTGAGCTGCAAAGATGCCGAAAATTAGACTATGTCGTTAGCATTGTTGATAGGTTTTAAGCTGATTTCGGTTAATTTCAAAATTTTATTCGGCTTTCATTAACCTATACAATATTTATTAAAAGAGAAGGTGTTCCTAGTACTTTGTGACAACACAGAATCTTCTGAAGTTGGATTTCTGGGATGTTATCTCTTTGTCTTCTCCATCATCAATAGAGAATAATTTCGCAATACACATACAGCCAGTATCTATTTTAGCGTTTTCTATGTCAAAGGTTCGAAAAACACCTGATGAAGTCCCTTATACCAATTGCAATCCTATCCTTAGTAATACTCTCTTGTGAGTCGCCTCAAGTCGTCGTTAACACTACTGGAGATGGTATTAAGACAGAAGAGTATATCGTAAATAATGAAGGTCAAAAGCACGGTGAATACAAAAGATTCTTCTCAGATGGCTCACTTGAAGAAGTTGCGCATTATCAAATGGATAAACTCTCCGGAAAGCGTACTATTTATCATAACAATGGTAAACCTGAAATAGAAGAACATTATATAGATGATGTTATTCACGGTGAGTACACAGTATTTTACAAAAATGGAAAGCCTGAAATATCAGGATCTTATACGGATGGTATCATGCAAGGCCTACTCACCCGATACTATGAAACTGGAGAGATCATGGAGGAGGTAACTATGGAGAATAATCAAGAGCATGGACCATTTAAAGAATACTATGCAAACGGAAAAGTGCAATGGGAGGGAAATTATATGAGAGGTGAGAACGAAGTTGGTTTGCTCAAGCAATATAATGAACAAGGAGACCTAATCAAAAAAATGCTTTGTGACAGTCTTTCGGTTTGTCAAACTATATGGACCAAAGAGCTTGGTGATATCACTCCTAAAAAGATCTTTAACTAAGAATGAGAATACTACTGTTTATCATTGGGCTGTCATATGCTGCAACTGTAAGTGGCCAAATCCTTGGGACACCTAAGACATTTGACTTTGTACTGAGTCCCGTTTCGGCACGAATCAATGCCTTAGGGAGCACTGCTGTCACTGTTGCTGACTCAGATGTGGCCCTAGGTTTAATGAACCCTGCATTATTGAACAAAAGTCAAGAAGGACAAATAGCGCTTTCACATTCTTTTCTTTTTTCAGGCATTCAACATGGATCATTAAATTATGGACATTATTTAGACAGTCTTGACTTGGCAATCCATGGTGGTTTTCAATATATAACTTATGGGGATTTTGACGCAACTAATACTACTGGATTGAGCGAAGGCAATTTCTCTGCTTCTGAAGTTGCTGTTGTGATTGGGGCAAGCAAACAGATTGCTGAACGGATAACTTTTGGTCTTAACCTCAGATATATGGCGGCTAATTATGCTGAATATGGATCTAATGGACTAGGTGTAGATGCAGGACTTCTTTATACCAACCCAGAAAACACTTTCGCAATTGGTGCGGTAGTTCGAAATGCAGGAATAGTATTAAGTCCATTTACAACAGAGAAAGAAGAGATTAGAAATGATATACAACTTGGCTTGTCTAAAAGGTTAAAGCATCTTCCCTTTCGATATAGTATTACACTGCATAACCTACAACAGTGGAATCTGAGATATGCTGATCCAGCTGATGTGACCACAGATCTTCTTGGTAATGTGGAAGAAGAAAATATTTGGGCTGTTAGACTTGACAATTTCTTTCGACATATCATTCTGAGTGGAGAGTTTTTATTAGGTGCTCGTGAACAAATTCGCTTACGTTTTGGTTATAATCACCTTCGAAACAGAGAGTTATCAGTGCTTACTTTTAGAGATTTGACTGGTTTTTCTTTGGGCTTTGGAATGAATATTAAAAAACTCAAATTAGACTATGGTGTCAGCTACTACCATGTTCATGGAGCTTCACACCAACTCAGTCTGCGTCTCAATCCATTTACATTCCATAAGGTATAGTTACCTTTAATCAGAAAATCAATATCATGGCTGAAGAGAAAAAGAAAAATCAAGTTAACATAGAACTCCCAGAAGAGGTGGCTGAAGGCATTTACTCTAATATGGCAATCATTGCACACTCTCATTCTGAATTTGTATTAGACTTCATTAGAATGGTTCCCAATGTCCCAAAGGCAAAGGTCAAATCAAGAATCATATTAACACCGTCTCATGCCAAAAGACTGCTTAAGGCTCTAAATGACAACATTGTAAAGTATGAGAAACAGCATGGAAAAGTTATCGAAGATGACGGCATGCCTTTCCCGCCGATGAATTTTACTCCTACAGCACAAGCATAGGTTATTCCTTAAAAAAGGCTGTTTTGTTGTGATGGTGGTGGCACTCCAATGTGGTGGTATGCTTTCATTGTGGCCTCTCTCCCACGAGGTGTGCGTTGGATATATCCTTCCATGATGAGAAAAGGCTCATACACTTCTTCAATTGTCCCAGCTTCTTCTCCAACGGCTGTAGCGATTGTTGTTAACCCCACTGGGCCACCTTTGAATTTTTCAATAATCGTAGATAAGATTTTGTTGTCCATTTCGTCCAACCCTCCTTCATCAACATTGAGTGCTTGAAGCGCATATTGAGCGATTGTAACATCTACCGCACCATTCCCTTTAATTTGAGCAAAGTCTCTTACCCTTCTCAATAAAGCATTTGCGATTCTAGGTGTTCCTCTACTTCGAGAGGCTATTTCGGCAGCACCATCTTCGTCAATAGCAACTTGCATTATCTGTGCGCTTCGCTTAATGATTGTTTTGAGTGTTTTGACATCGTAATAATCAAGGTGACACTGGATTCCAAACCTAGCTCTCAGGGGAGAAGTCAATAGACCCATACGGGTAGTTGCTCCTACTAACGTAAATGGGTTAATCTCAATCTGAATACTTCTTGCACTAGGACCGCTATCTATCATAATATCAATCCTATAATCCTCCATCGCAGAATAGAGATATTCTTCTACTATACTATTAAGTCTGTGGATTTCATCAATAAAAAGTACGTCTCCATCTTCCAGGTTTGTTAAGAGACCTGCAAGATCTCCTGGTTTTTCGAGGACTGGACCACTTGTCATTTTGAGCTCAGACCCAAGTTCATTGGCAATGATATGACTCAAGGTCGTCTTGCCTAAGCCTGGTGGACCATGTAATATAACATGATCAAGAGCCTCATTTCTTTGCTTGGCTGCTTGAATAAAAATGTTGAGGTTCTCTACTATTTTAGGTTGACCCTTAAAGTCTGAAAGCGATAAAGGTCGTAGAGCCTTATCAATCAGCTTTTCTTCTGAAGTATAATTAAAATTTGTCGGATCAAGGTTCGGATTCTGCATCCTGTCTATTTACTGAAGCACAAAGATACATATTAGTCTTTTGTAATATGCGAAAGCTACCTATTCCCCTTTGGTTGAATATAGAATAATTGAACGTATGGAGAAATGCCATTTGAAGACATTCATGGTGGTCTTGTGTAACAATTCTTGCTATGGTAAGTTCTAATTGTATGAAAAAGAACTTACTTCTTCTTGTAATTCTTTGTTTAGGATACTTCAGCTATGAATATATCTATAAGGCACCTAAGTATTCTGAAGGTCAAGAGGTGATGCACTTCGAAGCGACACTCTTAGATGGAAATAGTTTTGATCTCCGAGACCTTCAAGGTAAGTATGTCCTATTAGACTTTTGGGGTTCTTGGTGTGGCCCTTGTCGAAAAGAAAGTCCCCATTTGGTCAGTTTGCATAAAGAGTTTCACAACAGGTCTTTTGACAATGCATCTGGTTTTGAAATTGTTAGTATTGGTATTGAGCGTTCAGAAGAGTCTTGGCTCTCTGCAATTCAAAAAGACAATCTCGACTGGGAGTATCATATTCTTCAATCCAATAGATTTCAGTCATCAATTGCTCAAGCGTATAATGTCAAAGAGATTCCTACCAAATACCTGCTTGATACAAAAGGAAAGGTAATCTCCGTTAATCCTTCATTTCCTGTAATTAGAGAATTCCTCCTTAAAGGTTAGTTTTAAGAGTCATAATTACTTGCTTTTCTTCTTTGTTGTGACAAAATGACACAATTATAGCTTTGGCAGAATGATTGATACTTATTGACAGAAGCTATTTTTGGGAATTAATTTGAAATTAAGAGCAAATGCCAAGAAAAACCAAGAAAGAAAAGAAAGAAGAAGAGTTAACAGCGAAGGTTGAGGAACTTGAGATACAGAATGCCGAAGCAAAAGATAAGTACTTAAGGCTATATGCTGAGTTTGAGAACTACAAGAAAAGGAACATCAAAGAAAGGATGGAGCTGAGAAAGAATGCAGCTGAAGAAACCTTACATGCGATTCTACCTGTATTGGATGATTTTGATAGAGCTAAGAAAAGTGCAGATGCCGCTGACTCAGAAGAACAATTTAGTGAAGGCGTAAAACTTGTCTATGACAAGCTATATAGATCGCTAGAAAACATTGGACTTTCGCCAATGATTTCAAATCAAGAAGATTTTGACCCTGAACTTCATGAAGCTATTACTGAGATTCCTTCACCTTCTGAAGAGCTAAAAGGTAAAGTAATTGATACTATAGAAAAAGGCTATTTACTCAATGATAAAATTATCCGCTATGCAAAAGTAGTGGTTGGAAAATAAGAACATGGCTAAACGAGATTTTTACGAAATACTTGGTGTAGATAAAGGTGCGGATGCTGCAACGATAAAGAAGGCATATAGAAAAGTTGCTCTCAAATATCATCCAGACAGAAACCCAGATAATAAAGAAGCTGAAGAAAAATTCAAAGAAGCAGCAGAAGCATATGAAGTACTTTCTGATGCTGATAAGAAAGCAAGGTATGACCGATTTGGTCATGCTGGTGTGAATAATCAAGGTGGTTTTGGGGGGGGAAGTATGAACATGGAAGACATCTTTGAACAATTTGGAAACATTTTCGGAGATGAGGGAAGTCCTTTCGAATCTTTCTTTGGTGGAGGTGGCAGAAGAACTGGGTCAAGACGTGGTCAAAAAGGGAATAACATCAGGATAAAAGTGGCGCTTTCTTTAGAAGAAATTGCTGAAGGTGTCACCAAGAAAATTAAGGTAAAAAAACAAGTTACTTGTCAACAGTGCAATGGGTCGGGCGCTAAAGATGCTAAGTCAACTCAAACCTGTGGGACTTGTGGTGGCGGTGGTTATGTGAGGCAAGTAAAACAAACCTTCTTGGGGCAAATGCAAACTACGGTTCTCTGCCCAACTTGTAATGGTGCTGGTAAGCAGATAACAGCTACTTGTTCTAAGTGCAAGGGTGATGGCACCAATCATGCTGAAGATACTATAGAAATAGAGATACCTGCTGGCGTTGAAGCAGGAATGCAACTCTCCATGAGAGGAAAAGGTAATGCTGGCAAGAGAGGTGGACCAAATGGTGATCTCCTGATCAATATTGAAGAGAAAGAACACGAGCACTTCAGTAGAGATGGTCAAAATATAATTTATGACCTCTTTCTCAACTTTGCAGACGCGGCCTTAGGTACTTCTGTTGAGGTACCTACTTTGACAGGTAAAGTAAAGATCAAAGTGCCACCTGGTACTCCAGCTGGCAAAATCTTCAGATTAAGAGGGAAAGGTTTGCCAAGTGTCCAAGCTTATGGAAACGGTGATGAGCTCATCAATGTCAATATCTGGACTCCGAAAGCTTTGACTGATGAAGAAAAAGAATTAATGGAAAAGTTGCGTACCATGCCTAACTTCCAGCCAACACCTGGAACAAAAGAAAAGGGCTTTTTTGAACGTATGAAAGACTATTTCAATTGATGGTGGTTAGAGTGCTATACTGTTTCCTTCTGCTTAGCCTTCTTTCATCATGTTCTGAAGAATATTACTTTGAGAATACAATTTCTTTTGAGAAAGGAAGCTGGCATAAAACTGCAGAGTTTGGAAATACATTTGTGGTAGAAGATACATTATCTAGATATGACCTCTTCCTTGACATTACACATGACACAGATTACGCTTATCAGAATGTGTACTTACTCGTTACTACTCTGTTTCCAAATGGGAAACAAACAGACCAACAACTCCCAGTCAATTTTGCAGACAATAAAGGCAAGTGGCATGGAGACTGTAATGGAGAAATGTGCGATCTGAGAGTGGTGCTTAGCAAGTCAACAAAGTTTAAAGAAGCTGGAACATACACTATAACATTTGGCCAGTATTCTAGAATGCAAGAGCTACCTTCTTTGCACAATTTGGCATTCAGAATCTCAGAAGTTATTGAAGATTAGAATTGGTTCACTTCTTCTATTACCTTTGTGCCTTCAATATTTCAAACACTTATTACACTCTAAACTATGGATACATCTTTTCTTAAATCTCTAGGCCTAGAAGCGAAAAACGCTGGAACATCAACTGGTCAAAAATCAGTCGATTCAGGTCAATATATTGCTTCATATTCTCCTGTGGACGGCAAACTCATTGGTGAGGTGAGTGTCACAACTGATAAACAATATGCAGAAGTGATGGATGCTGCTCAAGATGCATTCAAAACGTGGAGGAAAATGCCTGCTCCTCAACGTGGTGAGATAGTCAGACAATACGGTGATGCTTTAAGAAAGCATAAGGATGCATTAGGCAGACTGGTATCTTACGAAATGGGGAAAAGCCTTCAAGAAGGCTGGGGAGAAGTGCAAGAAATGATTGATATCTGTGATTTTGCAGTTGGTCTTTCTAGACAACTCTATGGCTTGACAATGCACTCAGAAAGACCTGATCATCGTATGTATGAGCAGTGGCATCCTTTGGGTGTTGTAGGTATTATTTCTGCCTTCAATTTTCCAGTGGCTGTTTGGTCGTGGAATTCGATGATAGCCTTTGTTTGTGGAGATGTCTGTGTATGGAAAGGTAGTGAGAAGACGCCTTTGTGTTCTGTTGCTTGTCAGAATATCTTTATCGATGTTCTGAAAACCAACAACGTCCCTGAAGGTGTATCTTGTATTATCACCGGCGATTATAAGGTTGGAGAGTGGATGACTACTGATGGTAGAATACCGTTAATATCTGCTACAGGATCTAGTAGAATGGGTAAGATAGTCGGTGCTACAGTGGCACAGAGACTTGGAAAATCATTACTAGAGTTAGGTGGAAATAATGCTATCATAATTACTCCTTCTGCTGATTTGAAGGTTGTGCTAACTGGAGCGGTCTTTGGTGCGGTGGGCACTTGTGGTCAGCGTTGTACTTCTACTAGAAGACTTATTATCCACGAATCAATGTATGATACAGTTAAAGAAAACATGGCCAAAGCTTATGGTCAGTTAAGAATAGGAAATCCATTAGATGAAAATAATCATGTCGGACCTCTCATCGATAAAGATGCCGTAGCTACCTATCTCAAAGCTATAGAGTCGGTGAAAGAACAAGGTGGTAGCTTCGTGGTTGAAGGCGGAGTACTTGAGGGCTCTGACTATGCAAGCGGCTGTTATGTCAAGCCATGTATTGCCGAGATAGCGCATGACAAACCTATAGTACATCATGAAACATTTGCTCCAATACTTTACTTGGTCAAATATTCTGGTGACTTAAATGATGCTGTAGCCATCCAAAATGAAGTGCCACAGGGATTATCCTCTGCAATCATGACTAATAACTTGAAAGATGCAGAATACTTCCTTTCTTGTGCTGGTTCGGATTGTGGTATAGCTAATGTCAATATTGGTACAAGTGGTGCAGAGATTGGTGGTGCCTTTGGTGGAGAGAAAGAGACAGGAGGTGGTAGGGAATCTGGCTCAGATTCCTGGAAAGCTTACATGAGAAGACAAACAAACACCATCAACTATAGTGATACTGTACCTCTCGCTCAAGGGATCAAATTTGATCTTTAAGAGTATATAGTGAGTCCTATTTGTGTTAAGAAGTGTTATACTTCTCTTAATACACAAAGGCTTGTTTTCTAGATGTCGTAAGAATTAAAAAAATGACATCTAGATATGAAAAAATTACTCACTTTCTGCGTACTCGTTATTTCTACTTGCACCTGGTTAGGTGCTCAACACTCTAATAGTAGTGATGAAAGTCTTACTAAACCCAAATTTGGATTAAGTCTCAATGCTGTTGCTTTCAATGGAACAAGATATGAGCTGAATGGACACCTCAACACCTCTGACAAGACCTCTCTATATGCAGGTGTTTTTGGGAATAGATTTAGAGCAAAAGGATTTAGACTAGGTGTCCAGCATGAAGTACTAAGTGGAAAACGTCTTTCTTTGGAGCTAGGTGCTGGTATTTCGTTTGAGCACTCCTATTTTAGGGCATTTAACTTCCCAGATACGAGGAGAGTCAATGTGGAAATACCGATCGAACTCAACTATCGACTCAATGATAAATTTGAGCTACAGTTTGGTTTCCGTCCTAATTATAATCTCGCAACAGAGTCCGGAAGAATAGATTTCTTACCTCGAGATAGAATTCGATTTGTAGACAATTTTAACCTTGGTGTGAAATATAGCTTTGGTAAACAATAATTCTGCAAAGTGAGAATACTCCTAATTATTCTTCTTAGCTCGATTACTTGTGTTGGCTTTAGTCAAGTAACTGAAAAACCAAAGTATCGTAGCTTTAGGATACAAGCTAACACAAGTTACCATAGCCAATATGGCTTCCTTGCTGGGCTTTCATTGAACAAGCAACTTTCTCAAAGGATAGAATTGAGCGTAGGTGGTCAGTTTAATGCTAGTACCATAAGAACTCATCTCGGTGTGAGGTATCGACTCATTCAATCAGGTAGGTTCTCATTATGGACGGGGATCGATTTGTTTTATACCAAAGAGAAGTATTTCATAGAATCTTCTACTTATAATCATCATCTAAGTGTGAGCCCTTATTTAGAAATGCAATACAAAATCAACCCTAGAACAGTGTTATCTTTTGGGGCTAGAGCTAGTCATTCTAGAGGTCGAAGCCCCTCTTTTGAGCTTTATTTGGGGGTTTCTATTTGGTTGGGAAAACGTCGAAGGAAATCACGTCCAATTCTGTATTAAATGTATCTTGGGTATAGAATTCATTCTGATGGCTTACGACGAATATCAGGTAGAAAGGATAAGACAGGTTCTTTCGGAGAAAAAGGCTCCTTTTACAGACAGAAACATGATGGGAGGTAAAGTCTTCTTTGTGGATGAAAAGATGCTCTGTGGCATCCATATTGATAAAAAATACGGTGACTCTCTCTTAATGCTCAGAATCGGAGAAGATGCCTACCCTACTGCCATACAGAAAGAACATACTTTACCGATGGACTTTACAGGACGACCCATGAAGGGCTACATCTTTATCACGCCTGAAGGATTTGATATGCATGAAGATTTAGAATTTTGGATACAACTTGCTTTAGATTTTAATCCATTAGCAAAGAAAAGTGCACGGAAGAAAAAGAAAAGATAATACCATGAGAATCATTGTTATCCTTCTTTTTAAGCTCAGTGTTTTATCGATTGGTTCCGCACAAATCAAAATCAATATTGAGCTTCAGGCATATCCAACTGGTCTGATTCCAGGGTTAAGAGTAGAACATTCATTGAATGAAAAACATACACTGAATATGCGTCTAGGAGTCAACCTCTTTGACCATAGAGATCTTGGTGTTCAAGACTCTGAAAAAGGTTGGGGGCTGGGAGGCAGTATAGGGTAAAATTATGCTGTACTACCAAGATGGTCTTTAGGGCTGAGGATTGATGTTTGGAGAAATAAAGTAAATTGGTGTAATACAACAGATGCAATTAGTTCTTGTGGAGAGACGAAGCTAACGGTTGTACAACCGACTGCAGAACTTCTTTTCTTAGCAATAGATAATCAAATAATCTTACGCCCTTCCTTAGCTTTTGGTATGGAATGGAACATCAATACAGAAGGAGAGCCTACAGGAGAAGGACCAATCCTTCTTCTAGGATTACTCATAGGCTGGTAGCTAGACGACAGAATACTATAAATTTCTATTAAAATTATAGACCTTTGTAACGATACGTGATGTAATGCGTTAATTTAAGAAAGCCCTATGATTGCCCGAAACCTTATATCCAAAAGTGTTCTTCCTGCTAAGGTGTCTGATTCAGTAAGTCAGGTCCTTGATATGCTGGAAGTCTATAGGCTCAGCGAAATTCCCGTCATAGATAATGATAATAATGTCATAGCGATCGTTAGCGAAAACAAGCTATTGAGTCTAAATGAGGCTGATAGTATTGGCGACCATATTGTACATGGACTGATTGAACATGTTGCACCGATCGATCATATTTTTGATATAATCAAATTTCTTGGTGATCAAGGTTGGTCAATGGTTCCTGTACTCAACAAAGAAGGGCAATTTAGAGGGATTGTTACCCAAGAGAATATTTTCAAAACATTTGCAACAAGTTTTTCTGTCAGAGAACATGGAGCCATAATTGTGGTGGAAACAAAGAGAAATGGATATACCATGTCCGAAATCAGTCAAATCGTTGAATCCGAGAATGCTGCTATACTATCATGCTTTCTTTCAGACGGAAAAGATCAAGAGCATCTCAGGATTACACTCAAGGTTAACAAGTTTGATATACAGTTTATTCTAGCAACTTTTGAGCGATACGGTTATGAAATAGTAGCTAGCTTCACTAGTCACGAACATGTGGATGCACTTAAGGAGCGCTATGATCATCTTATGACTTACCTCAATGTTTAGGCATTTCCTGCTAAAGATCATCTTTTACAGTTTTGCATTTTGCCTTAGTCAATCGGTAATATCTCAAACTATTGTTCTTGACACAATAATTGTATCTGGTAATAAACGAACACAACTAGAAACAATCTATAGAGAAGGATCTCTTCGACCAGGTGATATCCTTGCTAAGCGTTCGCTGAATGAAAGTTTTGAAAATGCCAAACAACAACTCCTAGGTACAGGTCTATTTAACTCTTTAGAAATTGATCCAGTGTATTCTCTTGACAGTACAACTGTTATTCTCAATTATACTTGTGTAGAAAATTGGTATTTGTTTCCTGTGCCCATTCTTGAGCTAGCGGACAGAAATTTCAATGTTTGGTGGCAAGAGTTTAATGGAAGTCCAGATAGGTTGATTTATGGTTTTCGAGTGGCCCATTACAACCTCACAGGGCGCAGAGATAAAATGAAGGTCGTCCTACACACTGGTTATACCAGGAAGGCGGAGCTAACATATGATTTGCCAAATATCTTCGGCAATGGTGATTGGGGTCTTGGAGCTAACCTCTTTTATTCTGATCGGAGAGAGATTGGTTACATAACCGAAAATAATAAACCGCTCTTCTATAAAGACGAGGACGAAAGGGTATTGTTAAAACGGTTTCGAGCTGGGGCCAAACTGCTTCATCGTCCTAATACTTTCTTAGACCAAGTCTTCAGGGTGGAATTTCATCAAAATACAATTGATGATATAGTAGCTAATACTTTGAACCCAGACTATTTCCTGAATAGCAAAACACAACTCAAATTCTTTTTCTTCGAATATGACCTTCAGTATGATCGTACTGATTATCGTCTCTATCCTAGAGATGGGTATAAGTTAAGATTCAATGTGAAAAAAGAAGGCATGTTTTTATTTAACCAGATTGATAATACTTTCTTAGAAGGAAATGTCTCCTTATTCAGAAAGTTTTGGTCGCGTTGTTCAGTAGGCAGTCGTTGGAAGGCAAGAACCAATCTATCAAAGCAAATCATGCCTTACTCTAATAACTCAGGGTTAGGTTGGGGAAGTTTTATTGTTACTGGTTATGATCTGTATGTGATGGATGGACCAGATTATATTATATCCAAGAATCACTTCAATGTTTCTGTTTTCGAAACTACGATTAAACTGTTCGACTGGTTACCAAAACAAATACGTAGCGTACCTGTGCAAGTCTTTGTTCGAATGAATTATGACTTTGCCTATGTTAATGAACCTACTTACAGTGAGACTAACTCCCTAAATAACACTTGGTTCTATGGGTACGGGCCAGCCTTAGATTTTATCCTTTTCAATAATTATTTCTTCTCCATGGAGTATGGAATTACGCAACAAGGAGAACGTGGCTATTACTTCAATTCTAGTATAGCTTTTTAGATAGAGAGAGCATAGAACATACTCATTATATGTCCTTTTCTCAATAATCACATTATAGTCTTTAGGTAGAAACCCGTCTAAAGTATTTGGGTAATTTCCAGATTTTATTTTGAGATGTATTACAAAGAAGTGTATGTATGTTTTTCTTACCCCTATGATTTTCAACGAGTTATAGTTTGCTTTTGCATCCCATGTAAATCTCTAAAGAATATCACTGTGGGATTTCAGTATAACATGTATTAGACATTTTTCTTATGGTATTCTTTTTGGCATAGTAGGGGTGATTAGATGCAGAAGCGAAATAAGAAGATGAAGGCATCATTCTAGTTTCTGCTTTAATAACCAAAACCATATTCACATTATGCTTCAGAAAAATGAAGAGTCGATTTTTTCGGATGCTCGTTTTTGGTTTGTTCTCGTTACTTTTTGTGCTTTGTTAGCCTTTCTGATAATGAGCTATCCGGGATAATGGAAAAAAGGGTTGGAATGTAGAATTCCAACCCTTTTTTATTATTAAGCACCTCTCTTATTATTCACTATACGTTTGAAGAGCTTTCTGTTCTGTATGCATCTAATAATTGTCTAACTGCACTATGCGAGACCTTGCTTGTATCAAGATGCTCATTGAGATATGCTTTCTCTTCATCATCTGCACCAAGCTGATTGAATATATTCTGAAGATGCATTTTCATATGCCCTTGTTGAATCCCCGTAGTAACTAGTGATTTTACGGCAGCAAAATTCTGTGCTAGTCCTGTCGCTGCAATGATTTGCATAAGCTCTTTAGCATTAGGTTTGCCAAGAATATTGAGAGACATTTTTGCAAGAGGATGAAGAGAAGTTAATCCTCCTACTGTTCCTATTGCAAGTGGTAGAGTCAGTGTAAAAGTGAATTGGTCCTCATGAATAGTACATTCACTCAGACTCCTGTATTTGCCAGTTCTGCTTGCATAAGCATGACCGCAAGCTTCTACTGCTCTAAAATCATTACCTGTGGCTAAGACAACAGCATCAATACCATTAAATATGCCTTTATTGTGTGTAACTGCACGATAGGAATCATGACAAGCTATGTCTACAGCCTTCTTGAACTTATTCGCAAGATTCTTATGGTTAATTCGGTCATTGTTGACTTTGAGCTCATCTATTGGACAAGAGACTCTAGCTTCTACCACACAGTTATCAGTATAATTCGAAAGGATGCTCATAATGACTTCCAATCGTCCTTGGTCTGCTAAGTTAGCTTGTGCATAATTGGATAATGTAGAAGCGAATTGCTCAAGACAAGTATTGATAAAGTTAGCTCCCATAGAATCACAAGTATCAAATGTCGCTTTGAGCTGGTAGACGTCATGCAGTTGTTCGCCTAAATAGAGCAGTACCACATCCTTCACTCCTCCTCCTCTCTTTTGCATATTTGACTCAATGAGCTGAATACCCTTGAGTAGTTCTGTTCTTATTTGCGGAAAATGTTCTTTTAGTGTCGAATGGCCACCACTCCAGGTGAAGCTGACCTGTCCCTTTTTTTCGACGCCTAATACTTTTGTCTGTATTCCGCCTCTTTTTGACCAGTACTTTGCAGCACTTGATGCCGCAGCTACTACCGAACTTTCTTCTGTTACCATTGGTACAGCATACCACTGGTTATTGATCAAAAAATTAGGTGCTATTCCGTAAGGAAGATGATAGTTAGATAGTGTGTTTTCACTGAAACCATCAAATGTTTGTTGCATTTTCTCGTCTACGTTCCAATGCTGAGAAAGCACCTCAGAAGCTTGAGTATCTCCATTTAAGTATTGGTCAACTACCCATGCAATTTTTTCTTTCTTCGAAAGTTTCGAAAAGCCTTGTATGCTTCCTTTTATAGACATCAGACAAATTTAGACTTTTTCTTTTAGGGTCAAAAAAGCGTTGCTCATCTTAAGACCTTCTAATTGTAGCCTTATGTATTCTTCGAGCGCATCGTAACCTTCTAATGCATGCTTGAGCATGGGTGAAGCTTGGGCATACATCGCTGGCATTCTACATAACTCCATGAAGTAATATCCATCCAGAAAATGTTTGACACCTCCAGAAATGATCACTCGTTTTGTCTTTATATTGTCAGGCTTTTCTTGAGTAATTGCATTGATTAGATGAGTCATTTCTTTAGCTGAATGTCCAAGGCTAACAACTGGCTTCAGAGAGTTTTTTCTCACTTCATTTCCCCTTAAAAGTTCTAACAAACTAAAGTTAGTTCCTCCATGTGCACCTAGTTCAATAGCTTCTAGTGGCATATGTAACAATGCTCTTAAGCTTGCAGGTCCCATCCCCTGACCTACTTCTTTCACTAAGATTGGAAAATCAAAGACATCCAAACAATGCTGTATTGTCTCGATTGGAGGTCTATAGTATCTATCTCCTTCCGGCTGTGTCCATTCTTGTAAAGGATTAATATGAATAAATAAGCCATCTGCATCTAATTTGTCAACTAAACTGTTGACTTTGTCCAAGGCTTTTTGGTCCTCTAACTCTTGCATTTGGGCAATGCCAAGATTAGCAATCAAAGGACTATTAGGCATATGGTCTCTTACTGCAAAATCCTTCAGCATACTATCCGACTCAAGTAATTGTCTGCATGATCCCAGACCCATCCCTAATCCAAAAGCATGACAAGCTTGTGCAAGGGTCTTATTGATTTTGCCTGCATACTCCGTTCCCCCTGTCATGCTGGATATCCACAGAGGATGCTGAAGTTGTTTGCCACAAAAATCCAATCTTTCTGCTTTATCATCTTTAGGAAAACCAGATAATATGGGCTCATAATAAAACCTTGGGTCTTGCCCTTCTACAATTGACTGAAACGCCAATTGTATATGATCCTTTTTTCTTTGCTCTGCCGTTGGGTCTTTAGACATACTTGTTACATAACGTGATACCCCTTGTTAGGTTCACCTAAGTAGAATAGATATGATATTTTATTGGGCTCCATTTATGAAGAAAATGGCGAGTGGAAACATACAACACCCCGAGTCCGTATTTAGTACTTCTTCTTAAGTTAATAGAAGAAGCTTCCTCAAAGTATTTGGTCGGACATGTTACTTCTGCTATATGAAAGTCTTTCATAATGATCTGACTCAACATTTGATTATCAAAGATAAAATCATCACTATTCGAATTGTAATTGACAGACTCTAAAACAGTTTTGCTAAAAGCCCTATATCCTGTGTGATACTCTGATAGCTTATAGTTAACAAGGATGTTCTGTATGAAAGTTAACCCTCTATTTGCAATATATTTGTACAGAGGCATTCCTCCTGCCAGAGCTCCTTTTCCCAATATTCTTGAACCAAGTACAACTGGAAACAGATCCTCCCCTATGATATTCACGATTGAAGGTATCAGTAAAGGAGTATACTGATAATCTGGATGAAGCATAATGACTATATCCCCACCGATTTCTAATGCTTTATTGTACAAAGATTTTTGATTCCCTCCATAACCTTTGTTTTTCTCGTGTTGTATTATATGCTGTATACCTAGTTCTTTGGCAAGAGCAGTTGTTCCATCACTACTTGCATCATCGCAAAGAATTACTTCGTCAACTAGAGGAAAAGGAATCTCATCATATGTTTTCTTCAATGTCTTCTCTGCGTTGTAAGCAGGTAAGACAACAACCACTTTCTTTTGCTTGTACATAGATCTTACTTATGAACAAGTTCTAATTGTAGTCTTTCCATAAGTCTACTTGTTATATTCATATAATGGTTTTCTGTGATTACACCTACTAATTCACCTTTTATCACGACCGGTAGACAACCTGTTTTGTGCTTTTTCATCAATTTCATTGCCTCCAGTATTGTTGTTTCTGCAGATATCGTTACAGGATCTTTTTGCATTACATCCTTTACTGTTATAATCTTCTTGTTCTTTCTTTTAGACGACATGTAGTTTAGTACATCTTTAGATGATAACAAGCCAACAAATTTGCCCTTCTCTTCAACAGGTAAATAATCTATGTCTTTCCAATCAAACAAGTCAATTGCCAGGTCAATGATATCTTGTTTGTGGACTGTAATCAGATGTGTGTCCATAAACTCAGAAACTTTTAAGTTAGTTGGTTTATACTCTTTTAAGTCTGAGAGCTTAGGCGCTTTCCATTGGTGGACTGGAGTATTGTCTTTTTGATTTTGAATGATGGCATGAGTCAACACAGTCAGGGCTTCGTCCTTTGATGTCTCTTCGCAAAGTGCACTATAGGCTCTGAGTTGCCATCTTGCACCATTGATATGCTTCTTCGCTCTTGCTTCAATGATACCCAAATATCTATCTACATCCTCCTGTTTTATTTTATACTTTTTCAGTCCCTTTCTTGCAAGTGGTAACAACTCTTTGAGAATGAGTTTGCATGCTGAGATTTTCTTGTCTCCTATCCAATTAAATGTTGTGTCAATTCCAAATTGGGCTGCTTTAGCAAAATTGTCTTTAACGTCATCAAAAGTCAGATGCTCTCTAATGTCTCCATATTCTTCAACCATCCCTTTCATGGTTCCTATCCAGAAGCAGGCGTTTGCGACTTCATCTGCAACTGTTGGACCAGAAGGAAGCACCCTATTTTCAATTCTAAGATGTGGTTTGCCATTTGAGCTTATACCATAACATGGTCTATTCCACCTGTATACCGTAGAGTTATGTACTTGGAGAGCCGTAAGCTTTGGCGTTTTACCTTTAGCAATCATATCCAGACTTTCTTCTGTAATATCTGGTGATATTAATGGTCTGAACATGGCAATGTCTTCGGTATAAATCTCTAAAATGCTTTCCTTTAACCAATCATTCCCAAAATGTACTCTAGGGCTTCTTTCTCGCATGTATTCGTTAGTAGACCTTGTATCAAGAGACTGTTGGAACATCGCGATTCGAGACTCATGCCAGAGTCGTTTGCCAAACACCACTGGAGAGTTAGCCGCAATAGACATAGTTGGTCCTGCTAATGTTTGCGCTATGTTATAGTACTTCACAAAATCATCTGGAGCAATTTGAAGATGCACTTGAAAACTAGTATTGCATGCCTCTAATAATGGGCTATCATGCTTGATCAATAATTCATCAATACCTCCAATCCGCAACTCATAAGCAGAGCCTATAAGTTGTTGATTGATGGCTTCCATAAGTGCAAAATATCTCTTTTTTGGGGTCAGGTTTTTTAAGTCTAAGTCTGATTTTACGAGTGTAGGTAGAATTCCTGTAAGTGCGATAGAAGTATCCATTTTTGCAATGGTCTTTTGTATCTTTTGAAGTTTAGTCCAAGTTTCTTTTTCTAGTTTACTAAAGCACGAAGATTTTAATACTTGTGGGTTCAGATTAATCTCTAGGTTAAACTTAGCTAACTCTGTTTCTACCCATGGGTCTTTCTTCATCTTATTTAGCACTTTCATTGCAATAAGATTTGGCCTATAGGTTTTTGTATCGACTAAGACCATCTCCTGCTCAGCACCAATCCTAACTATGTCAGACTCAAACCAATCATTCTCCAACATATAGGAAAGTGCTTTGACATCATTTAGCAAGGTCTTTAGGAAGACCTGCTTGTTTTTCACATTACTTAATTTGGATACTCGTTGTTCGCCCATCAGTACAAAGGTTTTGTCCTTTGCTATGTCTCATAAACTGTTCCAAAAATTAATCTGCTTTCTCTGATTTAGTTTGTCGAGAGACCATGACCAATATATATCCAATAAGCAGGGTCATTATAAAAGCTTCAACCAGGTATTTAACCATAAGGGTTTGCTCAAAGGAAGTTGTTTTTGAAGCTAAATAAACTAGCACTATGGTCCCAAGACAGAGTAGTAATTCCAGAACAAAATAGATTCTCTGTTGTCTGAGCATTACTGGGATAATTCTGAATATTGCTAGTATGGAAAATGGGATTATCCATATTGCATAGTGTCGCAGAATCTGCTCAGCATCTATCCACTTGGTATCAAACAATCCAGACAACACTGGGTGTGCAAGTAAAAAACAGCTAATAGCTATCAAGGTAAAGACTCCAACTAGTCTTATGAATCCCCTTTTCAATTGTCTCCAATACAGGTTGGGTGATTGCATAAAGAATGTATCACTTCCATATTTGTAGAGTGTTTCTGAAGCCGCACTTCCTACGATACTACTAGGAATACGTAATATTCTGTCTGCAACCCCATAGGCGGCTAATGCTGCCTCTCCGAAAGTCATCTGTAAAATCTGAACAATTCCATTCTCTCTTAATGAAAGGAGTAGGCTCGTTGGCAACGTATACTTAATGAGATCAGAGTTGGCCTTTACAGATTGTTTGACTTGTTGCAGAGAGACAAAGAGTTTTTCCTTGTAAACTGATGAAAGCAAAAGTGTTATTATAAGTTGAAGAGTTGTGCTAAGAACTAATGCTGCAATAAGTCCACTATCTAGTGTTTCTATGAATACCATGAGCAAAGCTATTTGGATTATTCCTTTGATAACCCTTCCTGTTGTCAATGCTGTGAATTGCTCCTTTCTCAAGAGATAACTTGAAACTATTGGTAGCAAACTTGTGCAAATTAAATGAATTGAAAAAAGGACTATTAATATCCAAAAACCAATTTCAAAAGCATAAAACAGATGAAAGTGTAGCCCAAATAGATTACACAGTGTAAACAGAACACTGATCATTACTGCTAAGAAAAGTGATAATGTCATTGCCGAGCGGAATGTCTTTTGTGCTACCTCTTGATTTGTCTCTCGAATAATGCCTTCAAAAAGCTTCAGGTTAGAAAACTTGCTGAGTAAAAACACAACAGCAACAAAAATTGTCAGATCTGCTATTTGTTGTTTTGAATAGTATTGTGTCATTATGTACAACGACACAAGTTGGCAGAAAAAAATTACAACATTAGCTTTGGCTAATTGATAAAATGCTTTTCTGACCGGTGTGTATAACAATCTATTTAGCACTTGGTGATAGTTCTGTTTCAAAAATAGAATCCCACTGGTTGCTTATTGTTTCTTGGCTGAGATAGCTTGTCAATAGTGTAAGGTTTTGAGCTTTCTCCTTTTCTGATAAAGGCAAAAAGATGGATTTCAAATCAATTTCATCCAAATTGAAAACATTGAAATTATTTTCTTTTAGGAATTTGTAGAATGGATTCTCTCTGGGAAAATAACACCTTCTCCCTGATAGCAGAAAAGGAAATAATGTAGCCATTCCTTGCTGCCTTCTATGACCATAGACTAGGGAACAACACTTGCCTAAAAGTTGATGAAATTCATCATAAGGAACAAACCTGTCAAGTATCTCAACGTTCTCAAATTTTTCTTGTGCTGATTGTTCTATTTGTTTTGTATAGCTATTACTCACTCCTGAAAGTGGCATTAATATTCTAGTTGTTTTTCCGACTTTTATCGAAAGGCGCTGTAAAAGTTCTAGATGATTATTTGCTGGATCATCTGAGTTGCCGATTAGTATGACTTTACTTGGTGATTGATCAAAAGATTGAAAGTGATTAATGTCCAGAAGGTAGTTTAATGTGTATTTCTTGGCATTGAGCCTCAGGTATTGATCCAATACATGCAAATCACCAGGATTTGCAAAGATCCTCTGTATTCTTGGCAGGACTAACTCAAGTAGCTTGTAGCTGATGCGCTCCTTAATTCCTCTTATTGGAGCAATACCTTTGATATGTTTTCTGACTTTGGGTAGGTTATAGAGATCTCCTCCCCATATTAGCCAATTGACTGTGGTGTTTTTATCAAGCCTTCTGATGAGGTAGGCTGCTGTAGTTGATAGAAAATGAATAGTGGCGGTTCCAATGTTTTGTTGTTGTATCCATTTACTGACTTGGAACAAGTGCATTCTCGTGACTGTATTGTTATAGTGCAGCTCTATACTTTGATAAGAGTCAGTAACGATTATGGCGTAATCCCCTTTCTGTTTCTCTCGGATAAGTGTGCAAAGTGGGTCCGTGAATGCAGATGATCTTATGATTACGTGGATATGCATAAAGAGGAAAGATAAGTACATTTCTTTCCTTTCGAAACTCTTTCGCTGATTTCCCTTTTGTTATCGAATAATCACAAGCTTACCAAAGCCTTTCTTAAAGTAGTCATCTATCTGA
>JAHDEL010000074.1:2406-6752 GCA_020628855.1 Saprospiraceae bacterium | reverse complement strand
CAACAACAACAACAACAACAACAACAACAACAACAACAACAACAACAACAACTTATTTCAAAACTATCAAACAATCAATTCTCAAAGATTTTTGATGGATTCAGAGTCGTTAATACTGTCAACGACACATTAGACTTGAATACATTAACTGATTATGATAATACATTGATTTATGTATGGAATTCGTCATACTGTACCCATTGCGAAAAAACTCTAGACGAACTGAACTCTAAGCATTTAGAGAATCTAAAAAAACAAAACATCAACTTTATATCCCTTTTTGTCAGTCCAAAAAAGTCTGAGACCTATAACAAAACAGTGTCAGAGCTTTCTTCAGAGTATTGCTCGAAAAAATGGAATTTCAAAACTTATTTTGATTTCGATGACCAATACTTTAATCTCATTAAAGATAGGAGAGCTGGACTTCCTCAAATTCTATTTATCAAGGATGGGAAGATTACTTTCTATTTAAAAGGATTCTTTGATCATGTGGCTAACCCCAAAGGAGAAGCTTCAGCAATGTACGATGTTGCTCTATCAGCAGGTGACTACACTTTGAAGTTGAACAAAAAGTATAAAAAGACCCTAGGAAACAAAGTAGACATAGAAAAAACTGTAGTTTATAAAGATTCAATTTTTCATCACTCGTATAAGAGATTAGAAGATGGATTCACAATACTATCTTATTCGACTCTTGATCCATTTGATAATTACAAAGTAGGTCCATACAAGCGGTATTATTCTGATTCTAAAAAGTTAAAAACCGAAGAAGAGTATAATACCAATGGGGAACTAGAAGGAGAGTCAAAAGCCTACTACCGTAATGGCAAACTCTGGTATAAAAAGATCTTTGAAAATGGAAGACTACAAGCTATCGAGGCATGGTCAATTAGGGGTACATCTGTAGCTACTGGGAACTTTAACAATGGAAATGGGATAGTGGAATACTATGATGATAGAGGCAAAGACATTGATATAACAGAACAATATAAAGATGGTCTACTAGATGGTTACAAAACTTATCATCGCGGTCAATATACTTATAGAGAACTGTATAGAAAAGGACAATTCATCAAAAGAATAAACTAATACTCCAAACCAACATTATGAAAAACACACTTATACTTCTTTTTATTCTTATTGGATCGAGTTTACAATCCCAAATAAGCACTTTTGGTATAACAATGGGGACAAGGCACTCTTCATTTCTCCAAGGCACTTTTAACACTGTATTCATAGATGAATCTCCATCAATGGACTTTCTGGCAACTGAAACTATAACTTCCGCTAGTTATACAAGTTATGGACTTGGAGTAGAATTTGGGTTTGGCAAGTCTGAGGGTTACTCTTCAGTTATCTATGCTGATTGGGCATTTGGAATTAATCAAATGCTATCTTATGGCTACAATGGCGGGTGGAACTTTCATTTTGGCAGGAAGTTTATCTTCAGACCAAATGTCAATATAGCTTGGGGTAATAATAGATTCAAACTAGGCGAAATTGAAAATAATGCAGCCTATATACAGATAAATGACAAAGAATATTACCAAGATAAAATGGGAGTGAGATTACGCAATTTTGTCTTTATCTATGGACCACAACTAGATCTTAAATACAATTTCAGTGGCTATGCCGCAATTTCATTTAATGTAAGTTATGATCTGGCTCAACAGTTTGGGACGACAAAAGTAACTTTCATTCCAGACGATAAAGATCGTGAAAGATATCCCCATGTAGCCAATGCTAAAGTAGATCTAGAGAGCCCTAATCTCATTTTAATTTTTAATGATCAATCAATTTCAAACTTTACAATAAACCATAATGTCCTTAGATTCTCTATTGGTTTGCATCTTGGGATCCTCTCAAATTCTATATAATATTCTTTAGCTTTGAGTTCTATCTCAATACACCCGAATAATGCTAAGAGTATTCTTTATAGCTAGTTTGATTAGTCTGTCTGCATGTTGGACTACACATAAACTGAAGAAAGCAAAGTATGTGGAACCAATCAAACTTGAAAAAGTTACCTCATTTACAAATTCCATTATGCAAGCTCTTGTTCTTGGAAATCATTACACTTTTGATGAAAGAGTAGCTACCGAAAGAATGATAGCTAGTTTGACCGAAGAAAAACAAAAAGCTATTTACAATAATCTTCGCAATAATCTAGGTCACTTTAAATCTTTACGATTCATAGAGCTTCTCGAACAAGAAGATGGTAGTCAACTGTCTATCTATCGATATAAAGCTGCATTCGAAGAATCACCTAAGGAATTGGAAATAAGAACAGCAATTGATGATACAGGGAGACTTGCTGGATTTGCTTTTAAAGAGTGGAAAGACAAAGTGAAATGGAAAAAATGAAATCAACTTGAGATCGAAAGAAATCAAACCTCCAAAAAAATAATAAAAAAATCAGTTGACTGGTTTACCTTTTCTAAGATTAAACATAAAAGGGTGAGTGTTGCAGCACTCACCCTTTTATTTAACTATCAAATATTCAAAAATGTACCAGAAATATCAGAGACGTCAATCAATAATGATAAATCTGTACACCGAAATGAGTTTGTAAATCAATGTGTAATCCTTGCATTCAAGGACGTGTGATTATACTCATATCATAAAATTACACACTTGCCAAACACATTACACGAATCTACTTGGAATTAAGGTAGAATAATATTCCATAGCAGAGCACACTAGTTGTCTATTTTGACAAATTTCGTTCGACTTGGGATGCCATTGTTATCATTAATCACAAGCATGTACACACCATTATCCATGTTTTCTAGATCAACGATTGTTGTAGCACTTTGACAAATTCCACTAGAGACATATTGTCCATCAAGCTTATAAATGTCAAATGTGAGCTCTTGCGCAAAGTCATCAATAACAATCGTAATTTGCTCAAAAGCAGGAATCGGATATACGCTGATAGTTTGTGCCTCCTTAACAAAATTGTACTCTGAGGTCAAACCAATATGTAGCGTTTCTAAATCAGCTGAATACACCTCAGCTTCTATCGCATTATTGAATTCTACCGAAATCAAATCATCATGTTGTGTTATTTCCAACTCAATCTGCAAAAGCAAATCACCCTTTTCAATACTCATTACTTCTTGCGTATTCCAAGAGAACCTTACATGACTTCCTTCTATACGATAATTCTCATCTTGAATGTCAAATAATGGAGAATCTAAATCAATGACTCCTGCATTTGTTATATCAAGTGCAAGTTGCAAGCCAGTGATGTCCATTGGAGCATCAGCATACAACTCTAGATAGGCATTGTCTTGCTTCATCAGCATCGGAAAGGTTTCTAAGCCCCTCACGTTAGTTGTCTTATCATCATTAACTTCAACTAAAGCACTGCTATTTAAATCACCAATCTTAATCGCAATAAAATCTGTACTATGCTGTGTACTTGGTAATGCATTGGCAGACTCCTGGATGTTGTAAGGCGTCAAATTGATTTCATTTATTAAGTCAAATCTCCAGCTCGCATTATTACTCAATCCATCTTGATAACCTAGGATTAACTTCCTCAATTCTGCAATGTCAGCCACTGTTACTGATTGAGATTTATTTGCGTCAGCCGCAATAAAGTCATAATCATTTAAGAATGATTGGATATTTAACAGATGGCGTTGGATGATGATCAAATCTAGAGTACTTACTCCATTACGTGGGTGCTCATCAGAATACGGCTGAATTGTACAATATTCTGCTTCAAAATTGTCTCTGGAATAATTTCCATTAGCGTCTGTGATCTGTGTTTCATGAGCACCTTGAGAGTGAAGATTGACTTCCACATCTTGCATTGGGAGACCCACCCTATTAACAATGCTTCCTTGGATATCAATAGTTGTATTTGCTGAGCAAGTAGCATGAAGCTCTATATTTTCTAGGTCCCAAGCTGAGATCGGTGAGTCCACACCAACTGTACAATATGGCAAAAGTTGAATGCTTAAATTACTTTGTTCATTAAGGACAATTCCTGTTAGATCTATTACTTGTTCACTCCAAATTTGCGACGTACTAAGGTCAGATTCAACCATTTGTATAACTCCATTTACAGTGACTACATAAGCCCATCTTGTTGGATAATTATTTATGCCTGTACTCCCTCCAGAAAACACAAATATCTCTGGGGCTACGGCTTGAAAGCTAAATGAACCTAGCTCTACTTGACTGCCACCTTCTGGAAGTATCTCTATATCAAAATACAGAGTATAAGGAGAAGAAAAGTCTACAGTACAGCTTTGCAAAGAAGAAATACACATCGCTTCAGAGTCATGAATTCCAGGAGTACAACTATGTCCATAATTTACTGGATCTAGTCTATA
>JAHDEL010000074.1:0-2306 GCA_020628855.1 Saprospiraceae bacterium | reverse complement strand
AAACTATCACACCCATTAACTGCTGTCAACATTTGCTCGTAAGAGCCTGTCTCAGTATAGGATTCTCCATTTACAATGGCTTCCTCACCTTCACATAACAGTATATCGAGTTCCTCTTCTACAGAATCAAGACAACTGCAATCCTCTTCTAAATCAGGGTCTTCACAATCTACTAGTCCGTCCAAATCGTCATCAATGCCATTACAACAGATTTCTTCAGTGCATTCAGGTGTCAATTCGCTACAATTCCATAGTTCTACGAAGTCAAGCAGAGCATAATTAGCAGTATTTATCACACCCCGCTGACAGTCGATGTTAGAGTCACTGATTTGGCACAGTTCAAAATTGAGGTCTGCACATCCGTAGAGTTTTAAAGAATCAAAGTTTGTCCCATTGATATCTTCGTAAGCAGCGAGACTATATGCGAAATTAATCCCATTAATCCTAACACTACCATAGGAAAGGTTATTGAGCGTAAAGAGGTTAGAGTCCATGGTATTGCATTCCAAACTATTGATGTCTGCTTGTAAGTCTGGTATACAATAGACAGTATTGAAGTTAAGGACACAAGTATCTGCACCAGTCCCATCAAAACAATAAGTGCCATAGTCAGGCAAGTCTAGATTTTGCTCAAAGCCTGTCGAGTCTATAGCACAGAAGACGATATATTCTGTAGGATAGAGTCCGCTGAGAGTATTATCTGTCACAATAAAGGTATCTAGCTCCAACGGTATGGCCAGAGAAGGTGGTAATCCGCCTGAGAGATTATTTCCCGATAGATCTAGTACAACTAATTCGCAAAGGTCACCAAGATCTGGAGGAATATTATCGACCAAATCATTGCCTGACATAACGAGATATTGGAGATTCATCATATCTCCAAGCTCACCAGGTATTTGACCAGTGAGGTTAGGATTATTACTTAACACGAGTCGTGTGACCCGCTGTAAGTTGCCAAGACTTGAAGGTAGTATACCATTAAGATTATTGCCATCATCACCACACAAAGCAAAGTCACACAGATTAATCTCGGTAACACAGCCAGAGCTAGACAGTGAGATACCAAACCAAGTATCCATCGGCTGATTGAGATCCCAAGTATTATTCCAGTTAGCTCCATCTGTACTGTTATAAAGGTCTACTAAACTTAGAGAGTCTTGCATGCGATCGCAGTCAAATGTCTGGTATCCTCTACAACTACAGTCATCTCTGATACTATCATCTTCTGTACTAGCATTACCGTCATCGCATGGTGCACCAATCTGATCTTCGCCTAGACAAAATTGTTGCTCATCTCCTTCCCATGGGAGTAGCGAATTACCATTAAAACTGAGATTGTTGATATTACAAAAATCTATCAAAAAGTCAGGATAGCAGCCTGAGAGGTTACTATTGCTAAAGGTGATATTGTTTAACAGAGTAGAGTTAGAGAAGTCTGGTATCTTTCCTGTGAAGTTATTATTCTCAAGTGATAAGCTCACCAGGTTGGGCAGATTAAGGAAGTCAGGGAGTTCTCCTGTCATACCGTTCTTACCAGCATCTATAGATTGGAGATTTGGGCAATTCTCAAAATTGGGGAAGGGTCCTGTATGGCTGTTAGACCAAAGTTCGACAGCCTCTAAAAGAGGGAGATTTGTGAAATTAGGGATGGGTCCTGTTAATGTGGCTATTTGCCTAATAATCAACCTTCTCAAATTAGGTGTATTGCTAAAGTCTGGTAGCTCTCCTGTGAAGCTATTGTTCCACATCGACATGACTTCTAGACTTTGTAGGTCTGCAAAGTCTGGTATCTCTCCACTCAGGTTATTACGTGCTAATTCTAGCTGTATCAGATTGCTGAGCAAGCCTAACTCCGGTGGTAATGGGCCAGATAGACTATTCGTGTTGAGTCTAAGGTTTTCAAGAGAGCTAAGATTACCTATTGTATTTGGGATTGGACCTGTGAGGTTATTATTACCAAGATTAAGCGTAATGAGGTTAGTCAAGTTACCTATCTCGGCTGGTATCTCACCTGAGAGAGTGTTCTGACTGAGAGAGAGGAAAGTCAGCTCTGCAAAGTCTCCAATCTCCACTGGTAAAGTACCAGCTAGACCGATACCTCCATTATCAATGGCAGTACAGTTAAAGTCACCATCTAGATCGATACATGTCACACAGCCGTCAGCATTCGTAGTAATACCATACCAAGTATCTATAGGGGTGTCTAAATCCCATGAGTTAGTCCAATTAGCACCATCAGTATCGTTATAGAGTCTGACGAGTGCCATAGAATCAATCTCTCGACATGTATTAACTATGAGACCTGC
>JAHDEL010000073.1 GCA_020628855.1 Saprospiraceae bacterium | reverse complement strand
TGCGGAAGAGGAGGGATTCGAACCCCCGGTACGCGCAAACGTACGCCGGTTTTCAAGACCGGTGCATTCAACCAGCTCTGCCACTCTTCCTAAGCTAATTGTGCGGGCACAAATTTACATTCTTATCCAACATAAGAACTATATATTCACTAGAAAATTTAGAAAAAAATTACCAAACGTATACAGAGTCAAGTTTAACACTTGCTCCTCCTAATACGCCTTTACCTCCAGCAACATTAGAATGTTCAATAACTGGCTCAACGAACCAAGTTGTACCAAACTGGTTATGTTGGCCACCACTCTTCAGATAGAGGTAGTAATCTTCTGAAATGTTATACAATCTGAAATAAGCGTGCAAGTGACCTTGATTTCTTCTATTGAATTTATCATCCAATGAAATCCTCATACTTACTTTATCGTGCACTATTCCTTTTGTATTATCAAGAATCATTGCATGACTGCCATTGACTAGCTTCAGTGCATTTGAGTTCGTAAATACTTGAATAATCGAATAAGGATCAAATCTAGATTCATACTGCAATTGACTATTGCCATCACGGATGATATATCTACTTATAGGCTCTATAAGGTAATAGTCACCTATATCGGAGTTGTGATCTAAGTATAGAGATACATCATAAATATATTCCAATGTATCAATGCCAATAACTTCTCTACTAAAATCATCAATTACAATATCAGAAAACGCCATTGGAACTGGTACTCTAGTATTTGCTGTGACACTATTTGAAAGGTCATCCCTAATCGGATCAGCTTCTACAGTATAATTTTTATCTTTTTGAATGATAAGTGCTTGTGAAGTAAATATCTCTTTCGCAGCATCATAATACAGAGGATAAACATTATCCGTTTCTGTAATTCTAACAGAAATATCCTCAGCATTAAGCATCTCTGGATTATCGGAGGAAAGAATAGATACTGCTGTAGAGAACTGTATTTCAGGATGACAACCATCCTTGAGGAGCCCATCCATGTATAAGGTGGTCTCTTCTATGTCTGTATAATCTGCACCATCAGCATATTCAAAACACTGAGTAAATGCAATGCAGCAAAGAACAAATAGTATGTAGTTAAATACTCTCAAAGAGTAATTTTACTTTATTAGTTAGCACTTTCCGTCTCAAAATTACCTAAAAGCAGTGTAATTTCTAAGTCTATTGTGGATTAAAAAAAGTTAAAATCTCTCTTAATCACATGATGACTCTAAAACTGTAGACTCACAGCAATAGAAGGCGTCACACCTAAAAAACTAAATTCTTTGATTTCTCCATCATTTCGTGGGACTACTTCGAGATAGTGCGTATTACTCCTATCATAAGCATTATAGGCTCCAATATTGAATTTTAAACGTCCCCAATCAAACTTATTATAAAAATTAAAACCGACATCTAACCGATGAAAAGGCTTGAATTGACTACCATTGATCTCATCAAACAATACTATAAGATCGCCGTCAACAATACTCACAAAAGAAGGAAAAGAGACAGGAGATCCGCTGCCATACATCCAATTCACTGCGATTTCTGCATTTGAATTAATTCTGTAAAGCAAATTTGATTTGAGGAAATGTCTTCTGTCAAATCTATATCTAAATGTATTCCCAAGATTGATGTCGTCATACGTTCGAGTGGCCAAACTTAAAGTATAATTTACTTCCATGAGAAGTTTACCAACATCCTTTGACCACCAAACCTCGACTCCTGAAGCTCTACCTGACCCCTGTGGCAAAAAGATATCCCATTGAGAGGTACTATTTATGGAAAGTATATCACCAGAATTATACGATATAATATCATTGAGATATGTGACAAAACCTCCGACTCCAATTCTATTGTTTGGATTAAGTCGATAAGATAACTCCGTAGAAAACAAGAGAGACTTTTGTGGTGTCAGTCGACTCGTGCTAGGCACCCACAAGTCAAGAGGCCATCCAAGTGATGTCGTTGAGATGCGATGTGAATATTGAGACATTCTATTTGCTGAAAACCTGAATTGCACTCGACTAAAATCTAAGAGTAGATTCAATCGTGGCTCTGTAACCAAATGCCACTCGGATGGTTGTGTCGTCCTATAAATTGCTTGATTAACTCCCAATGAAAGTGTATGATTAGATCCAAACTTATAGTCATACTGTCCATAAATTCGGCTCTCGAATCCTGAAAGAAAATCATTATCTAAATTGAGGTGCAACTCTGTTAAAGTAGGAACTTCAGCTTGATAAACAAGATTTGTAAATTCATTTCCCTGTATTATTCCAGGAGAAAACCTATGGTTAATGATGTGAAGTCCATAATTGATCTCATGATCCTTCTTGGTTAATAATTCTCCATCGAAATGAAAACCAAAATCTCGAATACCACTATCAAACAGTCCAGCGTCAAATGTGGCATTCACCAGAGTATCTCCCCCATCAAAAGTTCTTAATGCTAAGTTTTCATAGACCTCTAGATTATAGTTGGAATAATAGAGATTAAACTTGAGGAAACTGTTCTTACTATTTTGATGATTGAGCTTAACAGCAAACAAAGTATTATCACTATCAAACGAAAAAATATCATTTGATCTAATCTTTAAAGCATCATCAACTCCTTCATTCGTATCTTCAACAAATAGTCTATCACCACCATTAAAAAAAGTAAGAAACAATCTAGATTTTTTGCTTAACCCTAGATTAAGCTTCCCGAAAAAATCATAAAAGTTATAATTAGTGCTACCTTCTGCTCCAGCTGTTTGACGATTTGCCTGTGTCAGCGAACTCAGAAAAGGATCAATGATTGTTCTTCTTCCTGAAACAATGAAAGAGGAATTGTCTTTTTTCAAAGGACCTTCAACGGTTGCCTTAGCGGCAAGTGTACCAATACCTACTTCACCACTAAATTTCTTAGTATTACCTTCTTTTGTTCTGATGTCGAGCACAGAAGCAAGTCTTCCTCCATACTTAGCTGGACTTGTTCCTTTGTAAAAAACGGCACTCTTAACTGCATAATTATTAAATACCGAGAATAGTCCTAATGAATGGTTGATGTCATACATTGGTACTCCATCAAGGAGAAATAAGTTGTGCTCCAGACTTCCTCCTCTAACACTCAAACCTCCAAATCCATCTGACCCAAAAGAAACCCCGGAAGACATTTGTGCAAATCGGACAAGATCTGCTTCCCCTGCCAAAGGAACCATAGAGGCTATTTTCTGAATTGGCACTTCTACAGCTGGTACTACTCTTGGTTCGACATTGGAAGGTGTATCAATAATTACAACCTCATTCAGCTGTGTATTAGGCTCTAGATAAGCATCTATAATTGTATCTTTAAGTAAAGCAAAATCAACAATCTCTGATTTGTATGCTATGTAAGAATAATAAAGGTGAGACTCTCCTGTCGGAATGGTAAAAGAATAAAATCCATATTCATTACTAGAACTTCCGAATTGCTGGTCATGAGTAAACACATTGGCGTACGGAAGGGTTTCTCCTGTGTTTTTGTCATAAATATATCCACTCACCCTCGCTTGAGTTCCTTCTGCCAATGCCTTAATGTCTCTTTCAAGAACTAGCTGATTCCCAATTATTCTATACTTAAGCTCAGTATCTTTTAGCATAGCATCAAGAATCTGACCAAGAGGCTTGCCTTTAGCTGCGATATTCACATATTTATCATCAGGGAGTAACTCATCTTGGAAAGCTATATTTACTCCTGACTTTTGCGATAACTCTATAAGGGCATCTTTAAGCGGCTGTTCAGTAGCAAGAAATACTACCCGCTTCTCGTCTGGCAAAGTAGACTGAGCATTCAGGGTTATTGAACCGATGAAAAGAGAAGAAAATACTAATATTAGTATCTTCTTGATCATAATTTGCGATTTAGTCGAATCACAAAAGTAATCAATTTCGAGAAGACAATATTAAGAAATGTGGGAATATATAGTGCTTTGGTCCTAAGCACGTTAGCTTTAATTCTGAGAAATAGACTGAATTTGGTACTTCTTATCAGATATTTGCTCAATATCTGCACCGAATGAGACTTCTAGTGTCTCGAGAATGCTCTTTAAAGAAGCATCTTCCAGTAAAATGGACGTAAAATGAATATCCTGAGGGATATCAACTTTAGATTCAAACTCTACTCCATAAAATAAAGATAGTCTTTCGAACACTTCATTGAGAGGTGTTTTATCGAATGACAACTTATTATTAACAAGATCAAGGATACTGGCATCATTACCTTGAGAGACAGAGACTCCTTGAGAAGACTCTTGTAGAGACATCCCTGCAACTAAAGCATATTTTTTGCCTTGAGCAAAATAATCAATTGACCCTTCATACAAGTCAACTGAGATTTGATCAGCATTACTTACTAAGAATTGTGTACCAGTCACTCTGATTTCAGAATTTCTAATATCAACTTCGAAAGGAAGAGTAGATTTTTTAACGTCGAACAAAACCTCTCCTGACTTTAAAGTAATCTCTCTATTGTTTTCTCCGAACTCATTAGCAATAGCTATTGATGCACCTGGCATTAGGTGTAAACTGCTACCATCTGCTAACAAATGTTGCTGAATAGCATCGCTACTATTGTAGAGAGAAGTAGAGTTATTAAATAAGAACATGGAAGCAAAGAGTAAACCAAAACAAGCAGCAACTGCTGTCAAGACCATTCGTCGCCTAAAGAACACAACTCTACCCTTCTTTGGTCTAACCACAGGGACAGTATTGCTTACTTCGCTTAAATTATTATTCTTGAATTTTGCAAATGCACTATCTGCATCAAATGTAGCAGAACTCTTGTATCGAGATGTGAGCTCCCAAATTTCAGAAAGCTTATCACCTTCTTCCTTTTGATTTGGATATAACGCCTCAAACCTTTCCATCTCTTCTTTGGAAAGTTCAGAACTTTCATTAGAAAGTCCACGAATAAGGTTCTTTATGTAGGCACTGTTATCCATTTACGCCTTTAAGACAATGTGACTTAGGGTTACCCCCTACGTCAAATTAGATTTTTTTTAAATTTTTGAATATTTCTCCAAATTAGCCCTCAAAATTTTCAAAGCTTTTGAAATTTGATTCTCAACTGTCTTTACAGAAATATCAAGTTTTGTTCCTATTTCTTTATAACTCAACTGATCAAACCTACTCATAACAAAAACTAACCGGCATTTTTCAGGCAAGCTGTCAATAACTGAGTTAATAAAATCCTCTAATTCTTCCCCTTCTAAAGTTTTGTCAGCTTTACTTTCATCGACTCTATTCAAAGTTTGTTCTTCAATCTCCTCGTGAATAATTTTGTTTGAGCGAATCCAATTTAATGATCGATTTACTATGGAACGTTGTAAATATCCACTCAAACTCGATGTGATATTAAAGTTATCTCTTCTTTTCCAAATATCCACAAAAAGTTCTTGTACAAGGTCTTCAGCAACTTCTTCTTTCTTAACGTAGCGCAATGCCTTTAAGCTCAACATTGAATAATACTGTTGATACATCAGGTGCATTGCTCGCTCACCATCAGTTTGTAGCTTTCCTAATATTTCGGCATCTCTATTTCTCAACGCAGGTTATATCATCATTTTTCCAAGGGCGACCACGAAGAAAAGGATAAAAAAGTTATTATCCTTACATTTACAAATATTGAATGTTCTCAAGTTAATAAAAAATCAACCTAATCTTTTAACAATATGAACCATATCCTTCTACCCTATAAACTCTTCATTCTATTAGCTATTCTCACCATTGGTGCTTGTCAATCTAAGTCTACTCAAAAGACTGAGGCAGTTGTAAAAGAAAAAGAAACTAAGCAACCTGTTGCCTTAAGTGATTTCTCCAACTCTCCTCTTTTTGATGATGCTAGACTCAGTAACATGACATATACTGATGGCAAATTTTCATTTGATGTATCTGGAGATTCATACAAGCTAGGTGCACAGACCAGTGACGCAGAAAACAAAATGTGTGCAAACTCTGGAAAAGGTCAACATATTCATTTGATCGTCGACAAAGCACCATATGCAGCTAAGTATACTTCCGAGTTTGATCACACAGTTGAAGATGGACAACACTACATCTTAGCTTTTCTTAGCCGATCATATCACGAAAGTATCAAATCTCCTGGTGCTGCTATTTCAGAATATGTTCAAATACAAAATGGAAATATTGTGAGAAGGAAGGAAAACAAAGAATCTATGGTGTTTTATAGTAGGCCAAAAGGAACCTATGTAGGAAAAGATGCAGAAAATGTGATGTTAGACTATTATCTCACAAACCCTGTGCAAGGGCAATACGTGGTTGCAGATGTAAATGGCAAGAAAATGGATTTAAAACAATGGAAGCCTTATACATTAACAGGGCTACCTATGGGAGAAAACACCATTACTCTAACATTAGTTGATGCTGAAGGGAATATGGTAGAAACGGCTAATAACCCTGTCTCAAGGACCTTCACATTAAAGAGTGATCCAGAAGATTCAATGTAAGATGAATTGTCTGCTCTTTTCTTGATAAGTTTAATAGACTTATTATACATTTGCACTTCAATTAATGATAGATTAGTTGATTACAAAGAGTTGGTTGTATACGCTTGATATGTTATCTGGATAAACAACTTCTCTACAAAATAAAATGGTAGATGTAGCTTCCGGTGGCAAACACGGGACTTCACATCTTCGCCACAACTTAAAATGGTGGTTGTAGCTCAGTTGGTTAGAGCATCGGTTTGTGGTACCGAGGGCCGTGGGTTCGAATCCCATCTTCCACCC
>JAHDEL010000032.1:19885-37606 GCA_020628855.1 Saprospiraceae bacterium | reverse complement strand
TTTGTTTAATTCCACGTATTGGATGTCCCATTCAAATTTTCTTGCTTGATAAAAGTAGTTTTTATAAGAATTGAGCTTCCTGTTCATTTGTGCGATGAAGTGACCAAGCGAATGAAAAAGCTCAATAGAATGTTCTGTTTCTCCTAAGAACTTACCATCAAGAAAAGAAAGGATGCGATAGAGATAATCTATCTCTCCATCACGTATTTTGTTACAATACAGGCCATTTTGCAGCAAGATTGGTTTTGGATATTTTGAGGAATGAGGCTTTTGAAGAGTAGAAAGAACAGAGCTTTCGGACTGGATAAGCTGTTCTAACTCTTGGTGTTCATGATACGTTTTTAAGATGTACTTGACACCATGCACTTCTATGAGATAATTAGCATTTTCATACCCATTGAGTTTCTTACAATTAACAGATTCACCAGCGAATTCTATTTCCAATATTGCTTGGACAATACCCTCCATACTGTAAATATATCATCAATAGCCTAACCCATTTTACACCTTAGTAAACTTCTGCTGAAGGACATTCCCGTCTACAAACAGCAGCAAATGATAGATGCCAGGCTGTAATGGGGTAGTGTCGATCTCATCAGTATCGTTGGCTACTAATACTAACCCTCCATCTGGTCCAAAGACTTTAAGTCTATTGCATTTTTGTTCTATCTGTAAGACATTATTGCATGGATTTGGAAAAATCGCCACCTCTGGTATATCTGAGTCTTGAGTCACCCAAGTACTAGAGACTCCACAAGTGTTATCTGCACCTGGAGTGCCAATGAGTGCATTGATACCTGACGTAATGCTATTTTCAGCTAATACCCAATTAGAGCCATCATTAGCATTAAGCATTGGGTCACAAAGTTCTATGGCAACTCCTGCAGTAGGCACTGGCCAATTGGAGTCTGTTTCATATTCTATTCGAGAGACTTCTTGTCCGTTGGGATCACGAATAATAAAGAAGGGAGCACCAAAAATTTGCTTTTGAGCTGCCCATTGTCCCATATCCATGATTACACCAGCATCGAACATACCAAGGATATCTGAGGCAAAAACATAGCTTTCCCCAGCATCGATAAAAAGGTCTGGTAATGTCGTAAGATTGATATCACCTACGATGGACCACCCAGCTACGTTAAATGTCGAGTCGGTATAATTGTGTACTTCGATATATTGCAAATCGCTATCCCAAGACGGAGCCTCAAACAGGATTTCGGTTATTGCAATCTGAGCATACAATGATGATGCAAATCCTAATACTGAAAATAGTGTGATCAGTTTTTTCATAATCTACTTTCTATCTGTTAAACTTCTTGAAGTTATAAAATGTAGAATATAAAAAGCTTCAATGTCAGCTTTGACTCATTCATCATGTAGTACTCCTGACATTGTCAATTTTCTTATAAAATATAGGATGCGCTTAGTAATGTTTACTTTATCAAAGAGTATGTCAAGTTATTGAGTCTTTAATTTTTGCCTTCTTGTTCATCATGCATGTAAATACTTAGTTAGTATTCTTAACGGTCTCCTCTAACCAACCATAAAATTCTCTTTGCCAGACTAAACTGTTTTGAGCTGTAAGTACCCAATGATTTTCTTCTGGAAAATACAGAAGTCTTGATTTAATGCCTTGCAGTTGAGCAGCTTGAAAAGCCTCTAGTGCCTGGCCAATTGGTACTCTAAAATCTTTGCCTCCTTGGATAATCAAGATTGGAGTATCCCATTTGTCAACGAAGTTGATAGGATTAAACTCAGCATAAGTTTTTTGTGCAGCTGCATTGTCTTTATCCCAATATGCTCCTCCGAGGTCCCAGTTAACGAAGAATAATTCTTCAGTGGTGCCATACATTGATCTCCAATTGAAAATACCATCATGAGAGATAAATGACTTAAAGCGACCCTCGTGCTTTGAAGCTAGATAGAAAACAGAATACCCACCATAGCTTGCTCCAATACAACCAAGTCTATCAGTATCAACATAAGATTCTTTAGCTACATCATCTATTGCAGAAAGATAATCTCTCATGTTTTGCCCACCATAATCTTTAGAGATTTGTTCATTCCATTCGACGCCATACCCAGGCATCCCTCTTCTATTGGGTGCCACGATGATGTAGCCATTAGCTGCCATCAATTGGAAATTCCACCGAAATGAATAGAATTGAGAAAGTGCACCTTGAGGTCCGCCCTGGCAATAGAGTAGGGTAGGATATTTTTTGCTAGGGTCGAAGTCTGGAGGATAGATCACCCACGTCACCATATCTTTTCCATCTGTTGTCTTGACTATACGTTTGTCAATCTTTGACATTTTGATATCTGAGTAGATTGCATCGTTTGCTGTAGAAAGCTGAAGCATTTTACCTGATGAGATATTGAGATTGTAAATCTCTGTGGCATGATTCATATCTCTTCTATAGACGACTAATTTATCACCACTCTGAGCTATTATGCCATTAACATCAAATTGTCCATCTGAAATTTGCCTTGGACTTGATTTGGGAGTACCCAGAGGAACATCGATTTCGAAGGCATGGACCGTTCCACCTACTGGAGCATTGAAATAGAGTTTTGAGCCATCTTCACTCCAAATAAAGCCATAGACTGTGCCATCCCAATCTTCTGTGAGATTGACATCTCCTTGTGGTAGTCTTACAATGATGTCGTTCTTATCAGATTCATACCCATCTCGCTTCATCTGTAACCATGCAAGTGTGCCAGTAGATGAAAATGCAGGATGCGTGTCATAACCTTCATTGTTTTCAGTAAGGTTAGTAGTTCGCTTGGTCTCCAGATTGTATTGGTAGATATCAGTATTTGTGCTTACGGTATATTCGGTACCGGCTAACTTTTTTGTTACATAGAGGATATTTTTTGAGTCGGGACCCCAGATATAGTCATCATCACCTCCAAAAGGCTTTTGCGGACAATCATAGGGCGTCCCTTCCATGAGGTCAATTCCCTGGTCAGTAGTATCGGTTGCAGATTGGACGAATACGTGACTGTAAGATCCGTCTTCCCAGGTGTCCCAATGTCTGTAATTGAGATCATCATAGATATAGACGTTAGATTGTGGAACATCTTCATAATGATCAATGCCACTTATCTTTTGAATCTTCACCTCTTTTGCAGAGATTTTCCATTTGCCATCAGGTGAGATTTTATTATCCTTCACCAAACTTCCTAAGTCACTAAGCGGCTTTACACTTCCACCATTGACAGGTACTGTATAGAGGTCACTTGTGCGTTCATTGGTTTTGAGATCAAATGCTGAAGTTCTGTAAATGACTTGCTTACCATCTTCGCTTAGACCGACCGCAGATACTCGATTGAGCTCTATCAGTTGTTCTGGAGTCATGACCTTTGATTGGCTAATGACGGAAGTTGAAATTATGGAGATGCACAGCAGAAAAAAGAAAATCTTGTTCATTGTCAATGTGGTTAGTTTGTGGAGTGAAGTTAAGATTTCTTAACTTGTAATAATAAAAAACAAAATATTGAAGCAAATTATCCAATCCAGTCTGTTTGCATGTTTAGTCTTCTTTACCTCAACGTTGACAGGACAGTCTTTATATTCTGATATTGTGAATTCGGAAGAGCATTCAATGTTCGTAGAGCTTATGGAATTTACGGGTTTGGATACTCTTTTGAAGGATGATGAGTATTATTCTGTGTTTGTCCCTGATAATGAAGCTTTTGAGATGAGATATAGCACTGAGCAATGGGATAGCCTGAAGGTGGATGATGTACAATTAATCAAAGACATCTTGCTGCATCACATTGTTGCTGATACTATGGTTATCGATTTTGGCAATGATTATTTACCGCTAAGCGGCAGTCATATCACTATCTTCATAGATGCAGCTGGCAATATTATAGTTTCTTCTTTGGGTAATCTTTCAAGTAGTGAATCTTGTTATATCGTAGGGTTGCCTAATGCTAGCGATCTCTATACCGATTACCCTAATGGTAGATTATACTTTGCACATAGAAATGTTTTACACCCAAATTGCGCTGGTTATGAGGTTTGGTATAATTTGGGATTGGGTACATTGGTTGATGTGATCATTCAAGCAAAATGGATAGATACTATTGAGCAGTTTACCTTACCTTATACATTTCTAGGCATCTCAAATAGCTCGGTCTTTGATTATATTGAAGAGAATGGAGGATTTGATAATGTCACTTTTGTAGATAGTTTGATTCGACGCCATATCATCAATGGATATTTACCTTGGCAAGAAGTCACTGATGGTTTGATTGCAAAGAATTTGCTTGACGAGGATGTAAGATTTTCAATAAATGATGGAGAGTATTTTGTTGGCGACTCTGTGAAAATGAGATCTTTTTATGATTATAAAAAATGTGCAACATTCAGAATTGACAGCTTCTTAGTTGCCCCAATTGTTTCTTCTCTACAAAGTCCGACGATTGGACAGCTCAAGATATTCCCTAATCCAGCTACTAATACCATTAGAATAGAGACCACGGATGATACTCAACCCATGCTAAAAATCTATTCTTTAACGGGAGTTTGTGTAAGGGAAGAAGACTTAAGTCAATCAGAGAATAGAATTGATATTGGAGATTTAGTAGATGGGTACTATATTTTAGAATACTTCACTGACGCAACAATGTCCAGAACGATATTGATCAAGCAGAAGCAGTAATCAGTAGAGAAATTGTTTTCAGTTTTTTGCGAGTCTTTTGCCCATGTCAAACTCTTCGGTTCTCTCCAATTCACCGTCCTTGTAGAAAGAACGTAAGCCATGGAAGTAGCCATTGTAGTAATTGCCTCTTTGGATGACCTGATCTCCATCTAAGATCTCAAACACACCATGAGCAAGTCCGTCTTTAGCAGTTGTGATGTATTCTAAACCACTTAGGATAGAGAAACGATGTTCACCATTATCAGGTATGCCATATTTGTTATACAAGAAGAGTTGAAAGACTTCTGGGGCCACTTCTTTCTTATAAAACTCAAGCTTTCCATTCGGGTGATAGCGTTTCGCGTATTCTCTTACTTTTCCTCTTACATATTTTGTTTTTGCGTACAGTTTTCCGTCCTCATAATATCTCTTTAAAATACCGTCACGCTTACCGTATCTGTAATAGCTGACTCTTCTCCTACCTCCATTCGGATAGAAACTGACTAACCTACCATCCAGCCAGCCATTAAAATACCTTGCTTTAGTAATTAGAGATCCATCCTGATAATACCATTTACAAAGACCATGTCTCTGATCATTCAGATTAAATTTTACAATAGCTTGTACGGTGCCATCTGAATATAGAAATGTCTTGGTTATTGTCTTGAGGTCTTTAGAAACAATCATTTGACAATCTTCAGGTAGTTCAATTCTGTACATCTCAGTTTGTGCCTTACAAGCTAATGCTGAAAAAAGAACAATGACCAAGATGATAATACGAGAAGACATACTAGAATACTATGGATTCTTAAATTAACAAAACTCAATGAATTGAACCGAGAGTAACCTGATTCTTATTGGGTATTTCACAAGAAATACGATTCTTCTAAGAACAAGAATCTTAATCCATGTAAAGAAAATTAGTAAAAAAGTAATCAAAATGTTAGTAAAACTAACAATTATAGCAGTAAGTTGCACGAGAAAGAAAGGATGACTAATGATTTACAAACATTTTTCATTTACTTAAAATTTCAAATTGATGAAAATCAATCAAAAACAGACGTTCAATTCTACAAAACAATTAGACAATCAAGAAAAGTTTACTATCAAGAATTACTTCCAAACTTTATTCAAACCAAAAGAAAAAGTCCAAAAATCGAAGTATCCGCGAAGAGAGCCCATATGGATGTATCGTAATGAGTAATTCTATTCGCTGATCTGAATACTTACGAAATAACAGAGTAGAACCTCAAGGCAAAGGACGGAAGCCCAATTTGGGTAAGCTTCTGATTAGTTTTCAACTATTGATGAAAGCGGTGAGCTTAGAGATTCTACTCTTTATATCTTGCTCTTTTGATTTGAGCGACAATCTCAGAATACCAACCTTGTATTTGGAAATGCATTATACCAGGCAAACCAAAAAGATTCATGAGCTTCAATACGGTGATATTGCTTCTCATTATGAGAGATGTATTCATCTGTAATTAACCATGTATTGTTTTCTTTATCTAACAGAATTCCTGTTTGATAAGACTCGAAAATCTGTTCTTCAATTTTGTATGCTCGGCTTGACCCATTTGACTCCGTAAGCACAACAATGTTGTTATTGCCAATAGTATCTTGATGGATTCCCTTGGATTGAAGATAATTTAGGGCAATTGCCAACGGATCATCAGCATAGCCTTGAATTCTAGGGATAAACACTCTGTCTTTATTCTTGAGTCGATTGTCTATCTGTGGTACAGGAAACATCAAAGCATCAGTCGAATAGTAATCTTTGTACGCTTCACCTTCACTATAATTACGATTATATCCTGTATCCAAGGATAGTACCTTAGTCTCGGGATGACTCTGCTTCCATTCACCCCAAGTGGTTGTCAAGACGCTAATTTCATTCAGCTCAATATTCTTATCTACAAGTGGCCCTACAACTGGCTTTCCTTCTATGGTGCTCCACAGTGACTGAGTAGCTTTATCATACATTAACTTATTTGATCGATAGAGAAACCCACTTGTTCCCAGTTCGTATTTGACACTGTCAAATGTCGATTCATAGATGATAACAGTCCCACATAGTGTACAATAAACACCCGCAACAGTTAGGTCATCTATTTGATCTGTAAAGAATTCATGCCAAGCCAAGATACGTTGAGGGTAGGCGCGATATTCTCCGTTGATTCCGAGTCCAAATACAATATCCGAATCAGCAAGATAGTCTGCTTGTTGTTGAGTAATCATCTTGGGATTATGTAGAGGAGGAATGCCGTCTTGCTTTACTCCTCCCCAGAGAATTTCGTCCATTCTGATTCGAGATTGGTCTGCGCGACCATTGAAGTATCTATTGAATTTTGAGTCTATATTCTGATATAAATATGCCTTGAAATCTGCATAATAGTTACTTTGATTTGGTGGTAGTTTCCAAAGCTCACTTATCCCATCAAAATATTCCGTTTTTAACTGAGGATTGTGTTTGTTCAACAATCTCTTAATTGAGGTGTTCAGAGGTTCGTGTGTGCTCAGACGCAATATTTCAAGTAGTGGCGTTTGGTAACCATCATGCCAGTGCTTATCTAGCAATTCTGAATACTTAGCGCTGATTTTTGCGTTTGTGTTTAGCAGATTAATGAAGAGTTTGATCGTGTCTATCTCCTGATGTCGAACAACATTTCTCCCTGAAAAATATCTTGACTGGTAATCAACCGGTAATGTAGTCGATACTTTTTGTTCAGCCCAGTATCCATATTCTTTTACAACTGACTTATTCAGAATAATGCCTTGTCTATCGAAGAGAACATAATCATCAACTTTATATAGTCTTGAGACTACATTACTGACAGTACTAATTGATGTATTCTGACCGCTTCCAAAACGTTGTTGCTCAAGTCCACTTAATCCTTTATTGGCACCATTGGTATCTTTCCATAATTCAGTATGATTAATCGTTAAGAAATCTGAGAAGCTTAGTTTGTAAATGCCAGAAAGGCTATCAAGACTGAGGATGTCGTCTAACTCAAAAGAAGGAAGCGTTGTAAAAATTCCATCTGCATAACTTTGTTGAGATAATGCAAAACCGTTCAAAGAAAGTTCTTCCAAATTCCTACAATTAGTGAGTTGGATTAGAAAGTGTTGTAGACTTTTCTCAAATAAATCTTGTTTCAGTGCGAGTATTTCACTGTTTGATTCTGTTGGGCTTTCTTTAAAAGCAGCAAAGCCTCGATAACTTGACGAGCCATCCTTCTCCACAATACATTCTTCCAACCAGAAATCAATGGTATATGCTAAATGGCTATTTTCTATTTTGATAAGGTCTATTGCTGTTACAACCAGAGAATCTTTATTCTCTTCAAATCTTAAGACTTCAGGATTAAGAATAGTACAATTATTCGCTGGTTTGCCTTCCCCTATAAATGCTTTTGTGAATTTTCGAAATCTCTTCTTCCATAACTTACTTCTCTCGGCCTGGATTTCAATTTGGCTGATGTCTATACTTCTAGGTGCTAAGCGAATTGTGTCGTTTGTGTCAAAATAGAAATACTCTGATGGGCTAATTATGCGAACATCATAAGAGAGATGTGTTACAATAAGATCTTGAGTAGAGTTATCGGGAATTGATAACTGACATTGCCCTAAGCTATCACTGATGTCTCCAATTTGCGATTGGCCCAAAAAAACATGTGCATCTTTAATTGTTTCATGAGACTCGGCATCCAGAATAACCAAATTTTGTGTTCTTGATTGTGCAGAAAAGACAAGAGGTAAGAGAAGAAAGAAAGAAATTCTGAGAATCTTAATCCACATGATTCAAAGATAATAGAGAGACAAAAAAACAAATGTCCATTGTATGTCAATCTATGAAATAATAGCCAGTGAAGAAATTCTGATGTATTCTAAATTGGCTATTTTTTAAATACACTCCTTCACTTATTGAGAAACAATCCTAGATCTAACCTTAATTCCATCTGTTGAAAGATTTAGTACATTTAGCCAATGAAGAAAATTGTCTCTTGCTTGGTCCTGTGTTTGCCCTTAATTCTTTTTGGACAATGTGGCTATCTTCTAGTTTTTGAAGATGACTTTAATGGAGCATCTTTGGATGCTAATACTTGGTCTTATCAGCTTGGAGATGGTGGTTGGGGAAATGCCGAGCTCCAAAATTATACTAATACAAATGCGACTCTCAGTAATGGAATCTTGTCCATAACTGCCACAGAACCAACACCAGGGTATTATGAATCTTCGAGAATTAGATCCAAAAGTCTTCAGGACTTCAAATATGGAAAGATAGAAGCTCGTATTAAATTACCAGAGGGACAAGGCATCTGGCCAGCATTTTGGATGATGCCAACTTGTGATGTGTATGGCGGTTGGCCGAGCAGTGGTGAGATCGATATTATGGAGTACCTTGGCCATGATACCAATACAGTTTATGGTACGTGTCATTACGGAAATAGCCCAACAGATAAGGATCAAAGCGGATCAAACTATAATTTGGCTTCTGGAGGGTTTAATGATGATTTTCACATTTTTAGTATTGAGTGGTCAGAGAATACTATCACTTGGTATGTCGATAATGTACAATATCATGCCATTGATCAGAATACCGTTCCCCCGTACAATTACCCATTTAATGAAGATTTTCATTTTATATTGAATGTGGCTGTTGGAGGCAATTGGCCAGGAAACCCTGATGCGACTACATCATTTCCCCAGACTATGGAAATTGATTATGTGAGGGTTTACCAAGAGATAGAGGATTTTCAATATGCTTACGAACCACATGTTTTTCCCAATACATCTTCGTATACCGTTCAAGCTCCTCAAATAACTGGTGCAAAGTATTATTGGTATCCGCCGGAATGTACCACCGTAGTTGGATCAGATGATTCAAGTATTACTCTGGATTGGCAAGATCAAAGTGGTGATGTTGAGGTGGTAGCAGTACTCCCTTGTACTACATTTACGAAGACCCTAGCTGTAGACATGTCCTATGCTCTCAATAAGAATGGCGGATTTGAATCAGGCAAGAAATATTGGAATGCAGATTTTTTTAATGGTGCATGGGGAAGTTTTGCACTGAATGATGTCGATTATTTTTCAGGGGTAAGGAGTGGATGCCTCGATGTTCAGAACTTAGGCAATAACTTCTGGGATGCTCAACTAAAATTCCAGTCAGTGCCGGTTGCATCAGGTAATACCTATATGTTAGAGTTTTATGCAAAATCAGATCAGAATGACAGACAAATGCGGGTTGACTTTAGAGATGCATCTGATAACTCTTCTTATGGTAATGCGACTTTCCAGATAACAAATCAATGGACCTATTATTCAGTACAGTTTACACCACCAATTACAATTAATCAACTTGTAGTTGACTTCAATCATGGCTTTGAGACTGGAGTGTGGTGTTATGATGCAGTGAGTTTTTCAGAACAAGGACCCATAATCGTCTCCTGTCCATCCAGTTATTGTGTAGATTCATTAGAGTTGGGAGCTACTCCAATCGAATTTGGAACTTATCAGGCGAGCAATTTTATTGAGTCATCTAATGCAATATTAAACACTGCTGTTTCGCTGAAATCTGGTGATTGTATTCTACTAGAATCTGGCTTCGAGGCAGATGCAGCTTCTGATTTTAGTGCTGAGATAGAAGGATGCACAGATTATTAGCATAAGTGTGTTCCCACTGCTGACAGCATGATATTGGTATCCTGGTTAGTAAACTTGAAGAGGATACGCATTAAGAAAATATTAGTAACTGTAAAGAAATGATGTAAAAGCCTTGAGTTAGATTCTACTTCTTTTTTTTCTTCTTTTTAGGTCTACATGCTTTGCAAAATTCATGCAATGCATCTATTTCAGAATTGACTTCTTTTGACTTTTCTAAGAGAAACTCAGTTGGGTCTTCCAAAGATTGAAATTTATTAATAATGGTAACCCTTTCCGTATTTAATTCAGCAGCAATCTTGTCATGAATGGTTACAAAAAAATTGGGGTTAGATGCTACTTTCTTTTGTTCGTACATCTGCTTTCTAAACTTTCGAACATAGAGTTCAATGAGATCGAAATCTAGATTGGCCATAAGAAGAAGTTGTTCTGTAAACTCTCCTTCTTCAATCCATGACAACTCAGGGTTATAGTATGTAAATGCGTAGTTATTGAAATTTTTAGTGAATGCAAATTGCACGTTCATCATTTGATAAGAAAACTCATAATTAGCGCTAAAGTTATATTGCTGAATATTGTCTTCAACCAAGTCAGGCACAGATGCTTGGAATGATTCCAGAGTAATCAAATGTTTGGGCGTCCACTCAACGATGTTTTGACTGAATAAGGGATTGCTGATGACACTCGTAAGGAGAAGAAAGAGGATGTGTTTGTTCATGTTTATTGAAGTTTTGCTTAGCAAATTATTCAAAAGAACTTACAACTACTTACTCTTAGAAGTAATCTTTTCTTGCTTTGATGTGATGGTAGAAGACTTGTTATTATATAAGTTTATTGAGTTAAATTAAGAATTTAGGGTTATCTTCAATAGTTGCATTTTTGTACACTGACGTATCATCGACCTTGTGAATAGACTCCTTCTTCTTTGCTGGTTATGCTGTATCTCAGCGCTTCTGCGCAGTCAAACAGCCGCTTGTAATATTGCTTGCGAACCTCTGTGGAATCTGGCATTGAATTATAATTATGATCAAGTCTATTTAACTTATGATATAGATGGTGATGGTAATGAAGAAATCATTAGTCACAATTACGCGCATTTATCTGGCGACGTCATATTATCTGTAGAAATACACAATGATCTTTTGAGAGAAGAGATTCGCACATCTGATGTCTATAGGATGTTTTCCAAACCTACCATTTTTGATTTTGATGGCGACGGTCAAGATGAGGTTGTAATTACTGATAATTCTGATATACTACTATTAGATCTAATCACATTACAGGCGGTTAAATGTTATCCAGATGCAATACCAATTTCTACCTCCCAAACCATTTCTTTTTTTGACATCAACAATGATGGACGGAGAGAAATTATTGTAACTACTACTACGGATTTTAAGGTTTATGATGCAGAATTTAAACTCTTGAATGAATCAGCGAATCAAAGTTATAATGTCAATTTTGGAAATTTTGATAATGATGTGTATCAAGAGGTAATCTTTAATAATGGAGAAGTTTTTCAATACAGGGACAATCAATTAGAAAAGGAGTATGACATACCTAGCATGATAAATTTTAGCCCAGATCATGAAAGAATTGTTGTTGATGTAGACGGAGATAATATTGATGAATTTGTGTATTTATCTGAATCTAGAACATTAAGATGTTACGATGTAGCTAATGAGTCTGCCCTGTATGAACTAGAAATAGACCACTCGGGAGTATTTGGTTTTGCCGATATCGATTCAGATAATGATCAAGAACTTGTCATGTATACTCAGTTTGAAGACATTATCAAGGTTCATGATGGGATAACTGGTGAATTACAATCTACAACAGGAATTCCTGACTTTATTCAAAGTACAAGTTTTTATCCTTACCAAATGCATCTTGGCAATTTTGATGATGATGATGCAATTGAGTTTTGGCATGGCAGTGGAACAAATGACCACTTTATGTACGACTTTGACAAACAAGAGATAGAATATGTTCTTCCAAATGCAAACTCAACATTCGATTTGGAACTCTTGAAGTTTGCCGACCTTGACGAGGACCAAAGTATGGAAGTGGTTTCCTTAATAAATCAGAATGCGAAAGTTGTTGTAAATATTTTTAACTCTGAGATAAGTAGACTTGTAAAACAATTCCCAACTCCTGAGTTTTTTCAGAATTGTCTAGCGATGGATGTATTCGATTATCAGAATGATGGTGATCTAGATATTTTTTTAATAGGTGAGCATAAAGAGCCTTTTCAAACAGCAGAAACAAAATTCCTCATTGTTGACGGCCAAACAGGAAGTATCGAACTGGATACTATCTTGGATTATAAGCCCGCTGATGCTTTGCTTGTAAAAGATGTCACGGAAGATGGAATTCCTGACTATCTCTGTAGTGCTTTTCGAGACTTCTATATTCTAGATGGGGAGACTCTTGAAATATTGGTCCAAGCTGAAGACTTCGAACCTTCTCTTTGGATAATGGAATATGATGACATTCAAGTTGGAAATCTTGATGCTGACCCTGCTTTAGAAGTTGTATTAGCTGATGATTATCTTGTTGTTTTAGATGATTACCAAACGGACTTTACTTTTCTTGTTAATGATAATCCTTGTTGTGCTAGTGATTACGATGTAATCATCGATGATTGGGATGACGATGGGATAAACGAAATCATACATCAATTAGGAAATAGAATAAGGATTCTCTCTCCCACGGATCTTGAGCTCATTGATGAAGTCTTGTTTTGGGCTATTGGAGATATGAATAATATGGAATTTGAGGATGTAGATAATGATGGTAAGAAAGAACTCATTTTTTCAGCTGATTCTAAAGTTGTTATTCATCATATTGATGAGCGCACCGACCTGATCAATGTCTATGGATTTGATCAGAATGATAATGGAATTGTCCATATAGTAGACTACGATGCTGATGGTGAATTAGATATCATATGGCAGTGGGAGAAAGGTATTCAGGAAGTTGACATCAATTGCATTGAATGTCATTGGATACAAAATGGAACGTATGTAGTTGATCCCTCTTGTTATAAAGATGATGGCATGATTGTTTTCGAGAGCAATGACTCAACAGCTACTCTTAGTTATCAAGGTGTGGATATTGGTGATACTTTAAAGGGGCTGGCACCAGGGTTCTATGATTTAATCTTATCTAATCAATGGGGTTGTAGCGAAGAAATTACGTATTCACTAGAGTATGATCAAGATTTTTCTGCTTGGGTGGTAGAATATGCATTTGAGCATCCCTCTTGCAATGAAGAAGACGGTGCTGTCTGGGCAACAACACATATAGAGGGTATCCAATTTTCTCTCAATGAAGTACTTTTTCAAGATACATTGTTTGATGTTGAAGAAGGAGATTACACCCTACGTGCCTTTAATGACTACGGATGTTTTAAAGAATTTGATATCGCGTTGAGGCAGCCTTTGAGTTTTGATGTCCAGCTAAGAGCAAGTGTTTGTGGTACGACCTACTACTATGCCGAGCTGGAAAATGTATTAGCAAATGGATCAAATATAGTCTATTGGGATGGGGTCTTGGGTAACTCGGCTAGTGGACCGTTAAGTCCGGGCATTCATACAGTCGAAGTGGTTGGTGAAGATTGTTCAAGAATCAAAGAATTCGAAGTGCCCGTCTTTGTACTTGAGGACGTGCTCAATGTAGATATTGAAGTGCTTCAGAATGATTGTGGTCAATATTATGCTGAAGTTGTTGACTTCACATTTGATGCTGAAATTATAAATCCAGAATTTAATGGAGGCCAATATTTTTGGGATGGTTTTATGAACGCAGATCAGAGTCCCATATTTAGTGAGTCGGGGATTCATTTCTTAAATATGTGGGTTGATTTTTGTTACTTTTATTGGGAGTTTTATATCCCTCCTCAACCAACCCTCGATTATAGCTTGACGATCAACAGCTCAGATTGCTCATCGGAGAATTTTGCTACACTTTCTAATCTTCAAAATGCAGAAAATTATGAAATCTATTGGGATGGTGAATTGACCAACTCAATACAAAGCCCAACATTATCTCAAGGCTCGCATGTAGTCGAGCTTATTGATGAAAATGGATGTAGATACCTTGAACAATTTAGTGTTATAACAAGCCCACCTTCCAAAGCAGAAATCTTTCTAGAAGTAACCAATTGCGACTTGCTGAACAATGGAAGATTGACTTTGGTCTATGATGACACCTTGGACCCTAATTCAATTATTTGGAGTACAGGAGCAAATGACGTCTCTCATATTTCTAATCTTAGTCCTGGGATTTATAGTGTGACAGTGATAGATCAGTCGGGCTGTCAGGATGTCGCAACAATTGAGCTAGAAGACCCCCAACTACTTCTGAACGCAATTGTAGTAGATAATAAATGTTATGGTGAATCGGAGGGTAGAATAGTATTATCCGTAAACTCTCACCCTGATGAATATTCGGTACAATGGCAAGATGGGTCTATTGCATTGGAAAGAATGGATCTAGCAAATGGTCTCTATCCAGTGACGGTTACCAATGCTCATGGTTGTCAAGATTCTTTGTACTTGGAAATAACTTCTCCTGATAGTATTAGTATAGAGGCAACCATTATTGATGATATTGCAAGTAATTCTATGATGGATGGATCTATCCATGTTAGCGTCTCTGGTGGTGCTGATGATTATTATTCTATTACATGGAGTAGTGGATGGTTTGGACAATTAGATATCTATAATGTCTTTGAGGGAGCGTACACCTTAAGTATTACTGATGCAAATGGTTGTAAGGTAGACACAACTTTTACCGTTGGGTCTGTCATTGTTTCTGATGAAATAGCTTGTAAAAACCTATGCGAACCTCTCTGGATGGATATTCCTTTTTCAGGTGACATCGGAAGAAAAAACAAATTCATCAAGTATGACTTTGATCAAGATGGGCAAGAGGAATATATTACATATGAGCACATAGAAAGAGAAACTTACGCTAATCTACAAGGTTCATTTGTCTACGTTTTTGACTACAACCTAGAAACTCAAAAATTTGAAAAGCAATATACAACAGATTTGATGCAGGAGAAGTTTACCGATATGGCTAGAGGTGATTTAGATGGTGATGGGGTAGATGAATTAGTCTTTAATTCGATACATACCATTTTCATTTATGATATCGAAACGCTTGAGCTAAAAGATTGCTTTAAACACCCTTGGTCAGGGGGCTCCCCAGATGTAGAAATGCGGATTTTTGATATGGATGTTGATGGTCAGAATGAAATATTAGTCTTGTTCGGAAATGACTTTTATATCTATGACCCTGCAGCCCATCAAATAGAATTTACAGTAGATCATTATGCTGCTGATTTTGACATTGGTAATATCGATGACGATATTGATCTAGAAATAGTTTTATCGAATGGACAAGTCTATCAGTTTGACGGACAAAACTATCTACTGGAATATGATTTGCAGGTTTCTCAGACTGATTTTGTTGAACTCTGGGATGTGGATAATGATGGTAAAGATGAAGCAATAATAGAAGAACAACATGCTGTAAAAGTCTTTGATTTAGAGACTGGAAATTTAAAATTTACAATTAATACAGGAAGTGATATTTGGACAGTTAGAAATATTCTAGGCAATTCAGAGCTTGAATTAATTTCTCTAGATGATTTTTCTGATAAAATCAACATTTACAATCTTAAGACAGGCAATAAAGTCAAAACATTAGAGATAGATACTGAACCCTACTTTTCCTCTCATTACTCAATGCTCATAGATGATTTTGACAATGATAAAACCCTGGAATTACTTGCTGTTTATGAAAATAGTTTTAATTATGGAGCACTTCGGTTATATAATTTAAGCAGTGGTCATACAGAATCTAATTCCGAAAGATATTCTGGCTCATTTCAAGACATCCAACTTGCTGATATTGATGATGATGGCAGTACAGAACTTATCTCTTTATCAGGTGAAGGTTTTCATTTTGGGGAGAACGAACTAACGATAAAAATCTTTGATGCCCAATCGAAAATCTTAGAGCGTACTCTCAGCTTCAGTGTAGACCCTTACGAAATCTCCGACGCCAACGTAAATATTCTTGATTATCAGAATGATGGCGATTTGGATATCCTTTTTGTTGCCAGGCATTTTGACGATCTGATTGTTAAGGTCTATGATGGCAAAACAGGTCACTTAAAAGAGGAAAAGACTAGAAATAGTGGTTTTAGCGATATGGTGATCAGTCGTGTAGAAGATATTGATGAAGATGGTTTGCTTGATATAATTATTGGGAAAGAAAGTAATCTGTCTGTAATTGAGTTTGAAGACCTTAGTACAAAGTGGGAAAGCTTTGAGTTAAATAATTCGATAAGTGTACATGATCTATTGATTGGAAATGTTGATGAAGATGCATCTTCAGAGATTATAATGACGAAGGATTGGATATACAAATTTGATGATCATAATACTGAGCATGTGCTTACGCAGTCTCAGAAAGATAATTATACTAATATCCATTTATTTGATTGGGATGGTGATGGAATCAACGAAATTATTGGTGGTACCACGGATGGAGATATTGATGTGTTGAGCGCTGAAACTATGAATATCATAGATACAGTTCCGTTCATAACATTTCCTGTTCAGGGAATTTCTTCTGGTGATGTTGATAATGATGGGATTGAGGAATTGATGGTAACTTCTTCAGATTTAGTCTTTATCCATAAGCCGGGCATACATACTACAGTGAGCCAAGTCTATGGTATTAGAGTGGGTGAATATGATGGCATGGCACATCAGGATTTAGATGAGGATGGGATGGATGAAGTTTTCGTAGGTACTTGGTATAGCCTTCAACAGATAGACATGACTTGTTTCGAGTGTTTTTGGGTAGATTTTTCTCCAGAGTATGCGCACCCTACATGTTATGATGAGAATGGTTGGATAGTTGCTCAAAGCGGAGACGCTACAGCTGTTTTCGAAATTGATGGAGTTGTAGTAACAGATACCATAAAGCATTTGGGTCCAGGTACTTACACTTTTACAGTGAGCAATGCTCTTGGTTGCCGCCAAGACTACACCGTAGACCTTTATTATGAATACGATTTTGATAAGGAAGATTTTACATTGGATTGGAAAGATCCTATTTGCGGTGGAGATGGAGTAATTTATGCAGAGACTTTGGATTCAGATATCAAATTCATGGTCGATGATGTTGTTTTCACGGATAGCATTTCAGATCTTAGCTTTGGTATATATACATTGGTTGGATTTAATGAAAATGGATGCTTTAAAGAAGTAGATATAGAGCTTGACGAACCTGTTTTATTACACTATGATATAGTAACAACAGGCTGCAGCCGAGATGATTACAAGTACATAGATGCAAGTCTTTCTAACTATTTTGGGTATAGCCC
>JAHDEL010000032.1:0-19785 GCA_020628855.1 Saprospiraceae bacterium | reverse complement strand
CAAGGAGGTTGTATGAATCCTCTTGAGAACTATGCAATACTCAGTAATCTTGAGAATGCTGGGGAAGATTATGTCATCAGGTGGGATGGAGTCGAAGGAGAGCTGATGAGTAATGCACTCAGTCCTGGTTCGCATCAGTTGCAAATTCTTTATAGTGACAATTGTATAGAGTTATACAATTTTATTGTAGAGCCTATTGAAGTCATTCAAGCTAATGTCATTGAGACATCTCCTTACTGCAGCTTAGAAGAATCAGCAAGTGTTGAATTAGAAATTCTGAATGGCACAGCACCTTATAGTTACCAATGGACTGATGATGTTTCCCAACAAGACATTGCTGAGAATCTTGCACCTGGATTTTATGAGGTGACAATTACAGACGCTGAGACTTGCCAGGGCATAATCAATTTTACAATTGAAAATCGAGAATTGGAAATAGAAGTGGTCACACAAGACTTGATGTGCTATGAGAGTCATACCGGAGAATTGGAGATTAATCTGCTTTCAGGACAAGGTCCTTATGAGTACTTATTAAATGAGGATACTGGCTCGCAAATGAATGCTGGGTTAAGTGCGGGTACTTATGAGGTAGTTGTTTTTGATAGCAATGCATGTTCAGCTACAGCAATGGTGATTATTGACCAACCTCAACCTCTACTAATAACTGCAGTCATCGAGCAGGATTCTCTATCAACGCCAATACCTGAAGGGTCAATTGCACTCAGTGTGGATGGAGGGGTTGAACCCTATGACTTTTTGTGGGAAACAGGATCTGAGGAATTTATGATATCAGAATTAACTGTTGGGACTTATGCTATGACTTTGGAAGATGCTAATGGTTGTAGCATAGATACTTTCTTTAATGTTACGGCTATTGATACATTGAATGCCAATCTATTACAGACTTTGCCATATTGCGATGAAAATTCTCTTGCTGCAGTCCAAGTACAAGTACTCAATGGAACACCACCATATCATTATGATTGGTCGGAGAACATAGGACAGAATACTACTGCTGAATCTTTATTGCCAGGAAACTATCAAGTGACTGTAACAGACTCCGAGAACCTTCAAGGTGTATTTAGTATCCTAATAGAAAATCAACAAGTAACCATAGATATTCTTGCCACAGATGCACTCTGTCATGGAGAAGATTCAGGAGAAATTGATATTACAATTCTATCGGGAGAGCCTCCTTTTGAGTACTACATGAATGATGAAGAAAGCACTCCTAATGTTGACAACTTAATGGCCGGAAGTTATGAGGTAGTTGTCATTGATAACTCAACTTGCTCAACAACACAGTCTATTATACTTGAGCAACCAGAACCACTGACAGTATTCGCTACGATTGAACCAGATACACTTATTACCCCAGCGCTTGAAGGTGCTATTGAGATTAGTCTAAATGGAGGAATTGAACCATATGAAATAGCGTGGAGCAATGGATCCATCGATAATGTTCTCTCAGACTTGGCTACTGGTGAGTATTTGCTTTCAGTGGAAGATGCTAATGGATGTACATTGGATACATTCTTTATTGTTCACCCTATTGATACATTGGAAGCTAATCTCATTCAAACCAAGCCATATTGTGACATAAACTCACTTGCATCAGTAGAAATTGAAGTCCTAAATGGAATTCCGCCATACCAATATAGTTGGGCAGATGGCTCTTTAGAAAGTAATACAATTTCAAATTTACAACCAGGTAACTATGTAGTTACTGTCAGTGATGCAATAAACAACAAAGGCATATTTAGCTTTTGGATTGCAGATGATGAAGTACAGTTTGATGTAGATATAGATCATGTGTTATGTCATGGTGATCTTTCTGGCTCTTTGTCTATAGGAGTCACAGCAGGTCAGCCACCTTTTGAATTTTCGATTGATGAATTAGAAACTACTCAAGAGATTTTGAATCTTGGTGCTGGGACATATGCTATTCAAGTTCTCAGTGAAGGTGGTTGTTCAAAGACAATTGACGTCATTGTGACAGAACCTGAGCCGTTGAATTTGGAAGCATTTATTGTAAATGACTCTTTATCAACAAGTGACTTGGAAGGATCAATCAGCGTGAATGTCGAAGGTGGGGTATTGCCCTACCAGTATGAGTGGAGTACAGAGTCTACAGATAGTTTGATATCGAATTTAACTTTTGGTAATTATTCATTGATTGTTGAAGACGGAAATGCCTGTATGATAGATACAATGTTTGTCATTGATGGTATTTCACGTGTTTTCAACTTAGCAGACCTGAATATTATTCTTTATCCGAATCCTACTCAAGGAATGGTATATCTAGAGTCAGCCCAAGGGTTCCAGATAGATGCATTGAAGGTGTACAGTATTGATGGCAGAGAAGTCTATACAATAATGGATGTGGAGACAGAATCTAATATTTATAGTTTAGATGTTGGAAGTTTTGTCAGCGGAATCTATTTACTCGTCATTGATATCAATGGTCAAACAATTCATCATAAAATCACTTTGGTCAAATAAACCAATTCAAACATTTCGAGCCATTTCTTACTGATGCAATGACCAGTTGTTAAGTGCCCAATACTCACTATCTTTTTCGTATTATTTTTTCCTGAAGGTTGATAGAACTTTGATGAATTGCTCGAAAAATGTCTTGTACAAATTTTGTATCTAGGTCCATTTGTTCAGCCTTATTGTTGCTTTTTGTTAGAATCTTAGCCCACCTCTCTTTTTGGTAGATACTAATCTTGTGTTCTTTTTTGTACGCTGCAATTTTCTCAACAATATCCATACGAGACCTCAAAATCTGAAGCAATTCAGTGTCCAAATCATCAATCGTATTCCTATATTCACTCAGGTGAATTCTAGACTGCGAATCTGGGTTAGCTAAGCTTAACTCCAATGCATGAATTGTCTCATTGTACACAACTGGTGTTAATTGTTGGGCGGCATCACTGAGTGCTACATCAGGATTAATATGTGTCTCAATCATCAGTCCATCAAAATTCAAGTCCAATGCTTTTTGACTCACGTCAAAAATGATATCTCTCCTTCCGCATATGTGGCTAGGATCGCAAATCACAGGGAGGTCAGGACAGTTTCTTTTGAGTTCTAGTGGTATTTGCCAGAGCGGTTGGTTTCTAAAATTGCTTTTTGCGTAGATTGAAAACCCTCTGTGTATAGCACCTATTTTTGTAATACCTTTTCTTTTGAGTCTTTCTATACCACCCATCCACAAACTTAAATCTGGATTGATAGGGTTTTTCACTAAGACCTCTACATCTACTCCTGCAAGGGCTTCAGCTATTTCTTGCACAGCAAAAGGATTCGTTGTCGTCCTAGCACCAACCCAAAGTAAGTCAACATCTGCATCTAGTGCAGCTTCGACATGTTCTGTTTTAGCTACTTCTGTGCACGTTCTAAAACCATATGTATCTTTTGCTTCCTTTAACCATGGTAGCGCTTTCTTCCCGTATCCTTCAAAGCTCCCTGGCCGTGTCCGAGGTTTCCAAATGCCTGCTCTATAATAATCAACACGTTCATGATTGAGCTCTTTGGCAGTAGCCAACATTTGCTCGCAGCTCTCTGCACTGCAAGGGCCTGCGATTACCAATGGTCTTTCTCTATTCTTATCTAGTGTGTCTAATAATCTCATAATCTATGAATTGCTCGTCTAATTTCTGGTTGTGTTTGACATAATGAAGCTCTGATGTAATTGTTGCCTTGAGTGCCAAATAACTCACCTGGTGCTATAAAAATCTTATACCTCTCAAGTAAATGATTGCTAAATTCGTAGCTATTGAATTCTGGATACTGATACTCTGCCCAGACGAATAGACCAGCTGTTTCTTTTTGATAAGTACAATCTAGTTTATCGAATAATGACCAGATCAAGTTCCTCCTTTGTCTATATTCTTTATTGCTCTCAGCAACAAAATTGGATGTAGCATTAAGAGCTGCAATTGCTGCTTTCTGTAGTGGTCTAAACATACCGGAACTAAAACTAGTCTGAATCTTAAATGCGGGATGGAGTAGTGCTTCTCTACCTACCATCATCCCAATTCTCGAACCTGCCATTGCAGCACTCTTTGACAATGAATTTAGCTCTATACATACTTCATCTGCGCCTGGTATTTGTAGTATTGAGAAAGGCTCATCACTAAGGATCAAGCTATAAGGATTATCATTACAAAGAAGTATGTCATGCCTTTTTGCCAGAGCTATTAAGGATTCTAGCCTTTGTCTATTTGCCATAACACCTGTTGGCATATGTGGATAATTGACAAAGAGCAACTTGGTTTTTTGAGTAATCTTAGCTTCAATTTCAGAAAGGTTGATTTGCCAATTCTCTTCCTTCTTAAGAGTATAACTAACTGGTTTTCCATTAGCCAGTCGAATTGCAGAAGCATAGGCAGGATAGCCTGGATTTGGTATTAATGCTTCATCCTGTGGGTTTAAATATGCCAGGCATAAAAAATGTATACCTTCCTTACTACCTATGAGAGGGATTGTTGAAATTGAGTCTATTGGGTCCAAGTTATAGGTTTCTTTATACCATGCTTTTATTGTTTTTCGGAAAGACTCTATACCATTGTATGGTTGATATTTGAATGCACCTTCTTCGGCTAGATCTTCAAGAAGTGCTCTATTGACCGATGAGTCGGGCATCAAATCTGGACTTCCAATACCCAAATTTATAACGTCAGCCCCTTCATCATTTAAGGTTTGTATTTCTCTCATTTTGTGAGAGAAGTAATATTCTTTTATCGTTTCGGATCGGTTAGATGCTTTCATCATGTTTTGTATAAATGCCAATAATATGATGGTGATGTGCATGTTTTTGCAAACATGCAGTAATCAAAGCTTTGTCCAGTTTAGCTGCTTTTTCGCCTTCTAGGAAGAAGCTATACTGCCAAGGTTTACCGATAATTGGAGTTGATTCAATTTTTGTCAGATTAATATCAAAATGTTCGATATCGGTGAGGAGTTTTGCTAGGCTGCCTGATCTGTGATCAAGGATAACTTGTGCAGTAAATTTATTGCCGATTGCTGCAGTAGTACTTGCTTTCTGAAGCACATAGAATCTTGTAAAGTTATTCTTATTTGTTTCGATAGATTCAGCCAAAACATCAAGGTTATAAATTTCCATGGCGGTCTTACTCCCTATTGCACCGACACCAGAAAGCTTCTTTTGAGCTATCTGTTTTGCCCCCAATGCTGTATCCTCGATAGCTATTTGCTTTAGATCCTTTGTGCTAAGGTATTCGTCACATTGGTTGAGGGCCATATAGTGTGATCTCACTTCTTTGAGGTCTGTTACTTGAGTTCCTCTCAGTGCTCCCAGACACTGAACGATCCGCATTTTTATTTCTCCAACTATTTGAATTGGATGGCTTGCTAGAATTCTAAAATTCTGGAGGATAGTTCCTGAAATAGTATTTTCTATTGCCATTAGAGCTTGGTCGGCATCTCCGCTAAGAACACTTTGTACAACATCCTCAAATGTGAGACTTGGAATGATTTCTAGGTCAGTTTTGAAGTAGGCTCGTGCTGCTTCATCGTGAAAAGCTCCTTCTATACCTTGTATCGCAATCTTTTTCATACTATAAATGAAAAAACCCAGTCAAAGTAGACCGGGTTTTTATTTTTTTATATTCAAATATCACATTTCCAGTCCAACTAGGTGAGGTTGAAATAATAGCTAAAACAGAAATATGTAAATGTTGTATTCATTCTAAGAAAAACAAATCTAGAGAAATAATCTTTGAGAAGCAATGCTTTTGAGTTGATTAATTGAAAACAATTTGAATGGAAATTTATGTTTTTGATTCTTTTGTCTCAATAAACTATCCTTTCTCTGTACAGTTGTTTTCAATCTTGTCAAAGCAGTAAATCTTGATTGTTATGGAAATGACACCCACCATCCAGAGTATATTGGTTGCCAAATCAGCCTAATAAAGTCCAATTGGGCATAACAGATTTGAAGTATTCTAAACATCTGAAATACAACGACTTAGCTATTTGTTACTAGAGGTTAAATTTAAAGAATGCTGTTTTTTTCAACGAAAGAAATGTGAATTCCCATCTAACTTAACGTAAAATCTAGCCAATGAAAAAAATTGAAGCAATAGTCCGAGCTTCGAGATTTGATAAGGTAAAGGAAGCGTTGAGCAAGCACGATATTAATTTTTTTACTTTCTACGAAGTAAAAGGCTATGGTCATGAAAAAGGGAAGAATTTGAGTTATCGAGGAGCAATCTATGATGTAGGCTATATAGCAAGAATAAAGATTGAAATTATTGTGTCTGATGAGTACGCGGAGGTTGCAAAGCTTGCTATATCTGAAGCTGCTAAGACTGGAGAAAAGGGTGACGGAATAATTTATTTCAGTACCATAGATGAAGTGATAAATATTCGGACTAATAAGACAGGCAGTGATGCAATAAATTACTAACAACGAGAAAGATAGTATTGATGAATGAGTCTTTAGAATTAGCAAGAGAAGCTCTTAAAGCAGCTAATGAAGCAAAGTTTTTAGCAAATAATACTTGGATGCTTGTGGCTACGGTCTTGGTATTTATTATGCATTTGGGATTTGCAGCTTTGGAAGCTGGTTTTGTACAAAGGAAGAATGTTGTGAATATTCTATTCAAAAATGTTATGATTGTATCTGTGGGATTACTTTCTTATTATTTCATAGGGTTTAATCTGATGTATCCAGGAATAGAGGGTGGTTTCTTAGCTTTTAGTGGCTTTGGTCTTACAAACCCTCCTGATGCTGCTGGACTCATTGAATACGCAGATGGAAGTTATACCTATTACACTGATTTTATCTTTCAAGGAATGTTTGCTGCAACTTGTTGCACAATAGTATCAGGAGCTGTAGCCGAAAGAATCAAGCTTTTGCCGTTCTTAATTTTTTGCCTGCTGTTTGTCACCATTGCATATCCAATAACAGGCTATTGGAAATGGGGAGCTGGATGGTTAGATGCAAAAGGATTTTATGATTTTGCAGGCTCGACTCTGGTCCACTCTGTAGGAGGCTGGGGGGCACTTGCAGGAGCCATTTTGTTGGGGCCAAGGTCAGGTAAGTATACAGAAGATGGAATCAGGCCCATTCCAGGGCATAGTATGCCATTAGCTACAGTGGGAGTATTCCTTTTATGGTTTGGTTGGTTTGGTTTTAATGGTGGTTCTGTCTTGTCTGCTGACCCTGATCTCGTCTCACTTGTATTTGTTACTACAGCAGTCGCTGCTGCTGCAGGATGCTTAGGCTCTTTTGTAGTTTCAAAACTCATATTTGAAACCTATGATTTGTCCATGGCTCTGAATGGAATTTTGGGTGGTTTAGTTGGAATTACAGCTAGTGCAGATGGAGTATCTCCATTGAGCGCGATGCTTATTGGATGCATTGCAGGATGTATTATACCGCTTTCAGTTTCTTTTTTCGATAGGTTGAAAATCGATGATCCAGTTGGAGCAACATCTGTTCATCTTGTCTGTGGTATCTGGGGAACAATTGCTGTTGCCCTTTTTGGTAATTATGGAGAAGACACAGGTGGATTAGGAATCCAACTGTTAGGAATTGTGGCTATAGGTGCTTTTACTTTCACTTTTGCATTTATCATTTTCTTCTTAATCAAAATACTTGTAGGGATTAGGGTCGAGGAGATAGAAGAACGTAAAGGTTTAGATCTGGGAGAACATCAAGCTTTGGCCTATACTTAAGATTTGAAGTGAGAGATCAATTTTATCAGATGAAAAAGTAAGACTATGGAGAGGAATGATAATGGTTTATATACACCTCAACTAGAGAAAGATTCTTGTGGTGTGGGTCTGATAGCAGACCTGAAGTCAATTCCAACTCAATATATAGTTGATTCTGCATTGACCATGTTAGAGAACATGAAGCACAGGGGAGCATGTGGTTGTGAAGAGAATACAGGAGATGGAGCAGGTATACTATTGCAGATTCCTCATGAATTTTTTCAGAATATCTTTTTGTCTCAGCAAATCGCTTTGCCTTCATCTGGAAATTATGGTGTTGGCATGTTTTTTTTTCCTAAAGAAGATAGTAAATACAAGGTTTGTCTTGAAGTCATAGAGAGTAAATGTAAGGAGCAAGACTTCCAAATCATACATAGTAGAGTAGTGCCTACAAATAATTCTGATTTAGGAGATTCAGCTAAGCGAACTGAACCTCAAATCGTCCAACTTGTCTTTAAGTCAACTAATTTCAATTATAAGGATATAGAGAATAGACTTTATTTCCTTAGAAATACAATTATGAAGACAATGTATGATGATTTCTTCTCCCTTTTCGAAGACTTCTACATAGCTTCCCTTTCGTCAAAAACAATTATCTATAAAGGACTGCTCAAGGCCACTCAACTTAGAAACTACTATCCTGATTTACAGGCAAATGATTTTAAGTCTTCTGTTGCTATTGTACATAGCCGATTTTCCACTAATACATTACCAAAATGGAAACTTGCTCAACCATTTCGTTGCATTGCTCATAATGGAGAGATAAATACCATACAGGGAAATCTAAATTGGTGGATGGCAAGGGAAAACTACATGAGTAATGTCAAGAGTGACAGACCTCATTTACTCAAGACATTTCCTGTCTGCGACCCTACCATATCTGATTCTGGAAACTTTGATAATGTTGTTGATTTTTTGCTTAGGGCAAGTCGATCAATTCCGCATGCAATCATGATGATGATTCCTGAATCTTGGCAAAATGATGATGAAATGCCAGACTACAAAAAGGCCTTTTATCAATATCATGATGCTATAATGGAGCCTTGGGATGGTCCAGCATCTATTTGCTTTACTGATGGAAATATTTTAGGGGCAACCTTGGACAGAAATGGTCTCAGACCTTCCAGGTACTTGCTTACTAAGAATAAAATCCTTGTCTTGGCTAGTGAAGCAGGTTGTCTGCAAATACCTGAAGACGAAGTAGCTTATAAGGCTAAGTTGGAGCCAGGAAAAATACTTGTGGCCGATCTTGAGGAGCAAAGAATAATTTCAGACCAAGAGGTCAAAGAAACCATTTGTAAAAGAAAACCTTACAGAGAGTGGATTAATAAGAATTCCAGACACATAACTGATCTACCTGGAGTATCTCAAAAGTTAGCAATTTCAAAACTCGATCTCAAGACAAGACAAATTGCTTTTGGAATCACTAGAGAGGATGAGGATATGATTATCAGTGCAATGTCTGAGCATGGAAAAGAACCCATTGGGTCTATGGGTTCTGATATACCTCTTGCTGTTTTGTCAAGGATAGCCCAGCATCCATCAAATTATTTCAAACAACAATTTGCTCAAGTTACAAATCCGCCTATCGACCCTATTAGAGAGTCATTCTACATGAGCCTCAAGACTGCAATTGGTGGAGGGAGTAACATTATTGGCATTGGTGAAAAGGAAGCAGTAACTGTCCAATTTGATTCACCAGTATTAACAGAAAAAGAGTTAGAAAAAATCCTGTTCAGTAAAGACCTTACTCTTGAGTGTCATAGTATTTCGACGGCGTACAGATCGACCATTAGTCTCAAAGAAGCAATTGCCAAGGTATGTCAAGAGGTAGAATTCAAAGTAATGAATGGAATTAAACTTATTAGGCTATCGGATCGATACATTGATAAGTATAATATCAACATCCCTTCATTGCTAATAACGGGAGCAATCCATCATTTTCTAATTAATTTGGGTTTAAGAAAAGAAGTAACTCTGATAATTGATGCTGGAGATATCTGGGAATCCCATCATTTTGCATGTCTTTTTTCTTATGGAGCAGACCTAGTATGTCCTTATCTAGCCCTCGAAACTTGTAACCGATTGAAACCAGACGAAAAGGGTGTTGCAGAAAAGTATATTACTGCTGTAAATAAGGGGTTGTTGAAAATCATGTCCAAACTTGGTATATCTACCTTGAACTCTTACAAAGGAGCTCAAACTTTCGAAGCACTCGGTATTGGACAAGAAGTAATAGATATTTGTTTTAAAAATACCATTAGTAGAATAGGAGGGCTCAGTTTTTTTGATTTACAAAGAGAAAACGAGACAAAGCATAAAGCTGCATTTCTGAAAGGCTATAATTCACTTCCGGACCTAGGTAATTATAGATGGACAAGAAAAGGAGAGTATCATCTGTTTAACCCTGATACCATTCATCTACTACAATATGCGACAAAGAATAATTCTTACAAGACATATCAACAATTCTCAGATAAAATCAATACTCTTGAGTATGGAAATGGTACGCTAAGAAGTTATCTCAAGCTAAAGGAAGGAACACAGTCAATAGCCCTTGAGAAAGTAGAGTCAGAAGAAAAAATTCTGAAGCGTTTTGCTACTGGAGCAATGTCATTTGGCTCCATAAGTTTTGAGGCGCATACTGCCTTAGCTAGAGCAATGAATATCATTGGAGGAAAGAGTAACTCGGGTGAAGGTGGAGAAGATGCTGTAAGATATGTTACCAAAGAAAATCAACCAAGTGAGAATTCTGCAATTAAGCAAGTAGCTTCTGGTCGTTTTGGTGTTACGAGTCATTATTTGACAAATGCTGAGGAAATTCAAATCAAAATGGCGCAAGGTGCAAAACCGGGAGAAGGTGGTCAACTACCAGGCCATAAGGTTAATCCTTGGATTGCTAAGGTTAGGCATTCTACACCAGGTGTTGGTCTTATATCGCCACCTCCGCATCACGATATTTACTCGATTGAGGACTTAGCGCAATTGATTTATGATCTGAAGAATGCTAATAGAAAAGCAAGAATTAGTGTAAAGCTTGTCTCCAAAGCAGGTGTTGGTGTGATAGCTTCTGGAGTTGCAAAAGCACATGCTGATCACATTCTTATTTCTGGATCTGATGGAGGCACAGGTGCTTCGCCTTTGAGTTCGATACGTCATGCAGGTCTACCATGGGAATTGGGCCTCTCAGAAACACATCAATCACTAGTTAAGAATGGATTGAGAGATCGTGTCACCCTGCAAGTAGATGGGCAAATCAGAACAGGAAGAGACTTGGCAATAGCCACCATGTTAGGAGCAGAAGAATGGGGGATTGCGACAGCTGCACTTGTTGTGCAAGGTTGTATACTCATGCGGAAATGTCACTTAAATACTTGTCCTGTTGGTATAGCTACTCAGAACCCAGAATTACGAAAGAAGTTTGAAGGCAAGACTGAAGATTTGGTCAATTACTTTCGTTTTCTCGCTAAAGAGATGAGGCAAATCATGGCCAAAGTTGGTGTTCGAACAGTAGATGAGTTAGTAGGCAGAACAGATTTACTTGAGATCTGCGGTCTTGATAGACACTGGAAATCCAATAATCTCAAGTTGGATGGCATTTTATTTAAGCAGAAGAACACCTACAATACAGCATTTTATAAAAGCAAACCTCAAAATCATGAAATTGAAGATGTCTTAGATAAGAAAATGATCGCGCTTTCTAGGACTGCATTAAATAATGCTAAGTCATCACAATCAATTTGGGAAATAGTAAATACTGATAGAGCAGTAGGCGCTATGTTTTCTAATGAAGTAAGTAAGCTCTATGGAGCTGAAGGACTCCCAGAAGATAATTTTTCATTTCGATTCAAGGGGTCTGCTGGTCAGAGTTTTGGTGCTTTTACCACTCGTGGTATCAGTTTCTTATTAGAAGGTGAGTCTAACGACTATTTTGGAAAGGGACTCAGTGGTGGCAAGTTATCAATAAAACCAAGTAGTGAGGTTCAATTTAAACCAAGCGAGAATATCATAATTGGAAATGTTGCACTCTATGGTGCAACTTCAGGACAAGCTTACATTAATGGGATTGCAGGAGATAGGTTTGCAGTTAGAAATAGTGGTGCCCATGCAGTCGTGGAAGGCATAGGACACAATGGGTGTGAGTACATGACTGGAGGAAACATTGTAATCCTTGGGGCTATTGGAAAGAATTTCGGTGCTGGTATGAGTGGAGGAATCGTATATCTCAAAAAAGAACAAGCAGTGAAAATCTCTAAAGAAAATCTTTTAGTTGAAACCTTAGATGCAAATGATTTTCAACACTTGTATGCATTGATCAGTAATCATGCAAAACATACAGGATCACCCAAAGCTATGCATTTACTTTTTGACTGGGAGATCCATAAAGAAAGTTTTGTTAAGGTTATTCCAAGAGAGTATAAAGATGCCCTTGCGAAGCTTGGAGAAGATTCTTTAAGAAAAATTGCTTAAGATGGGAAAGATTGATGGTTTTATTGAATATAAAAGGCAGTTGCCGCCGAAAGAATCAGTAAGTAATAGGATAACTCATTTTAATGAATTCATAGACCTTTCTGAAAAGGTAATAATAGAACAGCAAAGTGCAAGATGCATGGATTGTGGTGTTGCATTTTGTCATTCAGCTTGTCCGTTGGGCAATCGAATTCCTGAGTTTAATGATGCTGTTTACAGACAACAATGGGAGCAAGCTTACAAGATTTTAATCTCAACGAACAATTTTCCAGAATTTACTGGAAGAATTTGTCCTGCTCCATGTGAAGGGTCGTGTGTACTCGGAATTAATAATGATCCAGTTACTATAGAGGAAATAGAAAAGTCAATAACGGAGATTGCATTTGAAAACAACTGGGTTAAAGTAAATACTCCTCTCAGAGAGACAAATCACAAGGTAGCAATTATTGGGTCAGGTCCTGCAGGGCTGGCTTGTGCTGACGAACTAAGAGCTCAAGGTCATCAGGTGACAGTTTATGAGAAGGCAGACAGAATAGGAGGTCTACTTAGATATGGTATTCCTGATTTTAAATTGGAGAAGAGTATTCTAGATAGACGTCTCAATCTTATGAAAGAAGCAGGAGTTCAGTTCGAAACTGGAGTTACAGTTGGTCATGATATAGACCCCGCTTTTCTGTTATCAGAATATGATGCAACTGTGCTTTGTATTGGATCAACAGTGCCAAGAGACCTCGCTATTGAAGGAAGAAATTTAGAAGGTATCTACTTTGCGATGGATTTTCTTACTGAAGTAAATAGATTTGTTGCGGGTGAACAATCTCATCTCTTGGATTGCAGAAATAAAGACATCTTAGTAATTGGTGGTGGTGATACGGGCTCTGATTGCATTGGAAGTGCTCATCGTCTAGGAGCTAAGTCAGTAACCCAACTAGAATTGATGGGTAAGCCTCCAACAACTAGATCTGAAGATAATCCATGGCCACAATGGCCGATGATTTTAAGAACATCTAGTTCACATGAAGAAGGAGCAGAAAGGTATTGGGCTGTTGCAACAAAAAGATTTATTTCTGATGATGGTGTTAGGGTTTCCGGTGTCGAAACGGTAAAAGTTCAATGGGAAAAAACTAAGACAGGTTCTTATGAAATGAAAGAAATTCAGAATAGTCAATCTGTAATTCTATGTGATGTGGTTTTTCTAGCAATTGGATTTTTGCATCCACTTATTGATACATTCTTCAGTGGACTCAATATTGCATTAGATCGAAGGCAGAATATTAAGACCAATGGTTATAAAACCTCTGTCGACAAACTCTTTGCAGCAGGAGATGCACGCATGGGGCAGTCGTTAGTGGTGCATGCTATTGCCGAAGGAAGAAAAGTTGCACAATCTGTGGATGCTTATCTTAACAAAGATGCAGAACAACAGGTGGGAGTAGACCTCAACCCATATTCACTTTAAGATTCTTATGAAAGCGCATTATTGATCTCTTTTCTCTATATCCAATTTTTGACAACAGGAATATTTTGATGACGTATCAAATCATCAAAGCTTTCTCTTTCCCTGATGAGATAGTCTTTGCCCTTTAATACTAATACTTCTGCAGGTCTAAGTCTTGAATTATAATTGGATGACATAGAATAACAATAAGCACCGGAATTTCTAAACAGAAGTATATCATTTTCTCTAGCTTCATTAATGAGACGATCTTCTGCAAAAGTGTCGGATTCGCAAATGTATCCAACAACAGAATACATTTTCTTTTCACCTTCTGGATTAGATATATTTTCAATTTCGTGATAAGCGTCATAAAACATTGGCCTAATGAAATGGTTGAATCCGCTATTGACACCAATAAAAGTGCATGCTGTAGTAAGTTTAACCACATTTACTTGGGTTAGAAAAACGCCAGCATCGCTAACTAGGTATTTGCCAGGCTCAAACCGTAAGGTCAAATCTCGTTTTCTCTTTTCACAATATGCATTAAAGTATGTAGCAAATTGACTTCCAATTAGCTGGATATCGGTGTATATGTCAGAATCCCTATATTTAATTTTAAACCCACTACCAAAGTCTATTGATTTGATATTTTCAAATTGATCTGCTATAGAAAATAGTAATTCCGCAACCCTCTTGAAAATATCAACTTGTATAATATCAGAACCAGTATGGACATGTATTCCTTCGACTTGTATAGAGTACTTTTTGACTAGGCGTAAGATGTTTGGAAGCTGATGAATAGAAATGCCGAATTTTGAACCAATGTGTCCTACACTGATTTTAGAATTACCACCAGCCATGAGATGGGGATTAAGACGGATGAAGATTGGCAAATTTGGGTAATGGATGCCAATTTTTTCAAGCGTTGGCAGATTATCAATTGTGACCTTTGTGCCTAGTTTTATAGCTTCTTCATATTCTGAGAATGCCACTCCATTGGGTGTGTATATAATATCACTAGGATCAAAACCGGCTTGTAGACCTAATTTGATTTCTTCAATCGAAACACAATCTAATCCAGCACCAAGTTCTTTAAAAAGACGTAAGATTGCAAGATTGGTTAATGCTTTTGCAGCAAAGTGAATTTTTAAGCTCTTGACCTTAAAAGCAGCTTTGAATTGATTAAATTTTCGGGCAATTACATCTCCATCATAGACATAGAGAGGAGTGCCATACTTTTTTGCTAAATCTAAGTAGAAATTATTCTTCATCTGAGTAGTTATCTATCTTTTTTGTCGACTGGGACTTGACCTGTCGTTGCTATTCTCAATTGTTCAGTTTCACTATTGGTTGAGTTGTTGATTAATTTTGCAGTTCCCTGTGGGTAAGAGATTTGCACAATTGCTTCATTCCACAAAAGTAAGCAATGGATCTGCTTTACTCTCTACGCCTATTTCGATGAATTAGCAGTCTGTAATGTGTAGATTAATTGCAGGATGGTTGCTAGCGTAAATCCAACTAGTCCTATATAATGTTGCTGGACTGCGCCTAGTAAACTTGACTTAACTAGATCTATTGGGTCTGTAGCTTTGGTAGTTTCAATTCCAGCAACAACTGCTGCTGTATCAGCAATGAAAATATTAAATACCATAGGGAATGCTACAACTAGTATTATACCAATTGCCAACCAATGTCTTTGAGATTTATAAAGCTGAACTAGGGATAAGATAAAGGTGCCGGCAATAATTACACCTAGGGTATAAGGAAGCACACCAACAATTCTTTGAAGTGCTGAAAAAGTCAATCTTATGCTTTCTTCGGTCACTTGTGCAGAGTCGTTAAATAGCAAAGCAACCACGTCTCTTTCAAGTAGACCAACAACGAGTAGAAGTGTGAACCCCATTGTACAGAAAACAAGTAATAGGATTTTGATTTTATTCATCAACTAGAAGAAGCTGTTTTATTGATGTAAATATCTAATTGTTTATTTGTAACTGATCGAATTTTCTTCTTCATAATTGGAGACCAACCAAGTAATACACCACTTGGTCCTAATGCTTGCCGCGACCATTTCCAAAGGTTGAACACATCCTTGTGATCGATTATTTTACCATCTTCAAATCTAAAAGTGGCTTTTATGGTATTATGAACGTGACGTTTTTTAGGCCCAAATACGTATTTGGCTTCCCAATTTGCACTTCCTCGATTACCCTCAATTTCTACATTCGAAAATGTTATCTCTGGAGATGCAGCCTTGTTGGATAATAGCATCTCCCACATTTTCCTAGCTCTATCGCCTGATAATCTGCCAAATGCTGGATCTTCAAAGCCTATGTTTTGATGATAACAGGCTATCATCTTTTTTGGATCTCCATTTGCAAATGCAGTGTAGAATTCAGTGACTAGATTATGATACATTGTTACAGTCATTCATCACATTTGATGACCAATTTAAACAATCTAAGTAAAAAGGAGAATCATTGTGGCATATTTGGGATATGTTATACAATCCTTTCAATAAACCAGAAGAGGCCGACCAATGCTATGATGATTGACACAGGAACTTGAACATAGTAACGGTACCAACTCTTTTTCCTTATACCCCAGAAGAGGATGGTAGCAACTATGAGTATAATCAGTTGCCCAATTTCTACACCGATATTAAATGCAAGAAGAGATGGTATGAGATTACCTCTAGGTAACCCATAGACACTTAATACTGCAGCAAATCCTAACCCATGTAAAAGACCAAAACAGAAAACCACTATTGGGCGCCACTTTGTCATTTGTTTGAATAGACAGTTTTCAAGAGCGATCCAAACAATGGAGATTGCAATAATGGGTTCGATAATATCCGGTGAAATATCTACAATACCAAATGCAGCAAATGCTAGAGTAATACTATGTGCTAGTGTAAATGCAGTGACTTGCCAAAGTAGCGACTTGAATAGAAGGCTAGAAAAAAAGAGACCTAGAACAAAGAGAATGTGGTCCAATCCTTTTGGAATGATATGATTCACCCCTGCCTTGATAAATATCCAAAACTTCTTGTGCCATGGCATGGCAGCTAGTCTTCTTAATCTTTGACGCTTCAAAGCTGCGGTAAACTCAGCTGTCATCTGTTCGTCTTCAAATGCTAGTTGACCTTGCTCAATTTCCAGAATGACTAATTCGTCTATTTGATGCGCTCCTAATACCATTGGCAAGCTCAGCAATGAGACCATGACGCAAACTCTAGTATTATTCGTAGTATTAAACAACACTTCGATCAAATACCTCATCGACAGTTGTATAGAGGATGCTATGACAATATGGATGTTAGTCAGCTGAACCGTCTAGACCTCTTACTTTGAGTAGAGCATCAATTTTCGGCTTTCTACCACGAAATTGAGTGTACAGTTGCATTGCTTCTTCTGTCGATCCTTTTTCGTAGATATGCGTTCTCAATTTTGCTGCAAGTTCCGGATTGAATACATCGCCAGTTTCTTTGAATGCTTCAAAACCATCTGAATCGAGTACTGCAGAATGTACATAGCTATAATAACCAGCTGCATATCCGCCAGAAAAAATATGGGCAAAATAGGTGCTTCTGTATCGTGGAGCAATTTCTTCAATTAGGCCAATGCGTGATAAAGATGCTTCTTCGAAAGCATCAGCATCTTTGAGTGCCTCATCAGCAGTGATTGTGTGCCAATCCATATCCAAAAGTGAAGCTGCGAGATATTCAGTATTGGCAAATCCTTGGTTGAATTTTGAGGCTTTCAATAATTTGGTAATGAGTTCATCAGGGATGACTTCACCTGTTTTATAATGTGTAGCGAATGATTTCAGAATGGATGGTTCACTTGCCCAATGTTCGAGTATTTGAGCTGGGAATTCTGTAAAGTCTCTTGGGCCATTTGTTCCTGACATACTTTCGTACGTGACATTAGTCAATAGACCGTGCATGGCATGTCCAAATTCATGAAAGAGGGTAGTTACATTCTCAAAACTTAGTAATGACGGATCATCACCAACTGGAGCAGGGAAATTACAAACATTTACTACGACTGGACGTTCTTTACCATCAAGATTAGATTGTGCCTTGAAACTGCTCATCCAAGCTCCTCCTCTTTTATTAGATCGTGTAAAGTAGTCACCTATGAATATGCCTAAATGACTACCATCCTTGTCTATCACTTCCCAGACTCTTGCATCTGGATGATATGTGTTGATATCTACGAGTTCTTTATAGGTAAGTCCCCAGAGTTTATTCGTTGTTTCAAAGACACCTTTTAGTACATTATCAAGTGACAAATAGGGTTTTATGGCAGCTTCATCAAGGTCATACTTTGCCTTTCTTACTTTCTCAGAATATTGCCACCAGTCCCAAGCTGCTATTTTGAAATTTCCTCCCTCTTGATCTACAACAGCTTGCATATCTGCAACTTCTCTTTTAGCTCTTTGTAGTGCAGGTCTCCACAATTGCATGAGTAGGTCATAGACTTCCTCTGGTGATTTGAGCATACGCTCTTCTAACATAAAATGGGCATGCGTCTTGTATCCCATCAGTTTGGCTCTTTCCGCTCTCAGTTTTGAGATTTTGGCGGCAATTGTTTTGTTATCGGTCTCATTGTCATTGTCGCCTCTGAGCACATAAGATTTATAGAGTTTTTCTCTTAAGTCTCTTCGACTTGACTCTGTAAGGAATGGATACATGCTAGTCCTGTGTGGAGTGAAGATGTACTTGTCTTTGTACTTCTCTTTATCATCTTCACTCTCAGCTTCCTCCATTTTCTTAGCTGCATTTTCAGCTGCAGCAGCAATGACACCTTCTGACAGCCCTGCTAAGTCATCTTTGCTTAATAGGAGTTCGAAGCCATTAGTTTCTGCTAATAGGTTCTGACCAAATGCTGTAGTCAACTCCGAAAGCTCAGAATTTATCTCTGTAATACGTGCTTTCTCTTCTGCATTGAGTAATGCACCACTTCTTACAAATTGTTTTCTTGTATCCTCGAGCAACTTGGTTTGCTCAGAATTTAGCTTCAGATTATTCCGGTCTTTCCACACAGCATCCACGCGTTGAAATAGTTTTTCGTTCAGAGAAATCTTATCTGCATGTGCAGAGAGCATTGGGCTTAATTCACGTTGAAGCTCCTGCAATTTAGGATTGGTATTAGAGCTTGCTAGATTATAGAATACATTTTGGACCTGTGAAAGCAGCTTTCCAGATCTTTGAAGCTCTTCTAATGTATTTGCAAAAGTGGGGTTATCAGGATTATTTACTATTGCGTCTATCTCCGCCAGATTGACTTCCATGCCTTTCTCAAATGCGGGCATGTAATGTTCATCTTTGATGTTCTCAAATGGAGGAATCCCAAATGGTGTATCCCATGTTTGTTCTAATGGGTTGCCTGTAATTTTGACTTCTGTTTGTTCGGTTGACGTTCGACAAGCACTGAGGAAGGCTAATACTAAAAGAGCTAATATTCTATTCATACTAAGGTTATTAATAAAGTGAAGATACTTGTTCTTTTCTACACCTTTCTATAGAGTGTTAGACAGTTTCTGACATCCTTTATGTTTTGAAAGGATTAAGTAAAAGGGAGTGTAGAAGTATACATTCTAACAGCCACTGAGTAGGATTTCAAGGTATTCCTTTTGAGAGAATAGCCCACCTAGAGACATCTTGGTTGAGATTAGAGTGAAGTTTGTTAGACTTCCGTTACCTAGCTATTCATCGGAGTACAAATCTCAATGAGAAAGCCATTGATATCTCTCAAATAGCCAACTTGTTGACCCCACGGCTTTTGCACTATGTTTTCATAAAGCACTGCTCCAGCTTGTAATGCTTGGTCAAAATCAGCATGTATGGTTTCGGTAACAAATGCTAATTCGATGCCAGTTGGTGGCTTTTCTCTTTCTGCAAAGACTATTTCTTTATGGAAATTTGATTTTGCGAGAGAGAATGAAGCAAATGCAATAGTGGTTTCTCCAGATAATAATTCGGCATAGTCTTTTTCTGGCGTCAAGAATTTTCTAGTAAAGCCAAAAGCCTTTTCGTAAAACTCAACTGTTTTTTCGACATTCGATACATAGAGTATTGTATAGCCGTATTGCATGATGTTTGATTTAAGTAACTAATGTAA
>JAHDEL010000031.1:2234-37875 GCA_020628855.1 Saprospiraceae bacterium | reverse complement strand
AGAAAAAAATGATATGAGATATAGTAAAAAGAGGAGCATTGTCTCCTCTTTTTTTATTGCAAAAAAAAAGAGCCGCCTCTTGCGTAAGGCGACTCTTATATTTCGGAAAACACTTATAGACTATTGTTAGGAAGTCATAGAGGTTTGTAAGTGCTTTGTTAGTGTTATTTTGCTAATACCCTCCCGGTCTTTAAAAATCTTGAAAGATTCATTTCCAATGAGAATATCCACTTTGTTTATTTCTCCAGAATAGTCTTCAACAAAGACTGAATTTCTGAGAAAGTGTTGTTGACTAGACTTCTCAGTCAACATGGCAAACAAAATCTGGTACAACTCCATAATCTCAACTTCTCCAACTTCAAACTCTAAATGTACCTGAGAAGGTGTTATAATTTTCTTTAAAGTAGACCCCTCCTCAAACTCTATTGCGACTTCTTTTAGGTTAGACCTAATAAAGCTGTCTTTCGCTGCCTGAATTTCAAAATTATTTTCAATCCATTGTTCAAAAGGGTGAATTAGCTGGTTGCCATGTGTATATTCTCCTTCTGAAATTGGGATCGGTAGAGTAGTTAGAAAACCACTAAATACATATCCAATATCCTCATTATGCTTTACTCTAATCCATTCACCATCTACCCATTCTATACGCTCCATGAATCCTAAACAATCGATATCTTCTAAGATTTCGACTCTGTCGCCAAGGTAGAGTTTCTTAATTATGACTCCATTTCCAGGAGATAGTCTGAGATTTAAACCTGAATTGGCAGATACATTATAGAATTCACTTGGGCTAAAAGCTATAGCATGAAATTGGAATCCTAATACAAGTATTAAAAGAATTAGTAACTGTCTCATAATGTAATCGTTTTAAATGGTTAAGTAATAATTACAATTCAAAGGTGAGCGAATACAGCAAGGCATGCACTCCTTAATGAGAAAGTGATTTAATTTACTGAGTAAGTGTAGTTATCTGATTATTTCGAAAAGATTAGATTGTAATATAGTACTAGAAGTGCCATAAAAAGAAACAAGTAATAGGTGCCAAATCTCCATAAGGCTGTCACATTAGATAAAATGTTTTCACTTATAATATCTTCGAATACTTTGTAGAACAGTATTTCTGCTCCTCCTGTAGCACCTGGAGTAGGGAATAGCATCATACTAAGCTGAACAATCCATTCTTTAACATAGGTATCAAAGAAAGGATTTGAGATTGATAAAGCGTTGAATATTATTATTAGAATAGTAAACTTAGCCAACCATTGAATAAGTAAGATTGAAAAGCTTAGGATGAATCGGAGCTTGCCTCTTCGAATGACTTCGCCACCATAGATCACTATATCTTTCATAGCAGTATTGAACCCTTGCACAAAACGTATATAGGATTTCTTGAAGCGGTACGGTATATAATGTCTGAGTTGCAATTGAGTTATCTTCTGGGACAATAACTTATAGACGATAAAAGCAACTAGGATGATGCCAATTTTTAATGCATTATCATTGAAAAACTGGCCGGCAGAGACTCTTATTTTGGCAGTACTTTCACTAGCATACAGCAAGGTCAAAACGAAGGCAGATAGATACATTAAGCCATCCTCGATACCTCCTAGTACAGTGAGAAAACCTGCTTTACCTGGTTTCATTCCCTTCTGTAACAACATGCCCAGCTTTATTGGACCACCACCTACTAGTGTTGGTGATACAGCAGCCCCAAGGTCAGTATAGCTTGCTATCCGTACCCCTTCAATTAGGGGAATAGGGTGTTTCACGAACTTACTCCATAGACTAATTCTACATCCATGACCTAACCAATACAAGAGCACACAACAGACAGCGCCCATGTAATGGTACCATTGTAGAGCATTAATGCTTGATAGAATAGATTGTTCGGAAGAAAAGAAAACAAACAGGAGATTGGCGGAAATACCAATAACTACGAGAATTAGTAGTTTTTTGAGCAGCGAAGTATTTATGGGATTTTCCATACTCTTGAGAGCTGCAAATGTATAAGATAGATAGTGAATTATCTGATTTCCTGCCAAATTTGATCAAGCTCAGAGGTCATAATAGCAGTTGCACCCCATAGGATATCATCATGTAGGCCATAGTATGGACTTTCTTTTATCAAAGTCTCTCTGAATTGATATTCTCTTGTTTTTCTATTCTCATCAGAGAATAATGTCTCTATATCAATCTCAATTACATAATCTACTTCATCTGGATCTGGAACAAATTGACTTGATTTTGGAATGAGGCCTACAAATGGGAATGCTATAAAACCACTTACAAAAATGTAAAAAGGACTCAGACTTCCAAGAACTTTTATTTGTGATTGATCAATGCCTACTTCCTCTTCAGTCTCTCTTAAACCGCAGGCTAATCGATCGATATCTTCTTTTTCTTTCTTTCCGCCGGGAAAGCTTATTTGACCTTTGTGCTTATCTCCTGGATATTTACTGCTTCGCTTAATATAAACTAGGTTAAAACTCTCATTTTCTAGTGGTCTAAGCAGACAGAAAACAGATGCCTCAATGGCAGAATCAGGCGTCTTTGGATGAATCGAATGCCTTATTGGCGACATTTTTTTCTGAGCACTCCAGCCAGGAAGGTTTCCTGAGGATAATCTTTCTTCAAGTAATTTGATTAGTGTGAGCTGTCGAGCAGAAAGTTGTTCGAGCAAGATGAAATTACTTGTTGGATTTCATTAAGTAATTTTCGATTGCCATGGACATGGATGGAACATCAGGTTGCGGAGCAGCAATATTGATATTCAATCCATGAGACTCTACTTCTTTCGTTGTTGCCTTTCCATAGATGGCAAGACGTGTCTCATTTTGTTTGAAGTCGGGAAAGTTTTCATACAGTGACTTAATACCAAGTGGACTAAAGAATACAAGACAATCATATGTGATATCACTCAAGTCACTGAGATCACTACTTACTGTCCTATACATCATGGTCTCTTTATAATCTACTCCTACTTCATCCAAGTATTTGACAACATGTTTTGCACCTAAATTAGAGCACGGTAACAAAAACTTTTCAGTCTCTTTATGCTTCATAAAAGCGCTTTCAAGATCCTGGATAAGTCTTGTGCCTACAAATACCTTACGCTTCCTATAGAGGATAAATTTTTGTAGATAATTAGCTATACTTTGAGTGAGGCAGTAATATTTGGTCTGTTGCGACATCTGGACTCTCATCTCTTCGCATAATCTAAAAAAGTGCTCAATGGAGTTCAATGAAGTGAAGATGATTACGGTAAATTCGTCTGGTCGCAGACGATTTTTCCTGTATTCTTTTTCTGTGACAGGTTCTACATGAATAAACGGTCTCCAATCAATTTGGATATTCCATTTCTTCTCAAGGTCAAAATAGACTGATCTCTCAGGTTTCGGCTGGGAAATCAGAATAGTTTCAATCCTTTTATAAGATTCCTTTGACTTTGTCTTGGTGCCTGAAGCCATGCAATCTTGGTTTTAGCATCTCTAATCACCTATCCCTGCAGGAATCGTACCAACATCAAAATAGGTGCTATTTCGAAGGCGCAAAGGTACAGAAAATATTGAAACGGTTGTCTAAAAAATACAGCAAGGGTATTTAACCCGACTTTCCCGAGCTTCATCAACCAAAGTAGAACACCAAAGCCTAGAGCAAGGTAGACAAGTTTGTTTGCAATAGATTCTGGGCTATAAGCGATAAACACACTAAGTATAAAGAGAACAATACCCAATAGGATATTCCAAAGTAAGATCTGAAATCGATAATATGTTACTTCTTGGTCAACAGAGAATATTTGGTTCAAAGTGTTGAGTAAGAAAAACTTTACAATATACCATCCAACAAGTCCAAGACTGAGATAGCCGAAAAGTAACCAAGGATTGAGAGCCAAACTTGATTTGAGAATCAGCGTCAGAAAGAAAGCAGCAGCAAGAAGGGCAAAACCATGAGTAAGAATAAGATTTATCGATCTGCCACCTTGCTCTTCTTTCATAAAGTCAATAAGTGCATAATCTCTAAATGCTGCAGAGAATACTCCTGGTATAAGATCACGTTTTCTAGTCAGTATAACAGCAAGCAATATCAGTAGACCCAGTATTGTAACCAGAGGAAAGTGGTGAACAAGTAGATGGTCTGAGTTGTCTGAAATCTCGGTGCTATTTTGAATTTGATTCTTTCTCAAAGGAATGTGAGTAACTTCAAAAGGATTATTTGCCTGAGCTTCTTGAACTGTGTTTTTTTCAATCTCTGAAATTTGAGCCTTACGGCCTTCTATTTGGAAAGGATTTACTACCGCATCTAACTGTAGAGATGTGCTATCTTGCCCGTGGCCTGATAGTGCAATAAAAAGACAGAAGAGGAGGATGCATTGCTTCACAGCACTAAAATAGGTGTTTTCAATTCTGAATCCCTATCTATCGATCGCCAATAAATTGTAAGAGGTTAGTTAATGCGTTGTTAACCAAATTATTGGAAAATGAAATGCGCGTAACTTTGAGGTCCATGACAAATTCAGTCATCAGAAGATTACTCATTCTTGGAGGATTAGCCATCGCAGGTATTCTCTTCATACAATCTTACTCCTTTATCAGAACAAGGAATGTAAAGCTCCAAGAATTTAACCAGACAGTAAATATTGCATTGCGCAAAGTTGCTCAGTCAATAAGCGAATACAATGGAACCGAGCTTCCTAAGAAAGATCTTATACAACGGAGATCTTCGAATGTCTATGCAGTGAACATCAATTCTGCTATTGATGCAAATGTTCTTGAAGAATTACTTGAACAAGAATTTATCAATCATTCGCTGAATACAAACTTCGAGTATGCAGTCTATGATTGTGCAACAGATGATCTCTTGTATGGAAATTTTTGTGTGCTGAGTAATATTGAAGAATCATCACCTCCAGACACTCAGAATCTACCGAAATTTAATGATCTGATTTATTACTTTGTCGTAAAGTTTCCACAAAGAGAAGGTTATCTGCTTTCAACAATGCGTCAATCATTAATATTCAGCGCAATTGCTTTGCTGGCCGTGATGTTTTTTCTCTATTCCATTTATGTAATACTTCGGCAGAGACAATTAACAGAACTTCAGAAAGACTTTATTAACAACATGACTCATGAGTTCAAGACGCCAATTAGTAGTATAAAGATTGCTAGTGAAGTACTTTCAAAAAGCGATGAAGTACAGAGTAATCCAAGGCTTTCGAACTATGCAAATATCATTGCTGATCAAAACAAAAGACTCAATAACCTTGTCGAAAAAGTCTTAGATATTGCCAAATTAGAGGGAGATTCATTTAGACTAAAGAAAGTGAGTATTGACCTCAATGACTTTCTAACCGCTCTAGTTGATAATGAAAAGATAAAATTTGAAGAACTGGGAGGTTCTCTTGAGTTTATATCAAATAGGAATACAGGAAAGATTCTTGCTGACCACCTCCATTTTACAAATGTCATATCAAATATTCTCGATAATGCCAGAAAGTACTGTGAGCAAGAACCTCAAGTGCAGATAAATCTTGAGAATAGTGACCAGTATGTTGAGATTCAAATTTCGGATAATGGAATCGGGATACAACCTGAAGAACAAAAGAAGCTTTTCAACAAATTTTATCGAGTGCCGACAGGAGACATTCATAATGTCAAAGGTTTTGGCCTTGGGTTATTTTATGTTAATAATATTTGCCGTGAGCATGGATGGACAATTCGTGTTGAATCTGCTTTAGGAAAGGGGTCAACATTCATTATAACAATACCTAACAATCAAATCCAATAGTATGTCTAGTACTCCAAAAGCACACATCCTCTACGTTGAAGATGATGAAGTCTTGAGCTTTGTAACAAGAGATAATCTTGAAATGAACAAATATGCAGTGACTCATTGCGGAGAAGGTGAAGAAGCATTGCGCATATTCAAAAAAGGTGAGTTTGATCTGTGCATCTTGGATGTCATGTTACCCAAAATGGATGGCTTTGCACTAGCGGAAGAAATCAGAAAACGTAATCAATCTATACCTATCCTTTTCCTTACAGCTAAGTCCATGAAGGAAGATAAAATCCATGGACTGCAATTAGGAGCAGATGATTATATCACGAAGCCTTTTAGTATCGAGGAGCTTATTTTGAAAATTGAAGTATTTCTCAGGAGAAAGACATTAAGCATGGAAGTCAGTGCAGATGATTATATTCTTGGTGAGTATACTCTTGAGTCTAAAAACCTAAGACTCAAATATCAAGATGGGGCAGCTAGAGACCTCACACAGAAAGAATCAGATCTCTTAGCTTACCTCATTCAAAACAAAAACAATATCTTGAAAAGAGAAGATATTCTGGAAAGAGTGTGGGGAGAGAATGATTATTTTATGGGTAGGAGTATGGATGTGTTTATAAGCAGATTGAGAAAATATCTTAAAGAAGACCTATCGATAAAAATTGAAAACATTCATGGAGTTGGTTTTCGTTTGTCAGATGGCAAGTAAATAACCTATCTTACATTAAAATTAGAAGCAATGAAACATTTTCTATTTATCATCTTGAGCATATTCTTCTTGACATCATGTATGGACTACCAAACAGATGTCTACATAAATAATGACGGATCAGGAAAAATAAAAACCAAGGTAGACATGTCTGGGATGATGGAGATGATAGAAATGATGTCAGCGATGGAGAAACCTGATAGTCTTCAACAAGAAGACACTGATGAATCACCAGAAGATTTTCTAAAAGGAGCTTTTTCAGATACTGAGAATGAGCGCATAGATACATCGTTTTCAATGGGTGCTGTAATTCCTGATAGCATAGAAATCTCGCCAGAAGATCGCAGTCTTATGGATAAGATGCGGATGGGATTTATTTTAGACAAAGCAGAGAGAAGCTTTATGTTTAATATAGATATTGACTTTGATAAGGAGGAAGACATCCAAGCTATTATGGAGACTTTTGCTAAGACAGCACAACAAGATGATAGGTCTAGAACGATGAATTCAGAAGAACTTTCAAAAGCTTTCAATCAATGGAGTGGGGAATTTACCTATGGGCATATTGCAGTGCCAGAAACGGATTATTCTGAAGATCTTGGAGACGAAGAAATTAATCTTGACTCATTAAGTAATGATGAGCTTGAGATGATGAAAATGATGGTTGGTGGCAGTGTTGTTACAACTTATCATTTACCAGGAAAAGTCAAGAAAGTCTCGGGGGGAGACTTTATTAAAAAGATAGATAAAAACACCGTACAGGTAACAAATGATGTCATGGATATCATAGAACGCAAAAAAACACCTGCATACACCATCGAATACAAAACAAAGAATAAAAGGAAATAACATAATAGCCTTTGTCCAAAAAGCAACGTAAAGACGACTCATTTATTAAGAAGCCTATTTATCCAGGTGGGCAAAAAGCAATCAACGCTCTGATATCATCTAATATCAAATACCCTCCGAGAGCATTAGAGAATAAAATAGAAGGTACAGTTCAATTGCGTTATGATATAGACCATAAAGGCAATGTGGTCGGAAGTAAGGTGATCAGTTCGCTAGGTCATGGGTGTGATGAAGAAGCTCAGAGATTAGTTAAGCTGTTGAAATTTAGAATTCCAAAGAACCCTAGAAAACTAAAAATCATTTTTCATAAGACGATTAGGATTCACTTCAAATTGCCCAATGCTCAGTTGGCATTACAATATAAAACTGAGGTAAGCAAGCTGCCTCCTTCTCAAAAAGTCAAGCAAAAAAGTTACACCTATACTATATCCTGGTAGATGAAGTCACGAAGTCTATCGAATTTTGGAAACTTTTATCAGTTATCTTTACTTGTGTAATTGTACACCTAGAATTATATGTCACAATCAAGATATACATCAAGAGGACCATTAGCTGGAATAATCGGTATTGTAGTTTTAATAGGAATTATTTGGCTGATTTTCAAAATGGTTTCAGGAATATTTAGCCTGTTATCCATTCTTGCTCCTATACTTTTTATCATTGCTCTCATTCTTAATCGATTTGTTGTTATTGATTATGCAAAATGGTTATGGGGCACCATTCAGAAAGATACTCCTAGAGGTCTGATCTATGGAGCACTATCTGTCATTGGTTTTCCTGTATTGTCGGCTTATTTTTTCTTACGTGCCTTTATGTCTTCAAGACTCAAGAAAGTCGTTGATCAGAAAAGAAAAGAAAGCAGAGAAGATAAAGCATATGATGACTATGAAGAAGTGGACGAAGATGACTTCTTAGAGTTACCTGACTTAGCAGATACTCCACAGAAAGAGACACTCAAGAAAGACTCTGGATACGAAGATCTCTTCGAATAGCCTGTATGCTTCTAGTATTAGGGTGCTTTATGGCTGCTGCATATGCAGCGATTATTATTAGAGTTTTATCACTCGCAAAGTATAGCTCTCTTCAGCTCAACAACACTCAATTTTCACCTATATCAGTTGTCATTGCCGCAAGAAATGAATCAGAAAATATTAAAGCTTGCATAGATGCAATACTAGGTTGTCAATATAATGGTGATTTTGAAATAGTGGTTGTCGATGATCATAGCGAGGATACTACGGCTGCATTAGTGGATGCATATGCTATGTCAAATGTAACTTGCCTGCGAAGCGCCAAATTAGGAGTATTGGGATCAAAGAAAAATGCCATCTCTTTTGGAATTAGTAAGTCCAAATACCCACTTCTAGCATTAACAGATGCTGATTGTATTGTGCCTCCAGATTGGTTGGATAGCATCAATTCTACGTTTACTAAGAATGACAAAGTGCATCTTTTGCTTGGGGAGGTTGCAACCCAATATCCACAAGGATTGCTCAGAGAATGGCAATTTCTCGACACAGCAGGTATGATGGCTATCACTCAAGCTGGAATTGTAAGTAGGCAATGGTACTTAGCCAATGGGGCTAACCTTGCTTTGAGAAGATCAGTATGGGAAGCAGTAGGATATCCTTACAACACGAATCATCGATACGCATCTGGAGATGATATTACTCTAGTACAGAGTGCACAAAAGGCAGGATTTACTATCGCATTTTTGAAGCATCATCAATTTACTGTCAAGACTAATCCTATTGATACTTGGAGAGGATTATTTCAGCAACGGCTCAGATGGACTAGTAAGAATGTCGTTCAATCTAATATCGCCCAGAAATTAGTCATGGGTATACCTCTAGTCTTTGCATCTGTTATTATCTTTTGTTTTATAGTATCATTATGGCGCGCGCAATACCTCTGGACTGGGCTCAGCTTATTGCTGATAAAATGCATAATTGATACTTATTTCTTGAATTCAATTACACAAGACGCAGATCCAAGAGTCAGTGCAAGCAAAATTCCTTTTCTCTCAGTACTGCATACACTGTATACTTTCATATTTGGATGGTTAAGTTTCTTACCTCTTTCATACCAATGGAAGGGTCGTAACACAAAGTAGTAATACATGATAAATTAGTAATTTCAGCCAAAATTTTGACTGATTATGATAAGAGTGCTGCTATTTAGCTTTAGTGTAATATTGTTTTTGCAATGTGGTGAATCTCAAAGTAACCAAGCATCAGATCAAGCAACAGAGGTAAAGAAAGACAAATCTAAACAGACTACACCAGAATATTATGATGGTAATATGATGGAGAAGTATACCACTGTAAGACTTGATGCAGATATCAGCCATTTATCTGAAGATGATAAAAAGATTATCAGAAAGTTAATCACTGCAGGTAAGATTGTTGATGAGATCTTTTGGATGCAATCTTTCGGTGATAAAAGTGAAGTCTTAGATTTTCTAAAAGACCCAGAAGTCAGAAGATTTGCAGAAGTCAATTATGGTCCCTGGGATAGACTAAATGGAAATAAACCTTTTATTGATGGCTATGGCCAAAAGCCACTTGGTGCAAACTTTTATCCAGTAAATATGACTAAGGAAGAATTCGAAGCATGCCCTCTTCCTAATAAGTCCAGTCTCTATACTTTATTAAGAAGAAACTCATTGGATCAAATTATTGCCATCCCGTACAAAGATGTCTATCAAGTAGAGAATAGGTTAATCTCGAACCTGTTGAAAGGCGTGGCTGAGTTAAGTACAAATGCAGCATTTTCAAAGTATGCTAACCTCAGAGCTGAAGCAATCTTAAACGATGAATATTTTGACAGCGATATGGCATGGTTAGACATGAAAGACAACCATATCGACTTTGTGATAGGACCAATTGAGACCTATGAAGATCAGCTCTTTGGCTACAAAGCTGCTCATGAATGTTATGTCTTACTCAAGGATATGGAGTGGAGCAAGAAATTAGAAAAGTATGCTAAATTCTTACCAGAACTCCAACGAGGACTTCCAGTTGACCCAAAATACAAAGCTGAAAAACCTGGAAGAGATACGGAGCTTAATGCCTATGATGTAGTATACTATGCAGGTGATTGTAATGCTGGAAGTAAAACTATTGCAATTAATCTTCCTAATGATGAAGAGGTACAATTAGCAAAAGGGACCAGAAGATTGCAGTTAAAGAATGCAATGAAGGCAAAATTCGATAAAATTCTCATGCCTATTTCTGAAGTAATTATTGACCCTGCTCAAAGAAAGCATATCACTTTTGATGCATTTTTTGCAAATACAATGTTTCATGAGGTTGCACACGGATTGGGTATAAAGAACACTATCAATGATAAGGGCTTAGTTCGTACGGCTTTAAAAGAGCATGCCAGTGCTATTGAAGAAGGTAAAGCTGATATGCTTGGTTTGTATATGGTAAATCAACTGCACAAAAAAGGAGAAATTCAAGGAGATATTAATGACTATATAGTGACTTTTATGGCTGGTATATTCCGATCTGTCAGATTCGGTGCTGCGTCTGCACATGGTAAAGCAAACATGATTCGGTTTAACTTTTTTGACGAAATGGGAGCGTTCACTAGAAATGCAGATGGTACATATACTGTCAATTACGACAAATTTCAGGAAGCTATGGATGCACTTTCAACTGAGATTTTGACTCTACAAGGAAATGGAGATTATGCAGCAGCATCTACTATGGTAAAGGAAAAAGGAGTCATCAAAGAGCAATTACAAATTGACCTGGACAACCTGAGTGACTTAGGTATTCCTGTAGATGTAGTTTTCGATCAAGGCGAGCATGTTTTAGACCTTTAGGTCAAGCATAGCTTTCAAGAGGCTGATACTGTAGAGACCGGCTGTTTCAGTTCTGAGGCGCTCTGATCCAAGATTAACACTGGTGAACCCTTTAGCAATAGCCAAAGCACTTTCTTGCTCAGTAAAATCACCTTCAGGACCGATCAGAATATAAGTTGGTGAGTTCGATATTCTAGTATTTAAGAGATGGTTATTGCTTTCATCATAAGAGGCAATAAACTTATTAGCCTGACCATTGGATACACTAGAAATAAATTCCTGGAATGTAATACAATCTTTAGAGAGCTGAGGATACCATTTTTTCAATGATTGTTTTGTAGCCGATTTGATAATTTTAGACATTCGCTCATAGCGAAATTTGTGCTTGACACTCCTTTCACATTTTAGGAAAGTAATATGAGTAGCACCTATTTCTGTTACTTTCGAAACTAACCATTCTGTGCGGTCTGCATTTTTTGTAAGCGCTATTGCTAAATGCAAGGCTATCGGCTTTTCGTAGGTAGTCTGAAGAAGCTTGTTGGCTCTGATTTCAGACTTAGAAATGAAGTTAATCTGACCAATGTAGACGTTGCCTTGCCCATCATGCACAGTAATCTCATCTCCGACTTGCTTTCGCAAAATTTTAGAACAATGCATTACTTCACTCGGAAGTAATGCAAGGTTATCGTCATCCGTCAATGTTCCTAAAAATATGATCATTGAACAAATGTAGTATTGTCAATTTTTTTTACATCATAGAAGCTCCAAAGATCAAGCCTCCAATGAAAAGAAGTGCATACAGTGCTATGATAACTATCATGAGAATGCCCATGAACTTAAATGTAGATTTAAGATTCCCAAGACCTTGAGTAACATCTCCGCCACCAGTCCCAGACAATGCTGCCCTAGTCTGAGTAGCAAAACGGTATAAGTAAAGTGTAGGGAAAAAGTACAAAGCAGCTAGTAGAATGTATAGGACAGTCATAGCACCACCTCCCATCATTCCAGCCATGCCCATATCACCTGCAGCACCCATAGCAGAACCCATGATTGATCCCATAAAGATCCCAGCAATAATCATCAATCCTATAAATACAAATCCTACAATTGCTAGAAATCTGGCCCATTTTGCTGTTTCGAGTAGATAGGCTCTTCCTTCATTGGTCAATCCACCTCCTGAGTGGACACCAGTGTCTAATGTTTCATCCATTGTTTTTCAGTTTGATTTAATGTAAATTAACTAAATCTCCGTGAATCACCAAGCAACACTTCAATTTCCTAGACGTTACACTGGTATGATATTTAGAGCTTTTGTGTTAGTTTTTTTAGCATTTAACTTGACAGCACAAGAATACTTCGAAGGCTTTCATAGCCATTATGATGCTGATATTGTAGAGTGGGATATCTATACAGACCAAAATGAAGGAAAGCTCGAAATGACTTGGGTCCAGAAAAGGGATATAACGGATTGGTATTACGAACTCGGAGATTATAGTGGGACAATTAGGCAGAAGTGGCAAAATAGTTTTGACGAATACGAACTTAGATCTGATGAAGGTAATGTCATTACCATGAAAGTCAAATGGCGCAATGATTTTTCGCAATGGGTCATTACTAGCAATACTGCTCAATTTCTCTGGCGCACAACATATCAAGATGATGGTAATAGGTGGCAGATAGATGATGAAGAGACTGGAGAATTTTTTGTTTTTACAGAATTTGAAGGGGATCCAAGGGACTATCTCATCGAGGATCATACCCATCTTGATTTCATCGAAGAAAAGGTTGCTTGTTTATTCATTACTATGATAAGAAGTGTCTTAGGAAGTAACTAGTGCTTACATTTGAGGATGTTGAGAATATTGGCCCATATCCTTTCCATTGCATTTCATCCAATTTTTATACTCCCACTGCTATTTCTTTATACTTACGCATCCTGTAGACACTTATTCATTTTTTCTGATGCTAGGGGTTTTGAGCTTTTTGTGATCTATTCTATTGTAACAGGTGTGATTCTACCAATGGTTGCTGTGGCGATGATGAGAGGGTTGGGATTGATAAGTTCGTGGCAGATCGAAAATCGGCAAGAGCGCATTGGTCCTTTGTTGGTGACAGGATTATTTTACATTTGGCTATTCTATAATTATTATAAGAACCCAGACATTCCCAAACCAATACTATCGGTTACGCTTGGTGCTTCAATTTCTTTGTTTGTAGCATTTTTTTTGAATAACTTTTCTAAGATTAGTATTCATGCAGTCGGTGTAGGAGGGTTAGTTGTGGGTTCGATATTTATCTCTTTTATTTGGAGTTACAATGTCGTCCATCTCACTGAAAGCTTACAGGTTCATGCAGTCTTGTTTATCGCAATAATTGTGATAATTTGTGGATCTGTTTTAACAAGTAGACTGTTACTTGAGGCACATACTTTACAACAAATTTATCATGGTTTCTTAGTGGGCTGTATTGGCCAAATAATTGCTTTGAATATTATACTTTAAACTACATGCAAGAATATAAATCAATCATAGAAAACGCGTTTGATGACAGAAGTCAAATAGCAAATGAAGAAGTGAAAGCAGCTATTAGAGATGTCATCGCACTTCTAGATAAAGGAGAACTTAGAGTAGCAGAATGTAGAGATGGGATATGGCAGACGCATGATTGGGTTAAGAAGGCAGTCATCTTATATTTTCCAATTCAAGAAATGGAGACAATAGAGGTAGGCCCTTATGAATATCATGATAAGATACCACTCAAGACCAAGTTTGCAGAGCAAGGAGTGAGAGTAGTGCCGCCGGCGACAGTCCGGCATGGAGCATACATCGAAAAAGGAGCTATCCTTATGCCATCCTATGTCAATATTGGTGCTTGGGTAGGAAGCGGGACGATGGTCGACACTTGGGCAACAGTTGGTTCGTGTGGTCAGATAGGAAGAAATGTTCACCTCTCAGGAGGTGTGGGGATTGGTGGAGTACTTGAGCCTTTGCAAGCTACACCGACGATCATTGAAGATGATTGTTTTATTGGGTCAAGAAGTATAGTGGTGGAAGGAGTAAGAGTGCGCTCAGGAGCTGTCTTAGGTGCGAATGTAGTCTTGACACAATCTACAAGAATACTAGATGTTTCTGGCGAAACGGAAGTCTTGTATAAAGGTGAAGTCCCAGAAAATAGCGTTGTCATCCCTGGTAGTTATACTAAAGAATTTCCAGCTGGCAATTATCAGGTTAATTGTGCATTAATCATTGGCAAGCGGAAGGAGAGTACAGATAAAAAGACTTCCTTAAATGACGCACTCAGAGATTTCAAAGTAGCTACTTGATTAGTGAAGCATGCAGAGTCCTGGTAAAGACATTTTGGCAATAATCGCTTTTCCGGATTTCTATATTTACTATCCGGATTCATGGCATAGAAAAATTAGTAAACGTCTAGGAATTACTAATGGAAATGCTGTATTAGCAGGTCATAGTTGTGTACTCTCGATAGAGGCATCTTCTGGACGAATACAGTATTTTGATTTTGGTCGATACGATGTACCTGACGGATATGGAAGGGCAAGAAGCAACAACACAGACCCACTATTATCCCTTGACAAGAAGGCTGTTTTTTATAATAACAAACTGCAAAATCTGGAGGAAATACTTTATGATTTTTATACAAAGGATACCATTCATCATGCAGCAGGACCAATGTTTGTACAGTGCATTCACAATGTTAATCATGCTCATATTGATGCTTTTGTTCTAGATTGGATACAGAAAGGATTTGTTCAATATGATATTTTTGGAAGGAACGCATCTAATTGCTCGAGATTTGTGGCCAAACTGATTTCAACAGTAGTACACCCAAAAAGACTTACATCTTATTTTAAGAGGTTTTGTCCCAGCCACACTCCTCTAGATAACATTGCAGCATTGAAAGAAAGCCCACTCTGTATGGTTGTTAATGACAATGGTATTAGAGAAAGAAGGCTCACTGCTTTGGATGCCATTGGATATTATTTTTCGAAAAGAACAGGCTATCATAATGATACTACTCCGATCCCAATGTCACAGTGCCAATGGGTAGGCTCTCAAGCTGTGGGCTCCTTTTATTACGTTGACAACACTTTAGAGTCCAACTTCGTGATATTGAGAAACTATGATCAGAAAGGACGTTTTAATTGGGAAAGAGTATTTACGAAGTCGAGTAAGACTATTTCTCAAGATGCAACACTTCAATTAGGTGGTTCGCCTAATGAGTACAAGTTAGTTACCTCTGCAAATTGTGTAAAACTTAAGAGGATACAAGACATAAAAGAAGAAAGAAATGTATTGCATTCTTTAAGATCAAGTCGATCAAAGGTCAACAATACTTGAGAATATCTATTTTTGTCAGGAATATTGAACCATGGCAAAGAAGACAAAGAAACAGAAGCAAAAACAGACCAAAAAGTCAGTTCTCACTCCTCTACCTTCTTTGATACAACAAGACACTACATTTTGGAAAACGCATTGGTTAGTGGCACTGTTGTTTCTGATTGTTTCATTTGTTCTTTATGCACAGTGCATTCAATATGGTTACGTCTTAGATGATAAGATTGTCATTTCAGAGAACAGTTATACTAAGCAAGGTGTCAAAGGAATCTGGAAGCTTCTCTCTACTGAAAGTTTTGAGGGTTATTTTAACGAACAAAGAAACCTCGTTCAGGGAGGAAGATACAGGCCGTTATCGCTTATTACATTTGCTCTGGAGCATGAGATCTCGCCGGGGAACACTTATTTAGCACATGGTATCAATATATTACTATATTGTTTGTGTGGTATGTTGCTCTTTAGGATACTTTCTTTCGTTTATCCGGCTAAAGACAAGTGGTATCTCGGTATTCCTTTCATTATTTCACTGCTTTACCTCGCTCACCCCATTCATACAGAAGCAGTTGCAAATATCAAAGGAAGAGATGAAATCATGGCCTTCATTTTGGGGTTGAGTGCTCTGTATTATGCAACCAAGTATATTGTAAACACCTCTTCTACATCATTAATTGCAATGTCTGTGTGCTACTATCTTGGGTTGTTGGCCAAAGAGAATGTTTTGACTTTTCTCGGTGTCATACCCTTATTCATGATGATATTTCACTATAGAAAAATCAAGATTGATTGGAAAGTTATCTCTGCATTGCTTCTGGTTACCATTCTCTATTTAGTACAGCGTTATGCCATCATTGGATATCTAATAAGCACAGAGCCGATTACTGATATCATGAATAATCCATTCGTTGAAATGAATGGATTGGAGCGATTTGCGACAGTGGTCTATTGTCTTGGCAAGTATTTATTACTATGTATAGTGCCACATCCGTTAACTCATGATTATTATCCTTACCAAATTCCTATTATGAATTTGACAAATGTTTGGGTAATCATTTCACTACTCGTCTATCTCGGTTTGACAGTTCTTGCATTAATTCAATTTAAGAAATCTCCACATAAATCATTTGCATGGCTCTTCTTCGTTGGTACAATCTTTATTGTTTCTAACCTAGTTTTTAATGTAGGTACATTCATGAATGAAAGATTTGTCTTCATATCTAGTCTTGGAATTATCTGGATACTAGTGCATTCTCTAATCTATAATTTACCCAAACGGTTTGGTATGGATTTGAAGATACCTCTAGCACTACTGGTTATCATTGCGCTTGGCTATGCAGCCAAAACTATCACCAGAGTACCCGTTTGGGAAAATGCCATGACGTTAAATAGAGCAGCAGTGACCATTTCAAAACAAAGTGCAAGAGCAAATTCATTTATGGCTACTGCATTGTTCAACACCTATAAAGAGACCTCCGATCGAAGTGAACAACAAAGATTACTTGAAGAAGCTCAGGTCTATGTGAATAAATCATTGGATATTTTGCCTGATTATTCGAATGCTAATCTTATGGCAGCTGGAGTCGCGGCAGAACTGTATAAATTTGATAATGACCTCAATGCACTATTAGAGAGTTTCACTAAAATTTGGACAAGAAATCCAAGTATAAGTTATATTACCGAGTACATGAACTACCTGAAAGGAGGTCGGGCAAATGATAGAACTATCCTTGATTTCTATGCTAGAGTAGGTGAAGCTTTGAGAAAGAAAGGTGAATACAAATGGGCACTACATCATCTGACAACTGCTCACCAAATGGATCCCAATTACGTTCCAGTAAGAAAAGTGATAGCTTCCACATACCGTTCAGCTGGTGATGAAAACAATGCTAGAAAATTTGATTGATGCAGAGCAAAGAGCACGTACCATTTCTCGTTGCACTCACTAAAATAAATAAGGTAGGTCCAAAACTTGCTAAGGTTTTGGTGTCTTATAGCGGAGGATACGAAGCTGTCTTTCAACAGTCAAAAAAGGCTTTATTGGCAATTCCAGGAATTGGCCCACAAATAGCTAGTGCAGTTTTGGATATGAAGGTGATGGATGCCGTGGAGAAAGAGCTCCTATTTCTTGAGAAGAATCCAGATATTCAATTGTTACCATACACACACCCCAATTTTCCATCAAGATTGCGCCAATATGATGATGGTCCATTATTGATCTATAGTAAAGGAGACAATCAAGCACTGAATCCTTCTCGCTCAGTAGGAATTGTAGGTACGAGATCTCCTAGCCAATATGGAAGATCAGTATGTGAGAATCTCGTCGAACAATTGAAAGAGTATAATGTCAGCATTATCTCTGGGTTGGCTTATGGGGTGGATACAATTGCTCATCGTACAGCAGTGAAATCAGGAATCTCAACTTTAGGGTTTTTAGCTCATGGATTAGATATCTTCTACCCAGCAGAAAACCGTAAACTCGCCAACTCAATGCTAGAAAAGGGAGGATTAGTGACCGAGTTTGGTCCTGGTTCGATTCCTGCAAGAGAGCACTTTCCTATGCGTAACAGATTGATTGCAGCCATGAGCGATGTTCTAATTGTAGTAGAGTCAGCCATTAAAGGTGGTTCTATGATTACAGCAGAATTAGCTAACTCCTACAACAAAGATGTTTTTGCTATACCAGGACGATTATCTGATTCAACTTCGGAAGGGTGTAATTTTTTAATAAAAACGCATAAAGCTGCACTGTATCAAAGCACGAAAGACTTGAGTTATATCATGGGTTGGACCGCTGACAATCAAAGTTCTGTTCAGCTCGAAATACCGCTTGACTTGACTCCAGAAGAACTCAGTATTATCAACTATCTCAAACAAAAAGAAACCGTCCATTTAGATAAGTTGCATCATGCCTTAGAACTCCCGCTTTCTAAGCTTGCTTCTCTATTGCTAAATCTTGAATTTAAGAGTCTGGTGAGGTCTTTACCAGGTAAAAAATATACATTAGCTAATAAATAAATATGAGCATGAATAATGTCATTTGGGCATTCGTCCTTGTCCTAACATTTGGATGTAAGCCGCAACAGCAGATTACACCTGAACAACTCACATCAACAATTCAAGAACCACAGATTGAATACAAGCAACCTAAAAATATTGTATTCCTTATCGGTGATGGGATGGGCTTAACCCAAATTACGCTAGGTATGTTGGCTAATGGTGACAGAACAGCGCTAGAAGATTATCCAGTTGTTGGCCTACATAAGTGTAGATCATCGGATGCATTAATCACAGACTCAGCAGCTGCAGCAACGGCATTTGCATGTGGAGTGAGAACATATAATGGGGCTATTGGTGTAGATCAGGACACTTTGCCAGTTAAGACGGTGCTTGAGATGGCAGAAGACTCCGGACTAGGAACAGGACTAATTGCCACATCCACAATTGTACATGCCACACCTGCCTCCTACATAGCGCACAATAAGTATAGAAAGAATTATGAAGCAATAGCCGCTGATTTTATGAATACTGAGGTCGATCTCATGATTGGTGGAGGAAAGAAGTATTTTGAGAGAAGAGAGTTTGATGATATGAATTTATTAGATACTCTCAAGTCTAATGGGTATGAGGTCTATGATTTTTTGACAGAGTTAGATGCAATTCCAGTGGAAACAAAGTCAAATGTAGCTTACTTCTCTGCTGATACAGATCCGCTTCCTGTTGCTCAAGGTAGAGATTACTTATTACCGGCCACAAAGTATGGATTAGACTATTTGAAGCAGAAGAATTCTGAAGGTTTCTTTCTCATGGTAGAAGGGAGTCAGATTGATTGGGGTGGACATGCAAACTTACAGGAGTATGTTATTTCTGAATATTTAGAATTTGATACAGTCATCGAATATGTGAGAGCATGGGCAGAAGAGGATGGAGAAACGCTTGTTGTTGTGACTGCAGATCATGAGACAGGCGGACTTGCTATACAGCCAGAATCAAAAATGGATAGTTTGGTAACAGCATTTACCTCTACGTATCATACAGGAGTCATGATTCCTGTTTTTGCTTTCGGCCCTGGTTCGGAAGCCTTTTCCGGCATCTACGACAATACGGAAATTTTTGACAAAATGGTTCATGCCTTGGATTTAAACAAAGCAAAGTATTAACTAATGATAGGTGATTTGCCCAAGAATGGTGTCTATACAGTAACTTGTAATCATTAAGAGCAGCATGCACTACCTATCTGGATATGCTTCAATTCCATTTAGATGGCTTTACCTCATGGTATTGCTGACAGGTCTAGTATGTCTTTCAGCTTCTCTTCCAGATGAGCACATAGAACGTCTTCGTTCAGTAAAATCAGAAACAATTACTTATCAACGAGACCTTGCAGTTCACTTTGATGCACTAGATACACTCATTCAAAAATATAATGTAGAAGACAAAGATTGGATGTTAGCCGTCTTTGATAAAGGCATGGCATTGAATGATTCACTCTCTCATAGTGTCTTTTGGTCTTACTATGTTTTGCTTTATAAAGCTGAGAGGTATGAAGAAGCTTTGAAATTTTCAAATACCCTAATTGAGTATTCCGAGAATAATGGCTTTAATGTTAGTGGAGATTTCTATGTAGAAGCAGGATTGCTTTATAGTAATGAGGGTGATTATACAAAACAATTTGAATATTTTGACAAGGCTCAGCAAGCCTATCTCAGGGATAGTTCTGAAAATATTACATATGCTCTAAGTACCACAGGTAATCTCTACGAAGAGGTTGGTAATTATGACAAAGCAATGGAGCTGCATCTTAAGGCGCTTGAGTATGCTGAAGGAATGAAAAACGAACATGCTAAGTACTATAACATAACCAATAAGTACTTATCTATTGCAACACTTTCTGATAAGCAAGGAGATCACACGATTGCCAAAGAATACTTCCATAAAGCAGTTAAATTTGGAGAGAAACAAAATAATCTGGATTTAAGACTCTATGTCTATTCACTATTTATAAAATATCTGATACAACAAGGAGATGCTGCTACTGGTGAGGTAATTGATGCAGCGATCAAATTTAGAGAAGATAATGCTGGACAATTCAAATCTGAATATTTGAGTTATCTCAACCTCAATATCAGTAATTATGGCCTCAAATACAATAAGCAAGATCTTCTTATTGAGCCAGAAGAACTGCTCAATGCTACATTGACAAATGAAACGAAAAGAGAGATATACACTTATGCTTCTGATTATTATAGTCTAAGAAACAATCTCAAGAAGACATTAGAATATAAAACTCTTAAGGAAGAAGTAACAATATTAGAATTAGAAAAACTACGAGCATCCACTGAAAGACTAGTTCTCGGAAGAGATGAAATTTTTGACCTTCAGAATCAAGTCAAAGAATTAGAGTATGAAAACGAAATGAGAAATGGAATTCTGTATTTTATTTCTACCTTGATGATCATGTTTACCTTATTTGTAGTTATGCTTTTCAGAGATAACTATCGAATCAAGGAGCTAAATAATGATATTGCTTCAAAGAAAGAAAAGATAGTAGGACACTACGAAGAACTTGAGAGAATTGCCTACGTGATGACACATGATTTGAAAGAACCAGCAAATACCATAAAGAGCTTCACTGAACTCATTCAAAAGAAACACCTCGGAGAACTTAACCCCAAAACCAATCAGTTATTTGATGTTGTTCAGAAGACTTCATCAAGTATGATAAATACTATCGGAATGCTTCACAATTATCTTTTGGTTGGTATAACATCTGATCTTGGAGTTGTAAACACTGACGAAGTTTACAATGAAGTGTTGACTAATCTTGCAGGTGTAATTAGAGAGAATAATGTTGTAACAAAGAAGAATGTTAAACTACCAACTCTAAATGCATACAGGAGTGATTTAGTTAAGTTGTTTCAATCAATTATGTCAAATGCAATAAAATATTCACATCCAAAACGAACTCCTGAAATCATAGTAGATTATATTGATCAGCCTCACCATCATTGCTTTTCTATCTCAGATAATGGAATTGGTATTAGTCAGGAGAAACAAACCCAGATTTTTGACTTGTTTAAGAGACTCCACCTGAAAGAAGAAATTGATGGAAGTGGGATTGGATTGGCGAATGCAAGAAAAATTGCGGAATTGCATAATGGAGAGCTGTGGGTAGAATCAGAAGTTGGGTACGGAAGTACTTTCTTTTTTACTATTTCCAAGACTTTGGAAGGATAAAAAAGAGGGTAATTTACCCTCTTACCCAACAAACAAAGAAACCCTTTATTCAATCCTCTTCATACAAAGGATAAAAGAATAAATGGACTAAAATGTGCTCTTGAACCAACTGATTAATCTAGTCGGAAATAGAATATTTATCATTACTATTTAATTTGAGCACAAGTTATTCTGCTCATATTTACTTAAGATTATTTCCTTATTATCAGTCTATTATTTCTCGACTTTTCTGCTTGGTTTGTCGAACAAAAGGACATTTTAGTTAAGATTAGTCTAACTTCTAAAGACAAGATTTGATGTTTTAGATCACTTAACATTTCGCATTATGTCATTTATTATTGCTTTAGAATCATTTAAGCGGAATCAGGAGAATAGGAGTATGCAGAGGCAAAAGAGGAAAGAACTCCAAGGACGCTTTGAAGGTTTGAGCTCTGGGGAATACAGATCTGATACCTTTAATTCTGATAAATTCGGTGTCGAATCTTCCAAAAGAAAGACTACTCAGCTGGTTGACCAAAGAAAATCACAGATTGTAAAGAGGCTGCTACAGCTAGTAATAGTTTGCTCTGTGATTGTAATTATCTATGTTCTGATCGGTTTTTGGTTTATTGACTAGGTATAATCTTTTGTAGAGGTTCACCTTGGATAAAGTGTTTGATGTTTTGATACATACCTTCTATGAGACGCTGTCTAGATTGTTGTGATCCCCAAGCTTGGTGCGGAGTGATGTAGCAATTATCTAACCCAAAGAAAGGGTGATCTTTTCGGGGAGGCTCCTCGTCCAACACATCTAGTAACGCTGCTTGAATGGTTCGCTTTCTCAGTGCATTTTCCAGAGCCTTTTCATCAATCACTCCTCCACGACTTGTATTAATTAGAATGGCATTTGAGTGCATTTGAGCAAGTGCAGAAGAATCAATAAGATGCTGTGTAGATGCATTTAATGGACAGTTGAGACTAATGATATCAGAGTTCTGTAGAAAACTTCCCCACTCTAAATAGTTGACATGTTTAAGAGTATTCTTTTCGGGAGCTCTGGATGGAGCCATGATCTCCATTCCAAATGCTCTGCCTATCTGCATGACACGCTTGCCAATATTTCCAAGACCAATAATACCAAGACGCTTTCCTTCCAATTCATGTATTGGATCATGCCAGTATGTCCAATTTTTTGTGGCCCAAATCCCTTTTCTACTTTCTGTAGTGTATTGGCTTGTGTTATTAAAGTACTGCAGTAGCATCGCGAAGACATGTTGAGCTACACCTGAAGTGCTGTAATTGGTAACATTTGTTACAATGATATTTGCATCAAAAGCAGCTTGAATATCAATATTATTATAGCCAGTCGCAGCTACTTGAATGAGGCGAAGCTTAGGCAAAGCCTGTATTATATTTCTATCAATTATGCATTTGTTGGTGATGAGTATTGATGCTTCTTTTGCTCGGTGAATTATATCATTGGCCGCAGTAGAAGGATATTCTGTGTAGTCAGTAATTTCTCTAAATTGATCCATACTAAGATCACCAGGGTTTACTGATTCGGCGTCCAGGAAAACAAGACTTGGTTTCATTCTACAAAGATATTTTTGGTTTCAAAGAAAAAGGGCTTGAGTAAACTCATGCCCTTCCTTTATTCTACGTATTTATTGTATAGAGTTTATGCGTCAATATTGGCGTATGTAGCATTTTCTTCAATAAATTGTCTTCGTGGAGGTACTTCATCACCCATTAGCATACTGAATACTTGATTTGCTTCTTGAGCATCTTGAATCGTAACTCGCCTTAATGTTCGTTCTTCTGGATTCATTGTTGTTTCCCAAAGTTGCTCAGCATTCATCTCACCAAGACCTTTGTAACGCTGTACCTTGATACTATTATCCTCTTCTTTACCATTGAGGTAAGTAGTAATTGCGTCCTTTCTTTCATCTTCATTCCAGCAGTATACTGATTGCTTCCCTTTCTTCACTTGATAGAGTGGTGGAGCTGCAATATAGACATAGCCTTGTTCAACTAATTCTGTCATATATCTGAAGAAAAAGGTAAGAATTAAGGTAACGATATGACTACCATCAACATCGGCATCACACATAATTACAATCTTGTGGTATCGCAACTTTTCGGTATTCAATTTACGTTCTCCATCGTCATCTTCAATAGAGACTCCGAGCGCTGTAAACATGTTTTTGATTTCTTCATTCTCATAAATCTTATGTTCCATAGCTTTCTCTACATTGAGGATCTTTCCTCTTAGAGGTAGTATGGCTTGAAAGAATCTATCTCTACCTTGCTTTGCAGTTCCACCTGCACTATCTCCCTCGACTAAGAATATTTCTGATTCTGCTGGGTCTTTAGAAGAACAATCTGATAACTTACCAGGTAGGCCGCTTCCTGTGAGGACATTCTTACGCTGAACCATTTCTCTGGCTTTACGCGCTGCATGCCTTGCAGTTGCTGCTATGATTACCTTATCAACAATTCTTTTTGCTTCTTTCGGGTTTTCTTCAAGATAGGCTTTAAGGATATCACCTACAATTCTTGACACAATCCCTGTCACTTCACTGTTCCCTAACTCTCCTTTAGTTTGTCCTTTGAATTGAGGCTCAGGAACTTTGACAGAGACCACAGCAGTCAATCCCTCTCTAAAATCTTCACCAGAGACCTTAAATTTCAGCTTAGAAAACATGTTGTTCTCTTCACCATATTTGGTAAATACTCTATTCACAGCTCTTCTAAAACCGCTAACATGGGTACCACCTTCTCTTGTAGAAATATTGTTTACGAATGAATATAAGTTTTCAGAATATCCATTGTTATATTGCATTGCCACCTCAACCTCGACATTTTCTTCTTTTCCTGTGACATGGATTGGTTGCTCAATAATCTTAGTCCTTGCTTCATCAATGTAAGTGACAAATTCTTTTAGGCCTCCTTCCGAGTAAAATTTCTCTTCCTTTGGCTTGCCTTCCTCTAACGTTCTTTCATCAATAAGGCTAAGATGAAGACCACTGTTGAGATAGGATAATTCTTTGAGCCTATTTGCTAAAATTTCATATTTGTAGTCATCAGTCTCGAAGATTTCCATGTCAGGCTTGAAAGTGATAGCAGTTCCAGTACTACCTGACTCACCAACCACCTTAACTTCTGTAATAGGTTTTCCTTGAGAATATTCTTGAGTGAAGATTTTGCCTTCTCGATGGACTTCTGCCTTTAGCATGATGGACAAGGCATTAACACAAGAGACTCCAACACCGTGTAATCCACCTGAAACCTTGTATGTGTCCTTGTCAAATTTACCACCAGCGTGTAAGACAGTCATTACCACTTCCAAAGCTGATTTTTTCAGCTTTTCGTGCATGCCCGTAGGTATACCTCTACCATTATCCTTAACAGTAATTGAGTTGTCCTCATGAATAATTACATCGATGTGCGAGCAGTGTCCTGCAAGATGCTCATCAATTGAGTTATCTACTACCTCCCAAACTAAGTGATGAAGACCTTTACTATCGGTACTTCCGATGTACATTCCAGGTCGCTTTCTCACTGCTTCTAAACCCTCAAGTGCTGTAATATTACTAGCACTATAATTGCCCTTTTGGTTACTCATTTGTCTGTGTTATTTCAGGAAAATTCAAGTCGTACAAAAGTACGAAAATATTTACCTTTACCCTAATATTTGCTCTACCTAAATCCTGATAGAAAACCCTACATTTATCTCAAGATTACATGTCTAAATTGATACATCAATCATTGGAAATCAGTGCAGTCCAAGACTGGGATAAAGTCATCAGTGTATTATCAAAGATGGAGTTCAGTTGCCTCCTTCTCCAAGGTGACCTAGGTAGTGGTAAAACTACATTTGTCAAGCATCTTGTGAAAGCATTGGGGAGTGAAGATAGTGTCACTAGCCCTACGTTTTCATTGGTTAATATCTATGAAGCGCCTCACATCAAGATAGTGCATATGGATCTATACAGGCTGGAGTCCTATGAAGAACTCTTTAATGCTGGAATTGAAGAATATCTGAGCAGTGACGCATTCTGCATCATCGAATGGCCTGAAATTCTCCTGAAGTCATCTGAAATAGCTAATGCAGTACTACTGACTATCCAAGTCTCAGATGATGGTAGAAGGCAGGTCGAGATTACCTCGCTTTGATGTTATTTAATGGAAGCAAAGTAGCAGACAAGACCAATCCCAAATAAAGTAAGGTGAGTTAGCATTCCTCCGATATGCATACTTGCAGATTCGAGAAATCCGTAACACGTAAATCCAACGAACAACTGAAAAGCTAAAGTCAATAGAAAGACATGTTTAATAAGGCCTTGATCCTGTGCTCTCTTGCCAACTTCTAGGAGCATGAGACCAAAACAAGTTGCTAATATTCCATAGAGCTTACACAAAAGGATTGTATCGGTTTGTAAAGGGTTAGAAAACATCATTTGGGGAGCGAAATAAAGAAAAATTCCACCAATTATTTCTACGAGAGCGTAACCATAAATAACTTTTTGCATACTGCTAATGTAACATCAATAGATGAACAGACCAGCCTTCTACAACATTGTATTCTACAGCTGGCATAGGCAATCGGTAGGTGTTAAACAACCCAAATAAAGTCTTCAGAAAATGACTTGATGTATTCAACTCAGACCAATCAAGATCAGGGGCGATATAGAACTGTACATATCTAGTCTCAGGATATGATAGCACTTGACCGTCAATGGTCCAGCTATTTTGAAAACCACCAAACATATTTTCACCTCCAATACCCACAACAATACTTAACCAATTGGGTATATAATCTGCACCGAATTTGGATGGATTCACACTGAGCCATATCGTCTGTGAGTTATAATCTTTGATAAACCGCTGTGCCACCGTCTTACCATACAGGTCATACACTCTTTCTTGTAAGTTAGTAATAACATTACCTTCAGGATCTGTGAATATGACATCTTCATAAGGACGATTAAGACGAGAAGTAAATTTCAGTCGTATACGTTGTTCATCCCAAGCGGATTGTTGGAAGGCAAAAAGGCCAGCGCCCAAACAATTGAAAGCAAAATCCGGCAATGAGAACCCCCAGTTTGTAGAGAAGCCATCAAAGACCTCAACAGTTGTCTGAGCGAGTAGTCCATACGCTGTTCCAAAGAAGATTGCTTTCTTTTTGGGAATGCCTGCCCAATGAGCTACTTTATAAGCTGTTTCACTTTGGAAATAAGTAGTATAAGCATGGCCGTACTTATCCATATTTTGCCATTCATTCCAATCATTAAAGAAATGAAAAGCTGATTGGTCATACTGCGAATACCACGCATTGTATAACCCGATTCCAGAGCCTAGAGTAATTACTCCTGTAATGGAACTTGCTGTCCATATTCTTGTTGTATTTATTTGGGAATCAGGTTCAAAAAACTTTAACTCAGAAGATGCTATCTGACAAACAGAAATGTGCGGTTTGCACGTTATGAAAAGTGTAAACAGCGACAATATCAAAGAGGAAAACAGATGCCTAAATCCCGAATTCATGGAATATGTTTTATCTTACCGTCTATTAACTCTCAAATGTAAAATATGAGTCTAAGACTTCTACAAATTACAACTGCTATTCTGTGTATATTCTTGTGTTCTCAAAGAACAGAAGCACAGTTTATTCACTATACCCATATGAACATGAATCCTCTCATGCTCAATCCAGCAAATACTGGAGGATTTTATGGAACATTTCGATTGAACGCTCTTTTGAGAGATCAGGATTGGAGAGTTGCTGGTCCGAACGAAGAGTATCAAATGGTGAATGGATCTGTTGATATCAATATTAATGGAATAGCACTAAAGAAAGAAGATTGGATCTCAGTGGGAGTCAATTTTGGAAGACAAGGGATTACATCCAACTTCGTCAGACAAGAGATGTATCCTTCGATTGCTTATCACCTTGTCTTGGATAAGAAAAGCATGAGTGATTTAGCGATAGGATTTTCTGTAGGTAATGTGTCTAACACCCTTGATGGCAGTGGAGATTACATCACCAGAAATGGCCTCATAACGGGTAACACTGGGGATGTCACCCAGACATTTAGCACAGCACAGGAAGGTAAAATAAATAATAGTTCAGTTGACTATTCATTAGGTTTTGTGTTGACAACTCCGGCAGGTAGATCTGCAGATTTTAAGATGGGAATTGCAATGAGACAACCATTCAACCCAAGAATTAATTTGACTGGTGCTGTCAGTGAGCTTAGAAAGGATTTTACAGGGTTTCTCTTTTATTATACAAACCTGAGCGACCGTTTTGTTTGGAAGCCTGGCTTCGTTGTGAATATTGAAGGAAAAGATGCACGATACTTGAATGCCCAAACTAACTTCTCTTATCAATTTAACGAGAAGAAAGATGTTTGGCTAAACTTTGGTGTTGGGGCTAGACTCCTTACGACTATCAAATCTTTGCAAGCTCTACTTGGTGCTGACTTTGGAGATACCAGAGTTGGGTTGGCTTTTGACTTGCATTTTGGCGTGCCTCAGGCTTCTGGTCCTGGAGCGATAGAACTTGGATTTTCCAAGATTTTTAAGATCTATAAGAAACCTGAACCTGAGCCAATAATGCTTTGCCCAAGACTTTAATAATTAAGAATAGACATCTACGACCATACTAAACCAATATCTATGCATAACAATTGGAGATATTATTTACTAATAACGACTGTATTATTCACATTTGCACTTTCGGCACAGCCAGTGAGAGTAAGTACGGTTGAACAAATGTTAGAAGTTGCTGCAGAATGCGAAGCTGCGGGAGATTATGTAAATGCACTAGAGTGGTATGATAATGCCTATAAGGAGACTAAAGACTTTGGTCTTAATCCTAAAATTGCCGAACTCTACTATAAGACAAGAAACTACAAAAGAGCAGTGAGTTGGTACGAGCGACTCTTCAAAAGAGAAAAACAAGAAAATCAATTCATTCAACACAGAAAAGCCTATGGTGATGCTCTCAAAGCAGCTGGAGAATATCAACTTGCACTCAATTGTTATAAAATCATATTGGAGAATGACCCAGACCCGGCTACAAAAGCACAAGTCATATTAGCTGCTGAAGGTATTAACCAATATAATGCATTAAGCGATAACATCGAAGTAGATATAAATCCAGCAGATGGAATTAATAACGGGTCTACAGAATCTAGGCCAATTGAATATGAAGATGGAACAGTATATTTTTCATCATTCAATAGAAGACAAGCTATCGACCTGTCTGAAGTAGAAGATGATTACCATATGAAGATTTACACATCTACAAATGGAGGTGATGGTTTTTCTAAACCAACAGCCTTACCAGAATCAATAAATAGAAAAGGATTCCACACAACTAATCCAGCATTTTCTGAAGATGGTAGAGAAATGTACTTTACTAGGATTAAGATGGAAGAAACGAATATTGTTTCATCTAGAATCTTTAAGAGTTACAAAAGTGAAGATGGATGGAAACCACCTCTCGATCTTGAATCACCAGTGAATGGTGATTATATGGTTAAGAATCCTGCTGTTGGAGAACTCTATGGGGAGCGAGTGCTTTTCTTTTCGTCGGATATGCCTGGTGGCAAAGGCGGCTTTGACCTGTATTATAGCACTATAAAAGGAGATGATAACTACAGTACTCCAGTTAATCTTGGTGAAGGAATTAATACAGCTGGTGATGAGATTACTCCTTTTTATCAAGGAGGAATTCTTTACTTCAGCTCAGATGGTCTACCAACTATTGGTGGTTTTGATATCTTTTCAGCAACTTGGTCTGGCGAAGGTTGGAGTGCACCAACAAATATGGGGCTAGGTTATAACTCGTCGCTAGATGATACTTATCTCAGTTTTTCTAAAGAAGGTAACAGAGGGTATTTTGTGTCAAATAGACCTTCAAAAAATAAAAAGAGAATCACATCAGAAACTTGTTGTGATGATGTATTCACTATCCAAGTAAGAGAAGTCGTGATAGACTTAATTGCAACAATAAATAATGCGGATGGACCTCTAAATGGAGCTACGGTCAATTTGAGAAATCTGACTGATTCTGATCAAAGTGAAGCAAAGAAAGAAGAGACTTCTAATCAATTCTCTTTCTTATTAGATGGAGATAATGAATATCGAATTGTTGTTTCTAAGGATGGTTATTATTCTGACTCACTTGAGTTTAATACAGCAGGCATTATAGATGATTATACTGTAAATAAAACATTGACTTTAAAAGCTGAACCTAAGAAGGAGGTAGTTGTCGAAAAGCCAAAAGATCCAGCAGTACAAGTCGTAACAATAAACGAACCTATCAGGTTGAAAAACATTTATTATGACTTGGATGATGATAAAATACTGAAGGCTTCAGAGGAAGATTTGAGATTCCTTCAGAACTTGATGAACACCTACCCTGAGATGGTAATCGAACTGAGTTCGCATACCGATTCGCGTGGTAGAGACTCTTATAACCAAGATCTCTCGCAGCGAAGGTCAGAGTCAGCAAAAAAATGGTTAACCAAGAAAGGTATTAGTAAGGATAGAATTGTAGCTAAAGGTTACGGCGAAGAACAAATCCTTAATGGTTGCACAAATGGAGTCAAATGTTCAGAAGATGAACATAGAAGAAATAGAAGAACAGAGTTTAAGATTATTTCTGGACCAACGACTATTGAGATCAGGCGTGAAGTCCAACCAAGCTATAATGGCGGCAGACAATCTGTTCCAGACTTTGGTAGTTTTTCACCTCTTCAAGATGTAGAAGAAAAGTACCCAGATTTTAAATTCAGAGATGATCACTTTGACTTAGGTGATATTCGCATAGGAGAGCAGAAAGGTATGGTGTATTCTTTTGTTAATTCAGGAGACTCAGATTTGTTAATCGAACTGGTCACTGCATGCAAGTGCACTGAGTTAGATTGGCCAAGAGAAAAGATTGCTCCAGGAGAAAGTGGTGAAATCTTTGTCAAATATGATAGTACAAATGACAAGCCAGGTACAATTACTAAAGTGGTAGATGTTATCTCAAATACTGAGCAAATTGTAAATGAATTGAGATTCCAAGCAAGACTTCTTCCTGCTATTGAAGACTAGCTTGCTCTAGCTCCAAAACATTAGTCATAAATCCAGAAATAGAGTCTTGTACATTTTGCCAATGATCATTGGTGAGATGACAGCCAATAACATGCTGCTTCGCTTCCTTGAAGTTAATAATTTGAGTTTCTGACTTAGCTGTTGAAGCATAATTGGCGAAATCAAAGATCCTTCCTTGATCTATAACTTGATCGTGCTCAGTATAACCTATAAAATAAGGAATATCAATTGACTTAAATATTGAGTTTTTCATTGTTTGCGAGACAAGATTATCAAGAGCGATTAAGGCATTAGCCTTATATCTTGTTGTCCAATATTTAGCGTATTCTTTATCCGAACTAGAATGTCTATAGCCATCCTTGTAGAGAAAGTTTAGTAATTGTTGACCCCAAGGACCATCTAAAAAATCGAAGAAAGGATTATCAATTCCAAAATTGGGCGATAACATTATTAAACCATCCACTCGTTTGTCTGCTCCAGCTAAGTAGACAGATATTGTACTCCCAGTTGACGTTGACATGATGTAGAGATTGTCTCCAAGTTTTGATGCCTGATCTATAACTTCTTTTCCATATTCTACAAAAAGTTCAGGAGAGATATTATGGAGTGCTTCTTCCGAATCTATACCACATTTTGGAAAACGACTTAAGAGGAGGTTACATCCAAATTGCTTAGCCAAATTTTTGTGCATAGGCTCTGCCTCATATTGGCTAGCTCCAAAGCCATGGAGATATAAGATAACGTTCTTAGTTTTTTGAAGACTATCTACCCAGATCACTCTAGCTTCATTATCAGACTTCAACTGGGAAGTCGTCTCTTCCCGATTGACAATGGAATTGTAGACATCCTGAACACTCATCTCACTTTGAAACGGAATATTATCAACAAGATCAAAATTTGCTTTTGGTCCAGCCTTGTAAAGTGTGGCTATAATGAAAAAAAAACCAAGTATGTAGAAGATGCTCCGTGTCATAGGTAGTGTGTGTTGAGATATATTACGTACAATGACTGCATTTGTTGCAAAAATCTTGGGTTGAAAAGAATTTTTTTTGAAATAAAGGAGTATAAGCATTTAAAGTACATTTGCATTCTTGATTTTTTTCCAAGTAAAACACGTTTAGAATGGTGTGGATAACGGTTGTTCAGTTTCTTTTAAGTCTTTCCATTATGGTGCTCTTGCACGAGATGGGACACTTTGTGACAGCAAGATGGTTTAAGACTCGAGTAGAGAAGTTTTATCTCTTCTTTAACCCATGGTTTTCTCTCTACAAAAAGCAGATTGGAGAAGTGGAGTGGGGTATAGGATGGCTCCCACTAGGTGGATATGTCAAGATATCTGGAATGGTTGATGAAAGTTTTGACAGTGAACAACTCAAGGGAGAACCACAGCCTTGGGAATTTAGGTCTAAGCCTGCATGGCAACGGTTGATCATCATGCTCGGAGGAATCATTGTCAACTTTATACTTGGCTTCCTCATTTTTGGGCTCATCATCTTCTCTTATGGCAAATCGTATGTATCCAATGATAGCATAACAGATGGAATCGTAGTAGACAGTTTGGGTATAGAACTTGGACTGCAAGATGGAGATCACATACTCAAAGTTGGGGCTGAAGAAGTGGAAAAGTTCTCTCCTAATGTGATTGTAAATGGAGCAGTCTTAGGAGATGCAACCTCTGTAACTGTACGAAGAGCAGGTCAGCAAATAACATTGCCGATTACAGAAGAGCACATTCATATGTTAACTAAGTACGAGAATCAAGGCAAACGCATTTATGATGCTAGATTTAAATCCGAATTGGGATACATCGCTGAAGAGAGCATAGCAGAATCAATTGACCTCAGAAAGGGAGATCAATTGCTTACACTTAATGGTAATGACGCTAGATACTTCCATCAATTTCAAGAGACATTTAGAGACAATTTTGGTAATGAATCAACATTGCAGATACTCAGAGATGGGGATACATTGTCAAAAGTTTTTGTTGTTGAGGAAGGTAACATGCTAGGTATTATGCCAGTCCAACCAGAGCCTATTATTGAAAAATTTGGGTTGCTCGAGTCCTTAGGTTTAGGTACTCAACAAGGGTTAGAGTTTTTAGGTGGGCAGATTAGTGCCTTTGGTAAGATGTTTTCAGGTAAGATTAAGGCTAAGGAGTCATTAGGTAGCTTCATTTCAATCGGAAAACAGTTTGGAGATACTTGGGATTGGTCAAGATTTTGGCAAATGACAGGTATGCTTTCTTTGCTACTTGGGTTTATTAATTTATTACCTATTCCTGCATTAGATGGAGGGCATGTGATGTTCTTACTGATAGAGGTAATCACTGGTCGCAAACCGAGTGATAGGGTCTTAGAATATGCAACGTTCATAGGATTTATTCTTGTGATAATCTTTATGATTTATGCTATAGGTATTGATATAATGCGGCATATCTGATGAATTACTTTGCCTTATTTGAGTTACTTCCCACCATGAATATTGATGAGGGAGATTTGAAGCGAAGATATCTTCTTAAAAGTAGAGAATATCATCCTGATTTCTTCACTCAAGCCTCCGAAAGTGAGCAGCTCTTAGCGATCAGAATGACCGCTGAAATTAATACTGGATACAAGGTGATAAGCGAACCACAGCTGCGATTAGCACATATTCTGGAGTTGCATGATGTCGAAGTAAAGGGTAATAACCAAGCGCTCCCTCAGGAGTTCTTATTTGAAATGATGGATTTGAATGAGCGCATAGAAATAGCAGATTCTGATACAGAAAAGCAAACTGTCATAGCAGAAGTAGCAGAATTTGAAATGCAAATTGAAGATCAGGTCCAAGATCTTTTACAGATGTCTGACCTTTCAGAACTCAGTTCTGCATTTGCCGAAAGGCTCAAATCTTACTATCTAAAAAGACAGTATCTAAAAAGGCTAAGGGCAGCTTTAAAATAATTTTTCATTTTTCAGGCAACGTTTTTAAGGTTCGTCAGTCTTCAGTGTGGAGACTCCGAAGAACAGATTTTCTTAACTTTAAAAAACGGTCCTAAAATGCAAACATTAAAAAGCCTATCGATTATACTTTTTTCGCTTCTTCTTTGCTTTACTTCTTGTAAGAAAGATGAAGAAGGATTTATCCCAAACCCTGATGGTGATATAGAAGAGGTTATGTATACCTCAGATATTTATGGTGTTGTGACACATCGTGATGACTCGCCGATATCTGGCGCCGAGGTCCAATTCAAAGGCGACGTCACATATACAGACGAAGATGGGATTTACAAATTTAGTGATGTCTCTGTTGGTAGTCAGCACAATGTAGTGACCATCAAGAAATCAGGGTATTTTGAGAATGCACGGACATTTAGATCTGCAGGATCATCGACACAATATCAAAGAACAATTCTACAAGAAAAGAATTTTGATCTCTCATTTAACACAAGTGAGAATGCAACAATCTCTTCAGGAAAAGTAAGCCTAAGATTTACTCCAGAGTCGATTATGGTGGATGGAACAAAAGAAGACTACAGTGGAGAAGTGCAGATAGCAATCTTCGGTATAGATCCGACGTCTTTCAGACTTGAAGAATTTATGCCTGGTGACCTTACAGCGCGAACCGATGATGGTGAAATCTTAACTTTAGAGAGCTACGGAATGGTGAATGTAGAACTCCAAGCTCCTGATGGCACCAAATTGCAAGTTAAAGAGGGAAAGACGGTAAGCATCGACTATGAAGTAACAGATGTACTCTTAGAGAATGCTCCGCAGACAATAGATCTATGGTCATTTGATTTCGAGAGAGGCATATGGATTAAAGAAGGCCTTGCACAATTGGATAATGGAATCTATTCTGGAGAGGTATCACACTTCAGTTGCTGGAATTATGACGTGTCAGCACCTTCTGTTGTAGTCTCTGGTAAAATTGTTTCAGAAGGCTTCGCTTTGCCATATTACAGAGTTACGATACTAAACGCAGAGAATAAAGGAGGTAGAGGATGGACAGATTCGGAAGGAGTATTCTCAGGAAGAGTTGAGCAAGGTGTGGAATTGACTTTGACGATTTATCACTATCATGACTGTGATAATGGTATTATCTACCAGCAGGAAGTAGGACCTTTTGATAATGATACGGACCTTGGAACTATCACCGTAAACCCTGACGATGTTGATTTTCTTTTGATTCAAGGTAAAGCCGTTGACTGTGATCTTAACCCTGTAGAAGATGGAAGAGTATTCGTCTATAACAATTGGAGTTTCCCGATTGTGGATGGCGAGATTAATTTATCATTGCCAGTGTGTGATGTCCAAACATTTGACTTAAGAGTTGTAGATGCAACCAACCTGACTCAGACCTTTATTGAAAACATCACTGCGCCTGGAGATTATACATTTGAACAAGTGGTAGTCTGTGGAGATGAAGCAAACCATATCAGATTAAATGATCTTTTGGGTTCGCCCTTAAATATCATTGATAGTCTTGGAATGTACAAATATTCAACTCCTGTAGATGATGTATTTGTATCAATTGATGGTTGGTTGTGGGATGATTTAATTTCAGTAGGGGTTGATATAGACTTTTACTTAGGAAATGCTTTCTCAAACCCTCAATTGGAAGAAAAGGATTATGAGATGGAAAGGATAAGTATCTACTATAATGATGATCTTGGGGCAGAGGCTAATTATTATCTAGCTGAAGGTCAAACAGGACAAGTTATAATCACAAGTATCTCGGAAGGTATTGGTAATATATTAGAAGTAAGAGGTGTCTTTACAGCTGACTGTACCGAGGAGGTAACGCAAGAGACCAAGACTCTCACTGGATCATTCAAAATGT
>JAHDEL010000031.1:0-2134 GCA_020628855.1 Saprospiraceae bacterium | reverse complement strand
TGTACCGAGGAGGTAACGCAAGAGACCAAGACTCTCACTGGATCATTCAAAATGTCTTATCAAGAATAATATTGAACGAAGCAAGATTGATATCAGGGTGCCTCGAGCACGATAGAGTCTATCAAAAAATGCTTTACGATAGATATAGCAAGCAGATGTATGCCATCTGCTTGCGTTATCATCGTGACTCTGATCTTGCAAATGAAGCTCTCCAAAGAGGATTCATCAAAGTATATGAAAAGCTATCAGCATATAAAGGCAAGAATCAATTAAGTGGTTGGATACGGTCAATTATCATTAGAACATGCATAGATGTGCTTAAAGAGCGGCAAAAACTCCAATATGAAGTCATTGACCAGCAGTATGACATAACTGATACTCAGACTGAATATGAACAACCAGAGATTGGTTTTCAAGATATGCTAACACTCTTGGATAAACTTCCTGATGGATACAGAGCGGTATTCTCAATGTATGTCCTTGATGGATTATCGCATAATGAAATAGCCCAACTTCTAAAAATTACACCAAGTACATCAAGATCACAATTAGCAAAATCAAGAAAAATGATGCAGGCATTAGTCAAGCGACATTTCAGCCATCTACTTATTAAAGAATAGCCTATGGAGGAACTCAACAAATATGAACATGAATTAAGATCACAGAGTGATCAAGCTGAGGTGAGCCCGCCTGCCTTCATTTGGGATGCTGTAGAAGAGCAATTGCCAACAAAAAAGCGCAGACAGATTTGGTGGTTGTGGATGTCACTCTTACTCATTTTATTCTTAGCAACGTATGCAACATTATCTTATTTGAATATTGATAAAGAACCCAATCATACAGCAGTACAATATGAAGAAACTCCTGCTACCAATAAAAACGGAACATTTGATAGCAAAATAATTTCCTCCATTTCTGAGAATCCCAATAAGTCAGAAAGTCTAGAAACTGATAATCCATTAGATCAAAGCATACAAGAGTTAGCTAATGCTGAAAGAGATTTTAATATTAAACTTCCAACGACATCAGCCAAATCGACTCAATTAGCAAAGAAAACAGCCACTATAATTAATCAGGATAGAGTTAATCCAAGTTACCAATCCATTATTAATACAAACCAATTTCAAGAAAAGAGTAATGCAATAAAGACAGCTACTCAAAGAACAATTGAGAACAATAAGGAAGCTCAACTTCCAATGCCTTCTGAAAAGTTAGTTAAAGGAAAGCAGGATGCTAGCCTAACTATGCTTGAGAAGCTGAAAGGCAATATTACGTTTCTAGAAATACCGACGATAGAATTAGATAGTCTTGATCTTATATCAAGCATCTCGCACCCACATGAAGAGATTAGAAAATACTTTGTGGAGCCGAGCGTATTTCTTGGGGCTCATGACATGACATTTTCTGGATCTAATGCAAATAACCACAATACCACAGAACAAAATTGGTACACTGTTGGAGCAGGAGTCAAGATTGGAACTAAGCTGGGTAAGCATTGGCACATCAGTACAGGATTAGAGTACTTCAGCATTAGGAATCAATTTTCCTATCAGAAGACTGGAGTTACTATGGATATTCTCAATGATTCCCTTCAAAACTATAGAGTAAATACCGGTACTTACTTTTCTCGGGGCGACGTTGTATACCAACATTATAATATACCTATCCAGCTTGGTTATTCAAAGGATGTTGCTGGAGTCAGATTAGGATTCGAAGCACGTTTGGCATTCAATTTACTACAGCAAACAGAAGGCAAGTATCTTATTAGCCCAATGCTTATTAGAAGAATAGAAGAAGACAATATTTATAAGGCTAGAGTAGGTCTGAGTATTGGCCTGTCTGGCCTTGCTGAATTTGGATTAAGCCGTCACACATCACTAGTATTGAGACCTCAAATTATAAGATACAATGCTCCTTTGAGTAAAGAGAATCAAGTAGTAGAGACAAGACTTTGGGTCTATGGATTAGGTATGGGAATCAAGCATATGTTTTAGGTTGTGCAATCTCCTAATTGATAAAGAATAGTTTATCTTTGTGCCTCTTCACACGAGCCGACGTGGCGGAATTGGTAGACGCGCTGGATTCAAAATCCAGTTCTTTCGGGAGTGTGGGTTCGATTCCCACCGTCGGTATT
>JAHDEL010000030.1 GCA_020628855.1 Saprospiraceae bacterium | reverse complement strand
GTAGAGCACTTCCATGGTAAGGAAGGGGTCGGGGGTTCAAATCCCTTCATTGGCTTGAATAATATTGTATACTTATAAAACAGAATATTAACTATTTAAAACAATTATCTGATGGCTAAAGAAACGTTTAACCGGAATAAACCACACGTTAACATTGGAACAATTGGTCACGTTGACCACGGTAAAACAACATTAACAGCAGCTATTACAAATGTATTAGCAGACTCTGGGCTCGCTGAAAAGAAAGATTATTCTTCAATTGATGCTGCTCCAGAAGAAAAAGAAAGAGGAATTACAATTAATACTGCTCACGTTGAGTATGAAACAGCTAACAGGCACTATGCACACGTAGATTGTCCTGGTCACGCCGATTATGTAAAGAACATGGTGACGGGTGCTGCTCAAATGGACGGAGCTATCTTAGTTGTTGCTGCAACTGATGGACCTATGCCTCAAACAAGAGAGCATATCCTACTTTGCCGTCAGGTTGGTGTTCCTAAGATTGTTGTTTTTATGAATAAAGTTGATCTAGTAGATGACGAAGAGATGCTTGAGCTAGTTGAAATGGAAGTAAGAGAACTTCTTGATCAATATGAGTTTGATGGTGATAATGCAGCTGTTGTTCAAGGATCTGCGCTAAAAGCACTAGAAGGTGATGCAGACGCAAAAGCAAAAATCATGGAATTGATGGCTGCTGTTGATGAGCAAATTCCAGAGCCAGAAAGAGATGTTGACAAGCCGTTCCTAATGCCAATTGAAGATGTATTCACTATCACAGGTAGAGGTACAGTTGCAACTGGTAGAATTGAAAGAGGTGTTGTTAATACAGGTGAGCCAGTAGAGATTGTGGGAATGATGAAAGAAGGTGAGAAGCCTTTAGCATCGACAGTTACTGGTGTTGAGATGTTTAGAAAAATATTAGAAAGAGGGGAAGCAGGTGATAATGCTGGTATCTTATTAAGAGGTATCGATAAGAATGATATTAAGAGAGGAATGGTGATTGTTAAGCCTGGTTCAGTTAATCCTCACTCACACTTCAAGTGCGAGGTATATGTATTGAGCAAAGATGAGGGTGGAAGACACACGCCATTCTTTAATGGATATAGACCTCAATTCTACTTTAGAACTACAGATGTTACAGGTGATGTTGTACTTCCAGGTGGAGTAGAGATGGTAATGCCTGGTGACAATGTAACTTTAGAAGTGAAGTTGATTAATAAGATTGCAATGGAGAAAGGACTTCGTTTTGCAATTAGAGAAGGTGGAAGAACAGTAGGAGCAGGTCAGGTAACTGAAATTCTTGACTAATTAAGATTTCCTTTATAGGAGGAGGTTAAGTTTTAGTCATACTTAGATAATATTGAAAATTAAGCACTCAAATGTGAGTGCTTAATTTCTCATATATAGAAGTTAATTATTCAATGAATATTATTTAGGGGAGTAGCTCAGTTGGTAGAGCGGTGGTCTCCAAAACCATAGGCCGCGGGTTCGAATCCTGTCTCCCCTGCAATTTTGATTTTGATATGAACGATATAGTATTATACATAAAAGAAAGCTACAATGAACTCTTGCATAAAGTCACATGGCCTTCATGGGGTGATTTGCTAAGAAATGCTAGAATAGTTATAGTTGCGACGATTATTATATCGCTTTTGATTTTTGTGATGGATTTAATTTCCAAAACGCTTACTACAACGATTTACAATCTAGGATTCTAAATATTAGAATATGTCAGAATTAACTAGATGGTACTCATTGCGAGTAATTAGTGGGAAAGAGAAGTCAATCAAAGAAAGGATTGAGCTCGAGATACAAAGGAATAAATGGGGTGATTTTATACCCCAAGTGCTTGTTCCTTCTGAAAAAGTGTACAAAATCAGAAAGGGGAAGAAGGTGATCATGGAAAGAAATATCCTGCCAGGATATATTCTTATTGAGGCCCTTCCTGGAAAATTTACTGGAGAAATGATTCAGTCAATAACAGGAATGCCAAACGTTATCCATTTTCTTGGTAAGAATCAACCGATTCCAATGAGGCAGTCTGAAGCGAATAGAATGCTTGGAAAGGTGGATGAAAGCCAGGAAGTATCAGAATCTATGATTGAGCCATATATTGTTGGCGAAACGGTAAAAGTGGTGGATGGGCCATTCAATGATTTTGTGGGTGATGTCAAAGAAGTAAACGAAGAAAAGAAAAAGCTTAAAGTGATAGTAAAGATATTTGGTAGAGGTACCGAAGTCGAACTCAACTTTATGCAAGTAGAAAAAACATAAGTAAATTTTTATTAATTAGAATATCATGGCAAAAGAAGTCGATGGTTTTATAAAACTGCAAGTAAGAGGAGGATCTGCAAATCCTGCTCCACCGGTTGGACCTGCTTTAGGTGCAAAAGGTGTGAATATCATGGAGTTTTGTAAGAGATTTAATGCAAAGACTGAAGATAGAAGAGGACAGCTTTTACCTGTTGTAATTACTGTGTTTAAGGATAAGTCATTTGAATTTATCATCAAGACAGTACCTGCAGCAGCGCAAATAATTGAGAAAGCAAAATTGAAAAAGGGGTCTTCAGAACCTAATAGAGACAAGGTAGGTTCTATCAGTTGGGATAGCATTAAAGAGATTGCAGAGAATAAAATGGAGGATCTTAACGCATACAAAATAGAATCAGCTATGCGAATGATCGCTGGAACTGCTCGTAGTATGGGTGTCAATGTTTCAGGAACTCCACCTTGGGAAGCATAATTTATTCATAAAGGGAGCTGTAAAGCGTTATAACCTTTTAAATTTTTAATAATGGCAAAGATTTCAAAGAAAAGAAGGGCTGCTTTAGAAAAAGTTGATGCAGATAAGCTGTATGAACTCCAAGAGGCAATGGGTCTTGTGAAAGAAGTAAACTGTGCAAACTTTGATGCATCAGTGGATCTTCATATCAGACTCGGAGTAGACCCGAGAAAAGCTGATCAAGCGATCAGAGGAACTGTTACCCTGCCTAACGGAACGGGTAAAACAAAAAAAGTATTAGTATTCTGTACACCAGATAAAGAGCAGGAAGCTCTTGATGCTGGAGCAGATTATGCAGGTTTAGATGAGTTTGTACAAAAGGTACAACAAGGCTGGACAGATGTAGATGTTGTAATAGCTACACCTAACGTAATGGCACAAGTTGGTAAGATTGGTAGAATATTAGGTCCAAGAGGTTTGATGCCTAATCCTAAAACTGGAACTGTAACTCCAAATGTAGCAGCAGCCGTTCAAGATGTTAAAGGTGGTAAGATTGCCTTTAGAGTCGATAAATATGGTATTATCCATTCTTCTGTTGGAAGAGTAAGTTTTTCAGCTGAGAAATTAGCTCAGAATGCACAAGAATTACTAGGAACAATTAATAAGATGAAGCCTTCATCAGCAAAAGGAATTTATATGAAATCTGTTGCTGTTGCAAGTACCATGAGTCCTGGTATTAAGATTGATCCAAAGGACATTAAGTAAAGTTTTATCACATTAATTAGAAAGTATCATGACACGACAAGATAAAGCGCAAGTAATTGAAAACTTAAAATCCAAATTTGCAGAGTCGCCGTTTTTTTACATAACGGATTCTTCAAGTTTGAACGTAGCACAAGTCAATACTCTTAGACAAAAATGTTTTGAAGAGGGTATTGAAATGCACGTTGTGAAAAATACATTGGTAAAGAAAGCATTAGAAGAGAATGCTGATGAAAAAGGATATTCTCTTTTATACGATGTGTTAAAAGGACCCACTGCTTTGATGTTTAGTAATGTTGCAAACGCACCTGCTAAACTAATCAAGGAATTTAGAAAGGATCATGATAAGCCAGTATTGAAGGCGGCTTACATCGATACAGACGTTTTTGTAGGTGATGACAATTTGGGAGCTTTAGCTGAGCTGAAGTCCAAAGAGGATTTACTTGGAGAGGTTATTGTTTTATTACAGTCTCCTATCAAGAATGTTGTTGGGTCTCTTAAGTCAGGACAGAATACTATTTCTGGCTTACTTAAAGCTCTTGAGTCAAGAGCAAACTAAATTAGGCTTCCAAGCTTAAACGCATTAATAATATTATTGTTAAGCATTTAAAATTTTTAAAATGGCAGATTTGAAATCTTTAGCTGATTCTCTAGTAAACCTTACTGTTAAAGAGGTTAGTGAATTAGCTGACATCCTTAAGGATGAGTACGGCATCGAACCAGCAGCAGCAGCAGTTGCAGTTGCAGCAGGTCCAGGAGCAGCAGGTGGTGGAGCTGCAGCTGAAGAAAAGACAGAATTTACAATTATGTTGAATTCGGCTGGCGCAGCAAAATTAGCTGTAGTAAAAGAAGTGAAAAACCTTCTTGGAGTTGGACTTAAAGATGCTAAAGATCTTGTCGATGGCGCGCCTTGTGCAATTAAAGAAGGTGTACCAAAAGCAGACGCTGAAAGTATTCAAGCAGCATTGCAAGAAGCTGGCGCTGAGGTAGAATTAAAATAGTATTTTGATTCTAACTCGCTAATGGCAGATGCAATAAGCTAAATACAAGAATAAACGGTGGCTTAATCCTCTAATCGAGGGTTAGGCCTATGTTTGTTTCAAGTAAGCAACATTATTTAACACTAGGTTGGTTTAATTATTATTATGACAAAAAATCCCTCGTTAGAACGCATTAATTTTGGTAGAATCCTCCTACCATCAAATACTCCGGATCTTTTAGAGATACAATTAAAATCGTTTCAGGAATTTTTTCAACTGGAAACAACTCCTGAGAATAGAGGTAATGAAGGACTCTTTAGAGTATTTCAAGAAAACTTTCCAATTACGGATGCTAGAAACATCTTCGTATTGGAGTTTTTGGATTACTTTATTGATCCTCCAAGATATACGATAGAAGAATGTATGCAAAGAGGTTTGACTTATGCAGTCCCTCTTAAAGCTAAGCTGAGGCTATCATGTAATGATGAGGAGCATGTTGATTTCCAGACAATTGTTCAAGATGTATTTCTTGGAAATATACCTTATATGACGCCTAAAGGAACATTTGTTGTCAATGGTGCTGAAAGAGTAATTGTCTCTCAGTTGCATAGATCTCCTGGGGTATTCTTCAGTCAGACTTTCCACCCTAATGGCACAAAAATTTATAGTGCACGTATCATTCCATTTAAAGGAGCTTGGATGGAGTTCGCTTCTGATATCAATATGGTCATGTATGCCTACATTGATAGAAAGAAGAAGTTTCCAGTAACAACATTGTTAAGAGCTATTGGCTTCGACTCTGATAAAGACATTCTTGAAATATTTGGACTATCAGAAGAGATAAAGGCTGATGCTAAATCATTGAAGAAAGCAGTAGGTAGGAAACTTGCAGCAAGGGTACTCAGAAAATGGTCAGAGGACTTTGTGGATGAAGATACTGGAGAGGTTGTCACAATAGAGAGAAATGAGGTGTTGCTAGAAAGAAACGCCATTCTTGATGAGTCAAATATTGATTTGATTAAAGATGCGAAAGTTGATACTATCATTCTCCAGAAAGAAGACGAGAATCAAGATGATTATTCAATCATTTATAATACACTTCAGAAAGATGCGTCTAACTCTGAATTAGAAGCAGTAGCTCAAATTTATCGTCAATTAAGAGGAACAGATCCACCAGATGAAGAAACAGCAAGAGGTATCATAGATAAACTCTTCTTCTCCGATAAAAGATATAACCTTGGTGAGGTTGGACGATATAAGATTAATAGAAAGTTAGGTACTGATATCAGTACTGATGTGCTTGTATTAACAAAAGAAGATATCATTGAGATTGTTAAGTATCTCGTAGCTCTAATTAATCAAAATGCAGAGTTGGATGATATTGATCACCTAAGCAATAGGAGAGTAAGAACAGTTGGCGAGCAATTATACTCACAGTTTGGTGTTGGTCTTGCTAGAATGGCAAGAACGATAAGAGAAAGAATGAATGTAAGGGACAATGAGGTGTTCACACCAGTTGACCTTATCAATGCGAGAACTTTATCATCAGTGATAAACTCTTTCTTTGGTACTTCGCAACTATCTCAGTTTCTAGACCAAACTAATCCGCTTTCAGAAATAACTCATAAGAGAAGAATATCGGCATTAGGACCAGGTGGATTAAGTAGAGAGAGAGCAGGGTTTGAGGTAAGAGACGTACACTATTCTCACTATGGTAGACTCTGTACGATTGAAACTCCTGAAGGTCCGAATATTGGACTTATTTCAACGCTTTGCGTTCACGCAAAAGTGAATAAAATGGGATTCCTAGAAACTCCTTACAGAGAAGTAAAGAAGGGGAAAGTTAATATTAAGGAAGAACCAGTATACCTCAGTGCTGAAGGAGAAGATTTTAAGAAAATAGCTCAAGCGAATGCTCCGATTGACAATAAGGGAGCGTTTGTTAATGATAGAATCAAGTCAAGAGATCATGGTGATTTCCCAGTACTGGATCCTTCAGAAGTAGAGTACATGGACGTAGCACCTAACCAGATTGTTGGTGTTAGTGCATCACTTATTCCATTCCTTGAAAATGATGATGCCAATAGAGCCCTGATGGGATCTAACATGCAGCGTCAAGCTGTCCCATGTCTCATTCCGAATGCTCCAATCGTCGGTACAGGAATTGAAGCAAAGGTTGCGCAGGATTCGAGAATGCTGATTAATGCAGAAGGACAAGGTATTGTAGAATATGTAGATGCCAATGAAATTGTCATTAAATATGATAGATCTGAGGAAGATCAATTGGTTTCATTTGAAGACAATGTTGTCAAATATAAATTGACAAAATTCAGAAGGACTAACCAAGGTACATGTATCAATCTTAAGCCAATTGTAAGAAAGGGCGATAGAGTGAAGAAAGGATCATTGCTTTGTGAGGGTTACGCTACTGAAAAAGGAGAACTTGCTCTTGGGCAAAATCTTCTAGTAGCTTTCATGCCATGGAAAGGATACAACTTTGAGGATGCAATTGTATTATCAGAAAGAGTTGTAAGAGAAGATGTTTTTACTTCACTTCATATAGAATCATTCGAGCTTGAAGTCAGAGACACTAAATTAGGTGAAGAAGAGCTAACCAATGATATACCTAATGTAAGCGAAGAGGCAACAAAAGATCTTGATGAGAATGGTATTATCAGAGTTGGTGCCTGGATTAAGGAAGGTGATATAATCATCGGAAAAATTACACCTAAGGGAGAATCTGACCCGACACCTGAAGAAAAACTCTTAAGAGCAATCTTTGGCGATAAGGCCGGAGATGTTAAAGATGCATCATTAAAAGCACCTCCTTCTACAAAAGGAGTTATCATCAATAAGCAACTTTTTGCAAGAGCTAAGAAAGACAAATTCCAAAAAGTACAGGAGAAAGATCTTCTTGGTAAGCTTGATGATAGTCATGCAGTGACTCTTAATGAGCTTAAGACAATTTTAGTTGATAAACTAATGAAGCTTGTTGGAGGTAATGTGTCTCAAGGAGTGAAGTCTATCTATAAGGAAGAAGTAGTTTCAAAGGGGACTAAGTTTGCTGTAAAAGTGCTAAAAAACATTGATTACAGTCAAGTTGACTATACTGGCTGGACAAAGGATGAGGATAAAAACAAACTCGTTGCCAGATTATTGCATAACTACACTATCAAAGTCAATGAAGAAATAGGTAGATACAAAAGGGAGAAATTCAACATCAGTATTGGTGATGAGTTACCTTCAGGTGTATTAAAGTTGGCTAAAGTCTACATGGCTAAGAAAAGAAAGCTAAAAGTAGGAGATAAGCTTGCAGGACGTCATGGTAACAAGGGAATTGTATCATCAATTGTGAAATTGGAGGATATGCCATTCCTTGAAGATGGAACACCTGTTGATATTGTTTTGAATCCACTAGGTGTACCTTCTAGGATGAATCTAGGACAGATCTTCGAAACAGTACTTGGTTGGGCTGGAAAGAAGCTCGGTGTACGTTTTAGTACTCCGATTTTTGATGGTGCTAGTATGGATGAAATCGAAAGTTATATCCAGAAAGCTGAGTTACCATCTTTAGGACAGACCTATTTGTATGATGGAGAAACTGGAGATAGATTCCACCAAGAGGCAACAGTTGGTATTATCTACATGCTTAAGTTATCTCACATGGTTGATGATAAGATGCACGCTAGATCAATAGGACCATACTCTCTCATTACTCAGCAACCATTAGGTGGTAAAGCTCAGTTTGGGGGACAGAGATTCGGTGAAATGGAAGTATGGGCATTAGAGGCATTTGGTGCTTCTAACATACTCCGAGAATTATTGACAATAAAATCAGATGACATCCACGGTAGAGCGAAAGCTTATGAAGCTATCGTTAAAGGTGATAGACTACCAGAGCCAGGCATACCTGAATCATTCAATGTATTAGTACATGAATTAAGAGGTCTAGCCTTAGATGTTAAATTTGACTAATTACAACAACTTACAGAAATACGTTATATGTCGTTCAAAAAGAATTTCAATACACAAAAGAGTTTTGATGCTATCACAATAGGTTTGAGTTCTCCAGATCTCATTCTAGACAGGTCGTATGGTGAAGTGTTGAAGCCTGAAACTATTAACTATAGAACTTATAAGCCAGAAAGAGATGGTCTATTCTGTGAAAGAATATTTGGACCAGTTAAGGATTATGAGTGCTATTGTGGTAAATACAAAAGAATAAGATATAAGGGGATTGTTTGTGATAGATGTGGGGTAGAAGTTACTGAGAAGAAGGTAAGAAGAGAGAGAATGGGACACATTAAGCTTGTAGTTCCAGTTGTTCATATCTGGTTCTTTAAGTCTTTACCTAACAAGATTGGTTACCTACTTGGTATTGCATCTAAAAAATTAGAGACTATTGTCTATTACGAAAGGTATGCAGTAATCCAGCCAGGTATAAAAGAAGGTGAAATTGCAGTGAAAGATCTCTTGACTGAAGAAGAGTATTTTGAAGTCTTAGATACTTTGCCTGCAGATAACCAGTTACTTGATGACTCTGATCCTAACAAGTTTATTGCGAAAATGGGTGCGGATGCTATTCGAGACCTATTAACCAATTTAGATCTTGATCAACTTTCATTTGATCTCAGACATCAAGCTGCTACAGAAACTTCAAGACAGAGAAAATCTGAAGCTCTGAAAAGATTGAGAGTTGTAGAGGCCTTCAGGGATGGACAGACTAGAATTGAGAATAGACCGGAGTGGACAATTATTGACTACTTACCAGTTATCCCACCAGAACTTCGTCCTTTGGTTCCACTTGATGGAGGTAGATTTGCAAGTTCAGATCTCAATGATCTTTATAGAAGAGTTATTATAAGAAATAACAGACTAAAGAGACTGATAGAAATTAAAGCACCTGAAGTTATTCTTCGTAACGAAAAGAGGATGCTTCAAGAGGCTGTTGATAGTCTATTTGATAATTCTAGAAAGTCAAATGCTGTTAAAGCAGAGGGGGGAAGAGCACTCAAATCGTTAAGTGATGTTTTGAAAGGAAAGCAAGGACGATTTAGACAAAACCTTCTTGGAAAAAGGGTTGATTATTCAGGAAGATCTGTAATTGTAGTTGGACCTAGTCTTAAACTACATGAATGTGGTCTGCCAAAAGGAATGGCTTCTGAATTATTTAAGCCATTTGTGATAAGAAAACTTATTGAGAGAGGTATTGTCAAAACTGTAAAGTCTGCAAAAAAACTTGTAGACAGAAAAGATCCAGTAATATGGGATATCCTCGAAAACATTCTCAAAGGACATCCAATCTTACTGAATCGAGCTCCAACTCTACACAGGTTATCTATTCAAGCTTTCCAACCTAAACTAGTAGAAGGTAAAGCAATTCAACTTCACCCATTAGTTTGTGGTGCGTTCAATGCCGATTTTGATGGAGATCAAATGGCTGTCCATGTTCCGTTAAGCCATGCAGCAGTGCTTGAAGCGCAGGTACTTATGCTTGCATCGCACAATATGCTTAATCCGCAGAATGGTACCCCAATCACACTTCCTTCACAGGATATGGTACTTGGGTTATACTATTTAACAAAGGAAAGACCTTCAGAGAAATCTAAAGGATCAGGTATGATCTTTTATTCGGCAGAAGAAGCTCAGATAGCTTATAATGAAGGTAAGGTAGACCTACATTCACCTGTTAAGGCAAAAGTGGAAGTAGAAAATGAAGATGGAGTAGTAGAGAATGTGTTAACAGATACAACTGTTGGAAGAGTATTATTCAATAATGCTAAGCCTGATGGTGTACCATATATCAATAAAGTACTTACGAAGAGAAATCTGAAGAAGGTAATTAATGATATTATCCAAAGGACAAACTTTACAATGGCCGCTGCATTTCTTGATGAAATCAAAGAAATGGGATTCTATTGGTCATTTAAAGGAGGATTATCATTTAACCTTGGAGATTTAATTAACCCATCAGTTAAAGAGTCTACACTATTATCTGCACAGACAGAAGTGGATGAAGTTTGGGATAACTATAACATGGGTCTAATTACCAATAATGAGAGATACAACCAGGTAATTGATAAGTGGACTTATGCAGATAATAAGATCACAGAAAATCTTATGACTGAGTTAGCCGCACATAAAGATGGTTTCAACTCAGTGTATATGATGCTTGATTCTGGAGCTAGGGGTTCTAAGCAACAGATTAAGCAGTTATGTGGATTAAGAGGATTGATGGCCAAGCCAAGAAAATCCGGTGATACAGGTGGTGCAGTAATTGAAAACCCAATTCTTTCAAACTTTCTTGAAGGACTTTCTATACAGGACTACTTTATCTCCACACACGGTGCAAGAAAAGGTCTGGCAGATACTGCCTTAAAGACTGCAGATGCAGGATATCTCACCAGAAGATTGGTTGATGTATCACAAGATGTTGTTGTAAGAGAAGAGGATTGTAATACATTGAGAGGAATAGAAACTAAGGCTCTAATTGAAAATGATAAAATCATTGAGCCGCTTTCTGACAGAATCGAAGGAAGATTTTCATTGCATGATGTCAATCATCCTGAGACTGATGAATTGTTGATAGGTAATGGTGAATACATCAATGCCAAAGCAGCAAGCAGAATTGAAGCATCAGGTATTGAGTCTGTAGTAATACGTTCAGTATTAACTTGTGATGCAAAGAGTGGGGTATGCACTAAGTGCTATGGTAAAAACCTTGCCACTAATAAAATATCAGAAAAAGGAGACGCAGTTGGGATTATTGCTGCACAGAGTATTGGTGAGCCAGGTACTCAGTTAACACTACGTACATTCCATGTGGGTGGTATTGCATCAGTTTCCAAGACAGAATCAGAGATTATCTCAAAGTATGATGGTAAGCTAGAGTTTGACAATATTAAGACTGTTGATTTTGATAACAATGGTGTTAAAGAAAAGATAGTTTTATCAAGATCAGGAGAAATCAGAATCCTTGAGGATAAAACAAATAAAATACTTACGACATCTTTTATTCCATATGCAAGTATACTTAGAGTAAAGGATAAGCAGAATATCAAGAAAGGGGATGCAATTTGCGAATGGGATGCCTTTAATTCAGCCATTATTTCTGAATTTGGTGGAATAATTGAGTTTGATGGCGTTGAAGAAGGAGAGACTTACAGAACAGAGAGAGATGATCAGACTGGATTTACAGAGAAGATCATTATTGAAACAAGAAATAAGAAGCTTGTTCCTCAAATTAATGTAATGTCTCCTGGTGGTGAAATACTCAAGAGCTATACAATGCCTGTAGGAGCATATCTCTCTATTGAGAATGGAGAAGAAGTAACGCCAGGTATGAGGATTGCGAAGATTCCGAGAAAACTTGGAAAGATCCAAGATATTACAGGTGGTCTTCCGAGGGTTACTGAGCTTTTTGAAGCTAGAAACCCTTCAAACCCTGCAGTAGTTGCAGAGATTGATGGTATTGTAACGTTTGGAAAACTGAAAAGAGGTAATAGAGAAGTGTTTGTCGAAGATGAGAAAACTGGTCAGAAACGTAAGTACATGATTGGTAAAGGACTACTAATGTTAGTACAAGATGGTGACTTTGTAAGATCAGGAACAAAGCTAAGTGATGGTGCAACTTCGCCATTCGATATCTTAAATATCTCAGGACCTTTTGCTGTGCAACAGTATCTTGTTAATGGTGTTCAGGAAGTTTATAGATCTCAAGGTATCAAGATCAATGATAAGCATATTGAAGTTATTGTCAAGCAAATGATGAGAAGAGTGGAAATAGAAGATCCGGGAGATACTATTTTCCTTGAAGGTGAAGCTGTTGAGAAACTTGAGTTCCTCGCACAGAATGATCATATTTTTGATAAGAAGGTAGTTGAAGATGCTGGAGATAGTACAAAACTTCGCATTGGTCAGCAAGTCACTGTGAGACAATTAAGAGAAGAGAACAGTTACTTGAAGAGAAATGACCAAAAAGTTGTTAAAGCACGGGATGCTGTACCTGCTACGTCAAAACCTATGCTTCAAGGTATTACAAGGTCTTCATTGGGAGTGGTTAGTTGGATATCAGCTGCCTCATTCCAGGAAACGACCAAGGTACTCAGTACTGCAGCAATAGGGGCCAAACAAGATATCCTCTTAGGTTTGAAAGAGAATGTGATTGCTGGTAAGAATATACCTGCAGGAACTGGTCTGAAAGAATACAGAGACTTGTTTGTTACTCGTAATGAAAAAGCCTACCAAGAGGAAGAAGAAGTTGTAGAAGAGTAATAACTTTTTTAGGCTATAATAAATAGAAAAGCGGCAAGTGTACTTGTCGCTTTTTTTTGTTTATCTACCATAATAATGGTATTCCACACAATTAGAAAAATAAATTTAACTACAGGAATATGCTTGAAATTGTTTGTATCGGTAGCTAAATCAATGAAGTCTAATCTGTTGATATAGAGATTATTAACTCATTGAACTGTAGGTGTTTAGTAAAATATTATATATAAAACATTTGTCCTACTGGTACCATTTTATGAAAGTACACTTGTTATTTTTAGGTTGGTTATTTTTCTGCGGTAATTCGAGAGGCTAAGTAGCCAATCATTGTTGAACAACTTTGTTAGTGAGTGGTCGCCCTGCGGGGCGGCTTTTTTTATAATCCCTCTTCAGAATCGTCTACAATACCAAGTAGGATTAATAGTTGTTCAATAATGTCTGACATAGAATAAATATTTTAGTAAATAGATTAGATAATTCAATAATTATTCCAAATCTTTAGCAGGTGAAGAAGAGGTTCATTGTTGAAAAATTAAGTGTTTATTTGGGCATACTTAATGGAACACCTGCATTTCAAATATTACATGCTAATGGGTTTTGGAGCAAAACGGAAATGGAAATTATTGAATCTTTTATCCATGGTAAATCGCCTGAATTACCATATACTTTCAAGAAAAAAGAATTAAATTCTTTTTATGATAAAACAAGATTTTTGTTTTTTTCCTTAGTTGGAAAAAGCTCTGGGGTTCATAAATCCACACAACTCCACGACTACTATTATGACTTCTTAGAGCAATTTATTTTCAAGAGTCTTACTAACCCGCAAATATCTTTATCGCATCAGATAGAGCTAATTGATGCATATGAAGATGTTTCTATCAATGCTAATGCTTTTTCAATGTTATATGATAGATTTATATATGATGGATCAAGAAGAACCAATTATGCTTATTCTAAGAAAATATATGACCGCGCAATCCTGAATCTCGACAGACAAAAAGTTGAATTTGAAGTTCAATATAAGTACGGGTCCATCTTTCGCCATTTTGCAGCTAAGGCAGAATTGAGAGAGGAAGTTACGACAGAGGCCGAAAGAAATTATGCCTCAGTCAAACAATACTTAGGTAAATATGATAGTATTTATATTGACGGCTTTATACATTTATTAGGGCTTGTACATGCTCAACTAATACCTGATTATAGCTTGGGTGTCAAAAGGGGGCGTAAAGCCTTAGAATATATTGACGTAAATAATTATTCATCACATTTAATTGCCAAGTTTATATTGTCCAGATATCTTGAATGCTTAATTCAGCAAAGGATGTTTCCTGTAGTCCTAAGAATTGTAGAAGATAATCCCGTACAAAAAGGTAAAGTAGAATGGTTTCGCCGAGGAATTCTTAGAATCTGGTCTCACATAGGGATGAAGGATTACAATTTGGCTGTGAATACATTCATGAATATGATTAGTAACCAAAGATTTAGAACGATTTCCCAGTTCCTTCAAAATAACTACAGAATCACAAAGATTTACATCTTCATACTCATTCTACTAAAAGATATTAAAACTAGACACCGACCTTCGAACCTCAAACTGAAGCGGATGCTCAATGTCAATACTGAATTTTACATTGATAAAGGAGCATTGAATATTAGCCAGATCATTTCACATCTACTATTACATATCATGTATCGACACACAGATACAATCCTGGATAAAGAATCAGCCGTAAGTCGCTACACAAAACGCTACTTGACTAAGGGAAAAAATTATAGAGCTAACTGCTTCTTGAAGCTGCTTTTTCTTATTCCTAAATGTGCTTACAATCCAAAAGTGATTTCTATTAAGGCAAAAAAGCTATTAAAGAAACTCTCATCTGTGACCGCTGAAGAATCAGGACAAGCTATGGAGTTAGAGATCATTCCTTTTGAAGACCTCTGGGAAATGCTCATGGATTACCTCGGGAGAGGAGATATTCTCTATCCAAGTGTTAAACGATCAACTTTTAAATGATACAAATAGAAGCTCTATCGGTTGTTTTATCTCTAGTCTTCCTGTATTTACTCATTCAAAGAAATATATGGTGTTGGATTTTTGGAATACTTTCATCGGCATTAAGTGTATACCTATTTTATCAAAGTAAATTATATTCTGAATCAGTTCTTTACCTCTGTTATACGGTTCTAGGTGCATACGGGTGGTATGTATGGGACAAGGCTGAAACAAACGACCGAATTATTCCGATTCAATCCCGGCAAGTCCTATTTGCACTCCTCATTGGATCACCTTTGGCGATAGCGGTTGGTATTCTCACAAGAAAATTCACAGATGCCGCCATGCCCATTCTTGACGCTATTACTAGTGTTTTTGGCCTCATTGCTACCTATCTGGAGGCTCATAAATATCTGCTTGCTTGGATTTTTTGGATAATCTTAAATTGTATTACCATAGGACTCTATTATAGCAGAGACCTCAAACTTTATGCAGGGCTAATGATTATCTATTTTATTGTGTCAATTTATGGATACGTTAGCTGGAGGACGCTCTTAAAGAATTGATTTACCAGAAAGATTTTGTTCAACAGCCTTGTCCAGTGCCTTTTCCGCGAGAGGTCTGGAGAATGTATTGAGATTTTCTAGACCTTGAAGAATTGCATCTTTGTCTTCTTCTTTCAAGAAGTTTTCAATTAGCTTTAGATAGTCTTTTAGAGTATTGATTTCCAATTCTGAAAGCCAAGATTGGTTTTGCTTTATAAACTTGTGACTCGACTGAATAATCATAACAGCCTCTGTCTTTGCTTCTTGTAGACTTCGACTCTGCATATCAGCTTCTGCATTATTGATGGAATCTAAGAGCATTATTGCCATCTCTTCTTCAGAAACACCATATTGCGATTGTAAAGTAATACTTGTTTTTGTCTGAGTCCGGAGTTCTTCTGCACTTACTGTCATGATTCCATCAGGATCAAGCATAAACTTGATCTCAATTTTAGGAATACCAGCAGGCATGGGTGGAATATTCTTTAATAGGAGTTCACCTAGTTTTCTATTGTCTTTTACAAGGTCACGTTCACCTTGATAGATACTTACCTTAAGGTTAGTTTGTCCATCAATGGAGGTTGTATAGTTTCTACCAGCTCCAATGGGAACTTTGGAATTACGTGGTATAATCGTATCCATTAACCCTCCTACAGTTTCTATACCCAAGGATAAAGGTGTGACATCTAAGAGTAAGATGTCTTTTCTATTTCCTGCTAATATATCAGCTTGAATAGCTGCACCAAGGGCCACTACTTCATCTGGATTTATGGCATCATAGACGTCATTTTCAAAAAAATTAGCTACCGCATTCTTGATCAAAGGTATTCGAGTTGACCCTCCTACCATGATAATCTTATTGATTGCAGACTTGTCTAATTTGGAATCATTGAGAGCTTGTTGACATGACTGCAATGTCTTCTGAACTATTGGATTGCAGAGGGTTTCAAATTGTTTCAAATCCAAAGTGATCTCGATATCATTCACTTGAGATTTGAATATTGAATTTGTAGACAAATGAATTTTTGCAGCTTCTGCTAAATATTTGAGGTCTGAAAATGCTAGGGTATCAATCGAATAGGTTTCTATCCAATAATTAGCAATAGCGATATCAATATCATCTCCACCAAGAAAAGTATCACCATGGGTAGACAAGACTTCAAAAATACCTCGCTCAATATGTAGGATTGATATGTCAAATGTTCCTCCACCTAAATCATAAACAGCAATATTTTCAACAACATCAAGATCGATTCCATTGCCGTAAGCAAGACTCGCTGCTGTTGGTTCATTGATTATTCTCAGGATATCAAGACCTGCTAATTTTCCAGCTTGCCTTGTAGCTTGTCTTTGAGTATCATTAAAGTAAGCTGGAACTGTTATTACTGCCTTGGTAACCTTTTGATCTAGTAATGCTTCTGCTTTTATTTTCAATGCAGAAAGAATTTTGGATGAGAGTGTTATCGGATTATAAAACTTATCATCAACTTTTACTTTTAGTAATTTCTCATCTTTCTCATCCCCAATAATAGTATACCCAAGACCATCAACATAATTTTCCAAATCATGTATCGACTTCCCCATTAGCCTTTTTGCAGAATAAATTGTCCTTTCTGGATAGGTTGATAACTTCTCTTTTGCTTCATTGCCAACAACTACCTCACCATTGTCATTGAAGTGGATAATAGAAGGCACCAAACCTGACTTGCCGTGCTCTTTTAGGATGTTCGGTTGTCCATCTTTCACAAATGCAATTAGACTGTTGGTTGTACCCAGATCGATCCCAACAATGATTTCAGATGCTTTGCTTTCTTCTTGGATTTTCCCTTCTTGAATATTAATTGGAATTCTTGGCATTGCTAATATATCTTCGTGACTATGTCAATGAGCAAAGCTACACGATTGTTTATTATACTAGGAGGTTTCTTTATTGCAAATACACTCTTAGCTGAATTTATAGGAGTTAAGATTTTTTCACTAGAAACTACACTTGGATTCATGCCTAGAAATTGGACTGTATTTGGAGTTGAGGGACTGGGATTCAATCTGACAGCAGGAGTACTACTCTGGCCAGTTGTTTTTGTCATGACTGATATAATCAATGAATATTATGGAGTTAGAGGGGTTAAGCTATTGAGCTACCTTGCAATTGGCTTGGTCTCCTATAGCTTCATTATGATCTATGGTGCTATGCAACTTGCTCCAAATTCTTGGTGGGAGTCTGTGAGTGGTGTTACCAAAGATATCGCTAGTATGTCTGATGCCTTTAATGCCGTATTTGGTCAGGGGCTATGGATTATTATTGGAAGTATGGTTGCATTTCTGGTAGGACAGATTTTGGATGTTATGGTGTTCCAATCTATAAAGAAGAGAACAGGAGAATCAAAAGTGTGGTTAAGAGCTACTGGGTCGACATTAGTATCTCAATGTATTGATAGCTTTCTGGTTTTGGTCATTGCGTTCTATATTGGTTCTGATTGGGAATTAATCCGGGTACTTGCGATAGGTATGATGAACTACATTTATAAATTTGCCGTCGCCATTATTCTTACCCCAGTTATTTATTTGGCACACCATCTCATTGATAATTATCTTGGGGAAGAACTTGCGAAAACAATGAAAGAAGAAGCGACACTTAATACATAAGATGAAGAGTTTTACAAATACTATTTTAATGATTCGCCCTGCGAATTTTGCATTCAATGCAGAGACAGCAGAAAACAATGCATTTCAGTCAACTACTCAATTAGGTGCTGACGAAGTCAGGAATTTGGCTCAGTCTGAATTTGATCAAATGGTTGCTTTATTAAGAAGCAATGGAGTCAATGTTTTGGTGATTGATGACAGTCCTAATCCTCCTAAGCCTGATGCTGTATTCCCAAACAATTGGTTTTCCACTCATTCTGGGAGAATTGTTATCTACCCAATGTATGCTCAATCGAGAAGGATAGAGAGACGGAAAGACATAATTGATAAATTAATTGAAATGAATAAGTATAGTTCAATCATTGACTATACGATTCATGAAGAAGAATTGCAGATATTGGAAGGCACCGGATCTTTAATCTTAGATCGGGATGCTAAAATAGCTTATGCTTGCACAAGCGTAAGAACGATTGAAAAACTGTTTTTACAATGGTGTCGAGATTTTGGATATCAACCCATGAGTTTTCTTGCAAAAGATCGAAATAATCAAGAAATATATCACACTAATGTAATGATGGCTCTAGGCTCTGATTATGCAGTGATTTGTCTTGAGTCAATAAAAGATTTAACAGATCGTCAGAAAGTAACGGAATCTCTCATTCAGACGGGCAAAGAGATAATACCTATAACATATCAACAAATGGAGCAGTTTGCTGGTAATATGCTTCAAGTGTTATCGGAAGATGGCAAACCACTCTTAGTTATGTCAAAATCAGCCTATAATTCTCTCGAAGATGATCAATTAGAATCACTTAATGTTAAAGCCGAAATCATTACTCCTGATATACAGACTATTGAGACTTTAGGTGGCGGTAGTGTGAGGTGTATGATGGCAGAAATCTTCAAATAAAGTTTTTAACAATATGTTAACATGTTAGTATAAATGTGAATACATTAGTCATTAACTTTGTGTCATTAATAACTAAAACCTAAAGAATGAAAAAACTAACCTCAATTGTAATATGCCTCTTTATGTATGGTATGTTACTTTCTCAATCCACGGTTTCGGGTAAAATCATGGATACTGACAATCAGCCACTTATCGGTGCTTCTGTAGTTGTCAAAGGATCTAACATTGGGACCATAACTGATGTAGATGGAGGATTTACACTTTCCAATATTCCAGAAGGAGCTCAGACTCTGATTGTTTCATACCTTGGTTATGATGACCTGATGTATGAATTGAATTCGAGTGGAAGTACGATGGACCTTGGTAGTCTTGCATTAGCTTCAAGCTCAAATATCTTGAGTGAAGTTGTTGTAACTGGAGTCATGGATATTGTAAGAGATAGAAGAACCCCAGTTGCGGTTTCGACGATTACCGCAAGAGAAATTCAAGCCAAGACAACTGGTAATGTTGAATTAGGAGAGGTAGCGAAAGCAACACCTTCAATTTTCGTAGCTAACCAAGCAGGTGGTTATGGAGATTCTGAAGTTTGGACAAGAGGATTTGATCAATCAAACACAGCATTCTTACTCAATGGACAACCAATTAACGGTATGGAAGATGGTAAAATGTATTGGTCAAATTGGTCTGGATTAACAGATGTTGCAAGTGCAGTTCAAATTCAAAGAGGCCTAGGTGCATCTAAGCTTGCAATCTCTTCAGTAGGTGGTACATGGAACTTCATCATGAAATCTACAGAAAATGAGAGAGGAGGATCAGTATTCTCAACAATAGGAAACGATGCTTACAGAAAAGCAGGTGCCTCTTACTCAACTGGATTGAGTAAGAATGGTTTTGCATTAACAGTGTTAGGTTCTGCTTGGTCTGGAAACGGTTGGGCCTATGGAACAAGAGGACAAGGACAGACTTACTTCCTTTCAGCTGGATATAAGCCAAGTGCTAACCACACCTTTAATTTCTTAGTAACTGGAGCTCCTCAATGGCATGATCAAAAATTCCAAACAAGTATTTTTAGCCATGAAGATGAAAATGGAGACATTGACCCAAGATATAATAACAACTGGGGAATTTACAATGGCGAGTACTTCACAGAAAGAAGAAACTACTATCATAAGCCGGTAATGAATCTAAACTGGGACTGGAAAATTAACGAGAGATCTAATCTAGCTATGGTTCTTTATGGTTCATTTGGTAGAGGTGGAGGAACTGGAGGCTTAGGTGGATCTAAAGTCAGAACAGAGTCTGGACTGATAAACTTCGACCAAACGAGAGCTGATAGCACAGGATACATTAGAAGAGCATCAGTAAACAATCATAACTGGTTTGGTGCCGTAGCGACTTACAATAGAACATTGAGTGAGAATCTATCATTTAGTGCTGGTGCAGACTTAAGACGTTATTATGGAGACCACTTCAGACAAGTAGTTGACTTGATTTCATCTGATGGGATTGAAGTAAGTAATTCAAGGACTAGCTACATAGCTAACACTGAGTATGAGGCTAACCCATGGGCTGCTTTGTCAAACTTTGCTCCAAGAGAAGATAGGATTGCATATAATAATGCTGAGACTATTAGATATGGTGGAGTATTCGGTCAATTGGAGTATGCTAAGAATAACTTTAGTGCATATGTACAAGGTGCACTATCGACACAAGATTATGAGAGACACGAGTACTTCTATGAGACTCTAGAAAATGAGAATTCGCCTGTCGTTGTGAATAATGGTTATAATGCTAAAGTTGGGTTGAGTTATACAATGGGTAATAATCATGTACTCTTTGCGAATGTTGGTCAATACTCAAGACAACCATTCTTTGATGTATCGTTTGTTGGATTTTCAAATACACCAGCTGATGAAACTAAGAATGAAAAGATTACAGGACTAGAAGCTGGTTACAAGTTTGTTTCAGATGATCTATACTTAAATATCAATGGTTACTACACGCTTTGGTCAGACAGAGTTTTCCAAAGTTTCTATGATGGTACAGTAGGTGATACAGTTCAGCTTTTGGACGGAAGTAATTACTTAGCTATAGACGATCCTTTCGAAAATAGTATTCAAGAACAACGACATGTTGGAGTAGAATTAGACCTTGGATATCAAGTAAATGAAGACCTAAAGCTATCAGGTTTTGCGTCAATTGGAGATTGGGTTGTTGTAGGAGGTAGAGAAGTAACATTATTTGATGGTACTCCAAGAGCAGAGATCAGAAGCTATACAATAGAAGGGGAAGATGTGAAAGTGGGGGGAGCACCTCAAACATCTTTCGGAGCTTCGGCTAGATATAATCTATTCAATAATTTCTCAACTGAAGTACAATACTTCTACTATTCAAAGCTTTTTGCTAATAACGGAGGAATTGAATTACCTAGTTACAGCTTGGTTGATTTGAATTTAGGATATACTCTTCCATTAAATAATGGTGATGTATTGAGATTCGGAGCAAATATTTATAACCTCTTTGGTAAGCTCTACATTTCAAAATCTAGAACTTCAATTGAAGCTGATGAAATTGATGCAAATAATTGGGAAGGCATCAATAAAGCTAATCAAGTAACATTCGGACAAATTCAGACTTGGAATTTCACGATGAGATACCAGTTTTAGAATTTGTGATTCAATAAAAAAGAAGGAGGCTGTTAATAAATAGTCTCCTTTTTTTATTCACTATTTCTTAAAAGATTGACCATTAAATTCATCAACTGATTACTTAGATTGGCTCGAATTGCTGTATCTTGAATCTACAACCCCGAAAGCTATCTTCTAGCAATTACTTTTAACCAAATGAAAAATATGAAACACATCTTTACACTACTTTTATTCTTATTCACAATGGTGCTTCATGCACAAATTGTCATTACAGAAATAAGTTACAATCCACCAGAGAGTGGAGTAGATAGCCTCGAATACATCGAGATATACAATGCTTCTGAAAACGAAATGGATCTCGACGGATGGTACTTTTCATCAGGAGTTGAATATACTTTTTCTAATACCTCATTAATGCCTGGAGACTATTTTGTAGTTGCAGTAAATATTAATGCCATGCAAAGTGTCCTTTCTACTTCAGCGGATCTCTTTATTGGCGCTTTAACTAATGGCGGAGAATTAATCGAATTAGCAGATGATGGCGGAAATATCATTGATGTCGTAGATTACTCTGATTCAGGGGATTGGCCATCAAGTGCAAATGGAACTGATGGTGGCGGATCAAGTATTGAACTCTGTGATGTGGATTCTGATAACAACGTTGGATCCAATTGGAGAGCAGCAGATAATCAATTAGGAGTATTCGCAGGCGATAATGAATATTTGGGAACACCCGGATTTGCCAACACAGTAGTTTGTAACGAAGTTACTTTTATGCCAATGTCTATTGAAGATGCATCAATGGTCGATGCTGAGGGTGTCCTCATTAATGCTGGATCAAATGCAGAAATCCAAGGAATTGTACATGGCGTTAATATAAATCCTGAAGGACTACAATTCACATTAATTAATGAAAACAACGAAGGGATTGGAGTCTATGCGGGTAGTGATAACCTTGGTTATGAAGTTGTAGAAGGAGACTTGATTACAATACAAGGAGGTTTAGGGCAGTTCAATGGACTTGCTCAAATTAATCCAGTGTCAATTTCTTTAGATGCTTCAGGAATGGACACAGTCGCTCCTAATGAAGTTTCCGCTTTGGGTGAAGAGACTGAATCATCTTTAGTCACTTTCACTGGAGCATCAATTGTGGATGTAGATCAGTGGGGTTCTGGTACAAGCGGATTCAATGTTGAAGTTTCGAATGGCACTGAGACAATAACTCTAAGAATTGATAATGATGTTGACCTCTTCACTATGTCTGCTCCTGATGGATTATTTGATGTTACAGGTATAGGAGGACAATTTGATCAAAATAGTCCTTACCTCGAAGGATACCAACTTTTACCGAGGTATAGTGCAGATATCAAGCCGCTAAGTAATATAGAGCCGATAATTGATAATAGTGTTATTGCAATCATGCCAAACCCAGTAAGAAATATGTTGGTTTGGACAACACTTATCGAAGAGAATAATGTGGATCATGTGCAGATTTACTCTTGGACGGGAGAAAGAATTCTTGTGACTTCGTCGAGAAGCATAGATGTTTCAAATTTGAGTCCAGGTACTTACATATTGAAGGCGTCGACTTCAAATGGTGTAAGTATTCAAAAGTTTATTAAACTATAGAAAATACACAAATAAAAAAAAGGCTGTCATTTCATCATGACAGCCTTTTTTTATTTTCCAGATGATTTTTCATCTCGTTTTTGCTCTATCATCTTTAGAATTTCTTCATCGCTTTTACCAAGGTTGTCTATCAGGAATTGAACATCATCTCTCAATTCATGGTTGGGATGCTTTGTAATAAATTCATTGTAAAGTTCCCTTGCTTGATCAACATTCTTTACTTCATTTTCCATGATAAACCCTTTGAGAAACAGACTTGTTGCTGCTTTAGGGTGATTTGGGTATTTGTCAATTATCCAGTCAAATAGTCCAAAGCTTTTATTGAAGCTTCTCAGTGTCTTTGCTACTTCTGCTCCATTAAATAAATAGACAGGAGCTTGAGTGCTCTCAGTATATACCATACCATAGGCTTCGCAAGCATCAACATATTTTCTTGCATTAATTTCATTCAACCCAAATTTTGTTGGGTTGTCAAACATGGAAGTCCTTATTGAATTGATAAACGTATCTATATTGGCAATTGGAGCGCTCAGTTGAGCCGTTGCCTCATCTTTTGATTGCCCTTCTGTATTATTGATATATCCATGATACAATACATCAGATGCTGAAACCTTACCCAATGCTTTTAACCGCGTTGCAAGACCAAAGATATCTTCAGGGTCTGCATCCTCACTCATCATTTTTATTTTGCTATAGAGCAAAGAAGTTTCTTGCGGCATAAGGTTATACTCTTTAGCCAGAGCCATTCCCTGATCGAGTAATTTTACTCCTTCAGCTTTAGATCCTGAATTTTGGATTGCTTCTTTTTGTATCTCTCCAATATAAAGTGAAGCGGTTGACTTCGATTTGTTTTCTTCGAATGACGCTTTTGTTTTATCGAGTCTTGTAGGCTCTTTTGTTTCGCCACTTGTACAGGCAAAATAAGTTACAAAGCTTATGGATATTAATGAATAAACCAGAATTGATCTCACTATGAATTGATTTGATTTGAGAACAAATATATTTTAACCAATCTTATTCTAACAGTGATTCACTTGAAAACATATAGCCAACTCCTCTAACTGACAAAAAGATCTTAGGTTCTTTTGGGTCTATTTCGAATATCTTTCTGAGTTTCGTGATGAAATTATCCACTGTTCTTAAAGTAGGTGATGTTTCGGAATTCCAAGCTGCAGCAATTATATCGTCTCTTGAAATAACCACATCTTTATGATTCAGAAAGTATTTTAAAATGGCCACCTCTTTTTGAGTCAGTTTTGTCTCTGCATTATTATTGCTTGCCAAATATTGTCTCAAATCTACCCAGACATCATTTCTGAAAGTAAAAATGTTAGTCACTGTTTCTCTTTGAATCAATCGATTGACTTTCAAAAGTAACTCTTCGAAAAGAAACGGTTTTATGACATAATCTATGGCACCAAGACGTAAGCCTGCAATACGATCTTCAGGAGTTATTTTGGCTGAAATGATAATTGTAGGACTATCGATATTCGATTGGGATAAATAACGCAATACTTCTTCTCCTGAAAGATGTGGAAGCATGAGGTCAAGAATGATGAGATCGAAAGCCTTTGCTTTCAAACAAGAGATTGCCTCCTTACCATCACATGCTTCTGTTACAAGATAACCCTCTCTATTTAATAATGAAGTAACAGGATAACGAATGGACTCCTCGTCCTCAACAATGAGAATCTTCCTAGAATTAATCATTCTTCTTCAAATTAACTTGGAAGACATTTCCAAAGCTACTAGTATTAATTGCTATTGAACCACCCATAGCATCCAGAGTTTGCTTTACAAGATAGAGGCCAAGCCCAACTCCTTTGGAAGATCTTGTTTCTTCATTACCAATTCTATAGAATTGCTGAAATATAAGTTTCTGTTCTTGACTTGGGATTATTGCTGCATTATCAAACACTGAAAGAGAAATTGAAGAGTCATGCTCTTCCAACAAGACTTTAACTTTTGCAGTGTCCTTGCTATATTTTATTGCATTATCAATCAAGTTTGTAAGTATAATCTGGAGGTCTTCTTTATTGTATTCAAGCTTGATGGGATGAAGAGATTTTTCCAACTCAATGTTATATGAGCTATATTCTGTTTGGATAATTGTTTCGACATCACTACTAAAGTCATGTAATGCTTTAGGTTTTCTTACGAGAGATGATGGAGTTGCCTTGAGTATATTCGAGATTAATCTGTCCAGCCTGAGAGTTTCTTTCTCAATGAATTCGAGACTTGTAATTTGACCTTGATCTAATGATTTATCGTGTTTTAATGCCTCTACATTTAGTGAAATGCCTGTCAAGGGACTTTTTAATTCATGAGTTACAGAAAGTAAAAAGTTATTCTTTTGTCTTGCTACCACTAAAGCTTGATTATAACTTCTGTAAATCAGCCATATACCAATAATCAAAGCCAAACAAAACACTACAGCTTCACCTTGAATCATCGTCTTTACAGTTGAGTAATCATAGTCAGTCATTGTCGCGATAGAACTCTTGTTATGGTTCAACTCATTCAACATTTCATTCTGTCTATTAAGAAGTACAGCCCACCAAATAATTGCCGCAAGCATGTAGAAAATGACTAAAAATGAAACAAAGCGAATATTGGAGTTCTTGCCCATGGTATTCTAGAACAATGTATCAATTGAAGAATTAATAATGTGTGCAGCTTGTTCTAAATCTGATTTTTGATGTGCTGCGGACACAAATCCCACTTCATATCCAGAAGGTCCTAAATACACCCCTGATTCCAAAAGCAATCCATGAAGCTTTTTGAAATAATCCATAGATGCTGCATCAATCTGATCACTGCTCTTAATACGTTCTTTAGAAAATGCCAACCAAAAAATCGAACCTACAGTAACGATCTGCATTGGGTAGCTCGATCGTTCTATATGGGTTGTAATTAGACTGGTAAAATATTTTGTTTTATTCAAAAGATCAGAATAAAAACTAGGCTCAAGCAATTGAGTTAAAGTAGCAAGACCAGCTGCCAATGTTACAGGATTCGCAGATAAAGTACCTGCTTGATAAACCGGTCCATCAGGTGCGATACATGACATGATTTCTGCGCTTCCTCCATAGGCTCCAACAGGCATTCCGCCTCCGATGATTTTACCATAGGTGATGATGTCCGGTTTCACTTGGTAATGTGCTGCTGCGCCTTCAAAACCAACACGAAAGCCTGAAATGACCTCATCAAAAATTAAAAGCACACCATGGGTGTCGCAAAGCTGTCTCAAACCTGAAATGTAATCAGCGTCTTGTAATAGTAATCCATTATTGGCGGGTATTGGTTCTATGATGATAGCTGCGATATCATCATGAGTCTCCATTACTTGCTGAAGAGTTTGTATGTCATTCAATTTTACTACAAGAGTCTCAGAAGCAAAACTTTGAGGAATTCCTGCAGATGTGCTTTCACCAAATGTGGCCAATCCAGAACCAGCTTTTACGAGAAGAGAATCTACATGGCCATGGTAGCACCCTTCGAATTTAATGATCTTGTTTTTCTTAGTGTAGCCTCTGGCTAATCTAATAGCTGACATGACTGCTTCTGTTCCAGAACTGACAAATCGCAATTTCTCAATGTACTTGTTATTATCCAGAATCAATTTGCCGATTGCATTTCCTATGGCGGTAGGCGTACCAAAGGTAGTCCCATGTTGAACTGTATCTACAATTGCATTCCTAACTTGTTCATTATTGTGTCCTAAGATGAGAGGCCCCCAAGAGCAACAGAAATCTATATATTCATTGTTGTCCACATCAGTAATTCTGCAGCCATTTCCCTTTGTAATGAATAATGGAGATCCATGGACAGACTTGAATGCCCTTACTGGTGAATTTACGCCGCCTGGAAAGAAATTCTTAGCTTCTTCAAAAAGTGCATCGGATTGTGATCTTAACATAAATACAATGATATTAATTGAATACTAACCTTCTAAAAGATCATAATGTTGTTAAAGTATCAAGATCTTGAGGAATGCATTTTCAGTATATTTGCGCAAAATAATTACTAATCAAAAGGCTATGCAAGTTAATGTAGTAAATATTATCATCGACGCAATACTAGGGAAGGGTAGTTGTTCGATAGAATCTCTAGGTACATTTACTCTCAATAGTCAATCCGCAATACTAACAAAAGGAAAAACTGAGCTTCAAGCACCACAAAAATCAATCACCTTCTCAGAAGAAATCGTTGGAGATGTTACACTTGAAGATGAGTTATTATCAATTTATCCTTTTAGCCCGAATAAAGCGAAGAAGGTGGTCTCCATATTTTCGAATAAGGTAATTAACGGTCTTCTCAATTTTGATCAAGTAAACTTAAAGAACCTTGGTGCTCTAACTCAAAGAGAGGATAATATCACTTTTGAGCTTTCTGAGCAGTTAGAGAGAATATTGAATAGAACATTGCCTAATATAGATCTTAATCCTCTTTTGAGGGATAAGAAGGCAGAACAAACAAATGCTAAAGAACAACTTACTCCAATAGCACCTCCTACAAAGACAGCTAAAGAAGCAGAGAAAGTTATTGAAAATAAAGAAGTGCTTGATGTTAAGAAAGAGGTTGTACAAGATAAATTATCTGCAGAACGAGTACAGGATCATGCTCGACTCGATTTTGATAAGAGCGAACCGGCAAAAAGCAAAGAAAAACCAATTCAAGAATTCGTCTATGAAGAAGATGAAAGTTTCCTGTCTAGATTTTTGCCTTGGATATTGTTGCTGTTAACACTGGGTGCAGTCTATTTCGGTATCACCAAGTTTATTCAGTTTGCAAAGCAATCTGATGATCAATCTACTGTCAGTCAGCATATTGATGAAAATGTTGATAATGAAACTATTCAAGTTGATTCGATTGAACAGTCTGATTCAGCAGACGAGGAAATGAACACAGCAGAAGAAAAGGAAATACCAACGAATACAGCTAAAGAAAAGACAACTCAGAAAGAAACTGCTCCTCAAGAAATGGTAAGACCGGACGAATGTATTATAATCGCTGGGTCATATATGCTTGAAGAGAATATTGATGACATGGCCGCAAAGATTAGGGCCATGGGATATGAAGTCTACACCGAGAAGTATGGTTACTATATCAGAGTTGGATTTGCTTTTCCATGTAATGATCCTGACCTGAACCTAGATCTATACATAGAAGAAGTAAGGGCTAAGCTAAGTAAAAGCGCTTGGTACTTGGTTCCTGACTTATCAATTTAAATTCAATTCCAATGAAGATCATTATTGTAGGTGGAGGTAACATGGGTTTGACCTTCGCACAAGCTTTCATAAACTCTAGAGTTGTTACGGCTAATCAGTTGATCATCCTTGAAAAGAACCAAGGAGAAAGAGTAGAGCACTTAAAGTCTCTTCAGCTTGGTAAAATTGTCACAGAGCCAGATTCTCTAAAGAATGCTGAGTTAATCGTATTAGCTGTAAAACCCCAAGATGTTCCTGCACTTTTCGAAGTGATCAAAGAATATATTGATCCTAGTCAGGTAATTCTCAGTATAATGGCTGGAATTTCAATCAACCAAATTAAGGAAGGGTTAGGTGCTTCTAAGATTATCAGAGCAATGCCAAATTTGCCATCACAAATAGGCCAAGGTATGACAGCATTTACATGCACTGAAGAGGTTACAAGGTTTGAGCAAGGGGCTGTGCAGAATTTGTTGGCAACTACAGGTAAGACTTTGAATGTTGGAGAAGAATCAAAAATAGATGTTGCCACAGCCATTTCAGGTTCAGGGCCAGCATATATTTTTTACTTTATGGAAGCAATGATTAAAGCAGCCAAAGCATCTGGTCTTGAAAATCATTTTGCTGAGACATTAGTTGTCCAGACTTTTCTAGGATCTCTTGGACTATACAAAAGCTCAAGTAAGAATTGTAACGAATGGATTGATAGAGTAGCATCACGAGGAGGAACCACCGAGGCAGCAATGCAGTATTTTAACACAGTAAATCTAGATGAGAATATCATTCAAGGCATCCAAAAGGCATACGAAAGAGCTGTAGAGCTGGGCGGCAACGCCTAAGGCAAGTGATAATTATCTCCGTTTTCTCTTATTTGTTTTGTAGTCCATAAAAATAAATTCTCCAAGGCCACTCAAAGAACTATAGAATGCCTTACCGTTATTTGCTTTAGTGAATTTATCGACGAATTGCACTAAATATGGATCTCTAGCAATCATAAATGTGGTAATGGGGATACCCAATTTTCTACATTTCACACCCAATCCTAAAGTCCTGCTCAGGATTTTTCTATCTAGACCAAAACTATTCTTATAATACTTTTTACCTCGTTTGATACAAGTTGGTTTACCATCAGTGATCATCATAATCTGCTTATTGGGATTCTGTCTTTTTCGAAGGATATTCATCGCCAACTCCAATCCAGCAACTGTGTTAGTATGGTAAGGGCCTACTTGTAAATAAGGGAGGTCTTTAATTTCAATTTTCCAACTATCATTACCAAACACTATAATATCCAAAGTGTCTTTTGGATAACGTGTCGTAATCAGTTCACTCAGCGCCATTGCCACTTTCTTTGCTGGAGTGATTCTATCTTCTCCATAGAGTATCATACTATGAGAGATATCTATCATCAAGACTGTACTGGTCTGAGATTTATAATAAGTTTCATGAACCACTAAGTCATCTTGAGTAAGTTTGAATTGAGAAATGCCATGATTAATCTGGGCATTTTTTAGCGATTCTGATATCGAAATCTTATCTAAAGGGTCTCCAAATTCATAAGGCTTGAGTTCAGAGGTAAATTCATCACCTTTACCAGATATTGGGGTAATGTGATCTCCAGATTTCGACTTCTTTAATTGATCAAATATTTCGTCAAGAGCTGTCCTCCTCAAGGTAAGCTCTAGCTTTGATGTTGGATTATATCCTGAAGTATTTAACTCTTGATCATCAGTGATATAACCCTTTTGCTTCAGGTCATTAATGAAATCTGCTATACCATATTCAGGTGTAGTCAAGTTATGCTCTTGGTCAAGTTGAGTTAACCAACTTAATGCTTCTCCTACATTCCCTGATGTATAATATAACAGCTGTTGAAACAACTTGAATAATTGATCAAACAAAGTGCCTTCTTCAGCCTTATTTATGTATTTACTAAATCTATAGCCTTTCATTGGTCTTATAACATAATATCAAGCCTACTTGTTCTATTTCGTAAAACATGGTCAGCTATCACCAATGCAGCCATCGACTCTACTATAGGCACGGCTCTTGGTACGACACAGGGATCATGTCTTCCTTTGCCTTCAATTGTAATGGCTTCTCCTTTTTCATTTATACTTTGTTGGCTTTGTAAAATTGTTGATGTGGGCTTAAAACCAACCCTGAAATATATTGGCATGCCATTGCTAATTCCACCTTGGACACCACCGCTATTATTTGAGGTTGTGCGTACACTTCCATCCTCAGTTGTTGTGAACGGATCATTGTGTTCAGAACCATATTGGGTGGTTCCTGCAAACCCACTCCCAATTTCGAAAGCTTTAACTGCATTTATACTTAGCATTGCTTTTGCTAAATCAGCCTCCAATCTGTCAAATACGGGTTCTCCGAGACCTGGCTTTACACCTTCAATAATACAATGTATGTTACCACCTAAAGAGTCACCTTTCTCTTTAGCCTCAATGATATTCTTCTCCATAAGCTTCGCTAACTCAAGGTCAGGACATCTAACGGGAGTCTGATCAACTTTGTCAAGGGTGCATTCGAATACATACTTAGTGAGAGCAATATTCCCTATACTAGAGACATATCCAAGAATAGTAATCCCAAAATGACGACAAAGTAATGCAGCGATTGATCCAGCAGCAACTCGTGCTGCAGTTTCTCTTGCTGATGATCGACCTCCTCCACGATGATCTCGTAAACCATATTTTTGAAAATAAGTATAATCTGCATGAGAAGGACGAAAAGCTTGCTTGATATGATCGTAATCTTGAGAATGTTGATCAAAATTTCCTATCCAAATTGCAATCGGAGCACCAGTCGAAATGTCATTCAATACCCCCGAAAGAATTTGTAGTTTATCTTTCTCACTCCTAGGAGTAGAGATATGACTTTGACCTGGTTTGCGTCTATCCAATTGGCTTTGGATGAATTCTTGATCAATATTCAAACCTGCGGGACATCCGTCAATTACTACACCAATTCCTGAACCATGTGATTCGCCAAATGTTGAAACTATAAATGCTTTACCAAAACTACTTCCTGCCATGATACAACAATGTATTTTTGAATGACCAAAGGTAAGTTACTTAAGTTTTTGAGATGAGGAGTTTGTATATATATCCTGAAGACACGTTAGATAGACTAGATTTTACAGCCGTCACAGATATTCTGGTAGAGTTCTGTAAAGGAGAGCAAGCTAAATTGAGATGTAAGAATATGAAGTTCTTCTTTCAAAAAGAAAGAGTTGAAAGAATGCTGCAAGAAGTGAATGAAGCCATGTTTGCCATCATAGAGCAATCTACATTACCCATTGGACAGTATGAAGACATATCAGAGGACTTGTATTTGTTGCAAAAGCAAAACTATGTTCTAGATATCGAAAGTATTGTGAGGATAATTAGTCAAGTACGTATCGTTAATGAACTTGATAAATATGCTAAAGGGAAAAACTTTAAAGAGCAATATCCCATACTACAAGAGATTCTTGATCAAATAGACATAGACCAAAAACTTATTTCAACATTTGACTCAATTTTTGCTGAAGATTATTCAATCCGATCAGATGCATCTCCACAGTTAAAAAAGATAATTGCAAGAATTTCTCGTAAGGAACGTGATATCAACAAGATTTTTGATTCTATCTCTAGTCAATATCAGAAAAGTGGTTTTCTCACCGATAACAAAGAGAGCTATAGAAATGGAAGAAGAGTCTTATCAGTTTTAGCTGAGAACAAACGCAAAATAGAAGGAATTATTCATGATGAATCTTCTAGTGGGAAAACTGTATTCATAGAACCACAGGAACTGACTGTGTTACACAATGATCTTTATGATCTTGAATCAGAAAAAAGGCAGGAGATTTATCGAATTATCAAAGCACTTTGTGAGCAGTTAAGACCCCAAGCTACCATTTTCGAATTATGGCAAAAAATTATAATTCGTTTAGATTTTATTCAAGCAAAAGCAAAGTTGGCCATTCTACTTGATGCAAATAAACCTAAGGTCAACTCAGAAGGGAATTTGATTCTTAAGACGGCCTATAATCCATACTTAAAGATTATTAATGATAAAGAAAGTAAGCCAACAATTCCTTTTGACTTAGAGATAACCAATAACGAGAGAATCGTCATTATTTCAGGTCCTAATGCAGGTGGTAAATCAGTAACTATGAAAGCAGTTGGGACTATACTGTTGATGGTGCATTGTGGATTATTGCCACCAGTAGATGCTGACTCTGATATTTTGCTGTGTAGAAAGATTCTATGTGATATTGGTGATCAACAGTCTGTAGCAGATGACTTAAGTACATATAGTTCCAGATTAACGAATATGAAGCATTTTCTAGAGAAAGCAGACAAGCAAAGCTTTATGCTTATTGATGAATTTGGTTCCGGAACAGATCCGAAAGTCGGTGGTGCGCTTGCAGAAGGCGTATTGGTCAATTTGCATGGTAGAAAGGTGAAAGGTTTAATTACAACGCATTACAGTAATATTAAGATGTTTGGCTACGAAACCAATGGGATTTCCAATGCCGCCATGATATTTGATCAAAAAGAACTGGCTCCAACGTACCAAATGCGACAAGGAAAGCCTGGAAGTTCCTTTGCATTCGAAATCGCCAATAAATTGGGATTGCCTAAGAATATCATAGAGTATGCAAAGAAGAAAAGTGGAAAGAATACAAAGGCTGTTGATGATTTGTTATCAGATCTCCAAAAAGAAAGAAAAGAGTTGGAGAAGAAACTGAGCAAAGCGGAAAGTGAGAAAGCACAACTCCAAAGACTCTTAGATCAATACCATGTATTACACAATGAATACGAATTCAAAAAGCAAAAGCTCAAGTCAGAGATTAAAGAAAACACTTTCAGGAAGCTAGAAGACGAAAGAAGAGAACTGAATAACCTAATAAAAGAACTGAGAAAAGAAAAAAATCTTGAACTAGCAACAGAAAGATTAGATGAGGTCAAATTAGCAAAGGAAGAAGTATTTGAAGAGATTCAAGAAATTGAATCAAAAATGCATAAAGCCACTGAGGTCCACTACAAGCAACTTCGAGAAGGCGATTATATCAAATTAAAGAAAAGTGGATTGATTGGTAAAATATTAGATATCGATCGAAAAAAATACCAACTCGAAGTAGGTGATCTGGTCATGCATGTAAAAGAAAAAGATATTATACCGTCTAGATATGAGCCCATTGAACAGCATACTGCAAAACCAGTTAAGACAGTCCTTACTACAGACTTAAGCTCTATTGAAAGTAAGTTAGATATAAGAGGATACAGAAAGAGTGAAGCTGAGGCGTTTCTATCTGAATTTTTAGATAATGCTTTCCTGAGCAATTTTGATATGCTAACAATTATTCATGGAGTAGGTTCTGGAGTACTCAGAAAGACAGTATATCAAAAGTTGAAAGAGTATGAAGGAATAAAGAAAGTATGGAGTCCTGAAGATGAATTTGGTGGAAAAGGAGTTACATATATTGAAATATAATTAGAGTTGATACTTAGATACTTTACAACTAACTTTGATAGATATAAAATGAAGATGAAACAAAGCTTAATCATAGAGAATAACAGAATATGTTGCTGTTCATGTTGTAAGACTACTGACGTGCGTTGAGAGCTTTATCATATAAGAATTAATCTAACTAACCTTTCAATGTATAAATTGGAAGGTTTTTTTATTGCCAAATGAATTATAGAAAAAACGTTGAAGAATTTTGTCGCTCTCTAATTGATGAGTTATATTCAGTCAGGAAGGGGAAAGGTATACTTAAGCAAGCAGGACTAGATTATCAAGATTTATTGAGAGATGTTCTTGAAGATATTCCTGTGCAATGGGAAAATACTTCTGAGATTATCATTCCAAATTTTGAGTCTTTCATCAATAAACTCAAGAATAAGTTGGATAAGGATATAGAAGCATTATATCAAGGTGATCCAGCTGCAGTGTCTAAGGAAGAAATTATCATAGCATACCCTGGGTTTTACGCCTTGGCTAATTATAGGATTGCCAATTTTCTACTGAACCAGGGCGTGCCTTTGCTACCTAGAGTAATCACAGAGTATGCACATACCTGTACAGGAATCGATATACACCCTGGAGCTACTCTGGGAGAATATATTTGTATCGATCATGGATCAGGAGTAGTTATTGGAGAAACTGCTATTATTGGAAATCATGTTAAAATCTATCAAGGTGTAACACTCGGTGCCTTGTCTATTGAGAAGAAGTCAATACCAGGTAAAAGACACCCTACAATTGAGGATCATGTCATAATCTATGCCCAAGCTACCATTCTAGGTGGTGATACCACGATTGGTCATCATTCAGTTATTGGGGGTAATGTATGGCTTACCAAAAGTGTTCCTCCACATTCAAAAATTTATTATCAAAGTATTCAAAATATCAAGAAATAATGCAGTTAGAAAAATCAATCATTTCTTTGATTGGAAATACACCTCTAATAAAAATAAGAGCTTTGGATCTTGCTCCAGAAGTAGAGCTCTATGCTAAACTAGAAGGTCAGAACCCAGGAGGTAGTGTTAAGGATAGAGCAGCATGGTTTATGATTAGGGCACTCTTGAGCGAAAATGTGATTTCTAGTGGACAAAGACTTCTAGAAGCTACCAGTGGAAACACAGGAATAGCACTTGCCATGATAGCAGCTGCACACAATATCGGGATTACCTTAGTCATGCCAGATAATGCCACTCCTGAGCGTGTTAAGACAATGCGTGCTTATGGAGCAGAAGTCATACTTACACCAGCTGAAAAGACTATTGAGTACTCAAGAGCATATTGCGAAGAGTTGTTGTCTAAAGGTGATTTTGTCCATTTAGATCAGTTCAATAACTCCAATAATCGATTGGCGCATTTTGAGACAACAGGTCCTGAGATTTGGAAGCAGACTGACCAAAGAATTACGCATTTTGTTTCATCTATGGGAACAACTGGTACTATATCAGGAACTTCTAGTTATCTCAAAAGCATGAATTCAGGGGTAGTAACCATCGGAGTGCAACCAAAGACAGGTGATAGAATACCTGGAATCAGAAAGTGGTCAGAAGCCTACTTTCCAAAGATATTCAAATCAGAAGTGGTTGATAACATTGAATTTGTAAGTAGAAAAGAAGCAGTTGATAATGCAAAATGGCTCTCAAAAAATGAAGCTATCTTCGCAGGTCTTTCAACAGGAGGGGCTTTCACTATTGCAAAGAAGACAGCAATGAACATGGAGAAAGGATGTGTTGTTTTTATAGCATGTGATAGAGGCGATCGATATTTGAGCTCTGAAGCCTATAGTTGAAGAATGAGTTTGAAAAGAATACTATGGAAGCGGTAAAGACTTTAGAACAATTAAATACAAAGTATAGTAAATTGGATGTCTACCAAAGGGTAGAGCAACTCTATATGGATTTTGATCAGTCCGAAATCATGTTGACATCTTCATTTGCGGCAACATCAGCTTTTTTGCTCAAAGTGTTCTCAGATGTGAATAAAGAGCAGACTATTTACTTCATTGATACAGGATATCACTTTAGAGAAACTTTGATTTATAAGGAATATCTCACACAGCTATATGATCTTAATGTAGTCAGCCTTCAAGCAGACTCTCAGCAACATCAACTAACTCTAGATGCTGAAATGTGGAATACACAACCCAATCGGTGTTGTCATATTAATAAAGTAAAACCTATACAATTGATAAAAGGGGATTACAAGGTTTGGGTTTCAGGGTTGATGAAGTGGCAAAGCGACTTCCGGGCAAGTTTGGATTATTTTGAACAAAGAGATACCATCCTCAAATTTTATCCTTTATTGGATATTGACTACATCGGTAGAGATGAATTCATTAAAGAACATCATTTGCCTTTTCATCCTCTGAAATCAAAAGGATATAGTTCAATTGGATGTCAACATTGTACAGTTCCGGGTGAAAATAGATCTGGAAGATGGAATAATTCACCAAAAACAGAATGTGGCCTACATCTGTAAATCCTTTTTAAAGAACATTTGTGTTTGCGTAAACATCTGATATACAGAAGCATAAACATATAGATAATCATTTGGATATAACAAAATGGCGGCAGGATGCCATTGACTGCCTGTTCGATACGATTACTTTTGATATATCATATCACAAAAAATCTAATCGAATAATGAATAAATCCAAATTAGAATACATCTGGCTTGATGGATATAAGCCAGTACAATCTCTAAGAAGTAAGACTAAGATTCTTAAAGACTTCGATGGACAATTAGCTAATATTCCCGATTGGTCATTTGATGGGTCTTCTACTCAGCAAGCAGAAGGTAATTCATCAGATTGTATCCTAAGACCTGTTTTCGTTTGTCATGATCCTTTGAGAAACAATGCATATTTAGTAATGTGCGATGTACTCAATGCAGATGGGACACCTCATGAATCTAACGGTAGAGCGACTATAGATGATGATGATAATGATTTTTGGTTTGGTTTTGAACAAGAATATTTCCTTTATGATGTAGAAACAAATAAGCCAATAGGATGGCCTGCTGAGGGAGAACCAGCTCCTCAAGGCCAATATTATTGCTCTGTTGGAGCAAGGAATGCCTACGGTAGACAAATTGTCGAAGAACATCTTGATGCATGTCTTGAAGCGGGAATAAATGTTGAAGGAATTAATGCTGAGGTAGCTATTGGTCAATGGGAATATCAAGTATTTGCGAAAGGTGCAAAAAGTGCAGGAGATCAAGTTTGGATTGCCAGATATTTACTAGAAAGAATTGGTGAAGACTATGGCGTTTATGTTGAGTACCATTGCAAACCACTTGGCGAAGAAGCTGACTGGAATGGATCTGGAATGCATGCTAACTTCTCAAATTCTTTATTGAGAAATTCCGGAGACAAAGCTGATTACGAAGCAATTTGTGAAGCATTCAGACCATTCGTTAAAGAGCATATTGATGTATATGGCCCTGATAATGATATGAGATTAACAGGTAAACATGAAACTGCATCTATACATGATTTTAGTTATGGAGTTTCTGATAGAGGGGCTTCAATAAGAATTCCTATTGCAACTGTGGAAAATAATTGGAAAGGTTGGTTGGAAGACCGGAGACCAGCTTCTTCAGCAGATCCTTACAAAGTTGCAGCAAGAATAATAAAGACAGTAAAAACAGCTGATACTCTAGTATTAGCTTAAAGAGTAAGGTTAGATAGATATTTTTTAAAGGCAATCCATTTGGGTTGCCTTTTTTATTTTAGTGCATTAAATAATCAATATCTATTAGTATGGCTACAAATTGGTACATGTTTTTTGTTTCAGGTTTGATTCCATTAATCATTGGTGCACTCTGGTATAGTAAGATGCTTTTTGGAAAACAATGGATGAAAGTGAATAATTTTTCAGAGGAAGATCTCCAAGGAGGTAACATGGCAATGACCTTAGGACTTGCTTTCTTATTTGGAAGTATCATTTCATTTGCCATGAGTGGTATTGTTGTACACCAAACGAATGTGTATCAAATGATGATGCCAGCTGTATTGGAGCAAGGAAGTGAAGCTCAAATTCTTTTTACTGATCTGATGACTCAATATGGAGAGAGTCATCGTTCATTCACACATGGCGCATTGCATGGTGTTATTATTACTCTTCTACTCATCTTTCCAATAATAGCAATTAATGCCTTATTTGAGCGAAGAGGCTGGGGTTATATTCTTGTACATTCTGGATATTGGGTTGTTACATTAAGCCTTATTGGTGGCTTATTGTGTTCTACTTTATCTTGGACATAAAAACCTACATGATATAGGATATCACCAACAGCCATGAAAGTCGAGGCTTC
>JAHDEL010000002.1:143488-145498 GCA_020628855.1 Saprospiraceae bacterium | reverse complement strand
GTGGTCCCTCAAGGGCTCGAACCTTGGACCCCCTGATTATGAGTCAGGTGCTCTAACCAGCTGAGCTAAGGGACCTACTCTAATATGTCTTGGCTTCTTCATGAACATTGTGCTCAATTCCGTATTTACTACGGAAAGCTCAGAGACCTATTCTTGTTTTCTTCCTAATTGAATACACTTCAATTAATCGGAATGCAAATATACAGTCACATTTAGATTATTAGTCCAATTACTTATTAAAAAAGTCTGACTGATAAATTGAAGGAAGGGCATCCTAGTCTGATGAAATTTGTAACACATCAGCTTTATTTTCTATTACCCAATATTTAAACAATGTTATTCTTCTCCAACAACGCTTGAATCTGTTCTCTAAGAACTATCTTTGAATGCACTCTATCTAACTATGCAACACTCAATCTGCACCCTCTTTGCATGGATATTACTATCCATGACTACCACTACTGCGCAAGTTGTCATCTCAGAGATTCTGGATGCTAGTGATAATTTCAATAATAGATTTGTAGAGATCACTAATATTGATCAGAATTCTATAGATATCTCTTTATATCGTCTAGAACGCTATGCTAATGGTAATACGAATGCAGCGTGGATACAAGTTCCGGATGGAACAATCTTAGCACCTGGGGAAACTTTTGTCTTTGCACATTCTTCTTCCAACCTTACCTTAACACAGTGTAATGCCAGTGTCTTATCTAATCTTGTTTCTGGCAATGGTGATGATGTCTATGCCATACATGATGGCTATACTATTGTTGATGTTTATGGAGTCATTGGGACAGATGGCACGGGTACTGCATGGGAGTATACCGATAGCAGAGTGATACGAAATATTGGAGTCACGGGACCAAATGCTACATTCAACTTGAGCGAATGGACCATTAATAATAACTCCAATACTGCTAGCGCGAACCCTTGTATTTCGCAATTTACTTTTGGATGCCTAATCTATGATGAGGCTGCTGTAATCACATGCTTAGGTGCGTCTTTAGAATTTACAATCACATGGAGTCAAATCAATGGTTCTCAAAATTTTGAAGTCAGCCTTGATGGTGGATCCTTCGTTCCATTAGCTAGTGGTGGTACCTTAGCAGTGAATGCACCTGTCACGTATGAGCCCAATTATACAATAGAGATAAGAGACGTATCAGACCCTCAGTGTAACCTTATCCTTACGGAAAATGTGGCTGCATGCCCGGGTACTGGACTATCCAATCTAGACACTGTAAAAGTCATGACTTATAATGTCCTCCGATTTCCAGATGCCGCATTGAATGGTGTTCCAAATGTTAATGATAGTGATAGGACAAACCACTTCCTTGCTATCATTGCTGAGGCAAAGCCTGATGTGATTCTCTTGCAAGAACTTACCTCTGGAAATGGAGATGACCAACTTGTCAATGCGCTTAATGCTAATACTATTTTAAACACTACTTGGTCTAGCGCTCCTTACTCTTCAACGGAACCACTCAAAAGTGGTTGTATCTATAATGACGACAAATTTGACTTTGTTACTGCTTTTGACATTCCACAAACGAATACCTACAATGGAGAAGTGGCGGTCAGGCCAAATACTGTATTCGAATTGGTAGCTCAATCTGCATCGTGTACATCAGAGACAATCAGTTGCCAATATATCAGTGTACATACCAAGGCAGGAACTATCGCTACAGATGTTAATCAAAGGACTGCTCAACTTCTGGATTTGTCGGACTATCTCAACAGTCAAGCAGTTAATGCAAACATAGTTTGCGGAGGAGACTTTAATGTCTATGCAGATGATGATGATGGGAGTGGATACGATGAGCCAGGCTATGTAGCTCTTACAGCAGCAAGCAATTCTAATCCTGCCATTGATATTCTTGGAGGCTGGGAACGCAATACCGCAAGTGAAGCTTGGAAATATACGCAGTCAACCATGTCTACAACGACCCATGGACATACTCATGCAGCTATGGGAGGCTTGGATGATAGATTTGACCTTTTGTTTGT
>JAHDEL010000002.1:114913-143388 GCA_020628855.1 Saprospiraceae bacterium | reverse complement strand
TGATTGAAGTAGAGCAAGGTATTCAGGCTACAAACAGTATAAGCGGAAGTTCAGCTATTTTTTATTCTGGAGGTACTGAGATTTGCCTTGATCCAGGTTTTGAGGTTCAAGCTGGAGCGGTTTTCCAAGCCTATATCCAAGGTTGCAACCAATAATTATTCGAATGCTGTGTCAAGCGTCCTGATGCTTAATCCTTGTTTGAATTCAGAGATTGATCGACTAGAGCTCAGAGGAAAGCGTACAATCTTTGTTTCTCCAGGCAGCATATCAAAATAGTTGTCAGAAAAATTTCCCGGAAGGGGAGTACTGATATAGACATCTTTGGCAAGTACATCTGTTGTTAATGTTACTTCAAATGCATTTTGCACAACCTTCACTTCGTAGGATAACTGAGGTGATAAGAACTCTAATTCTTTAAATGTCTTGAGATAGTGAATATCTCTACTTACTAACTTTTGTTTGTTTAAAATTTCTGCCACCACACTTACATTGTTTTGACCATTGAGGTTTGGCATAGCTCGCTTGTATTTGATAGCATAGCTATTAGCGTCAAGCGTCATATCTTCTTCCCATTCATAGAGGACATTGCCATCAAACCGAATGATACGAATACGAAGCGTTGCCTCAGATTGGGTAAGGCGATCGTTTGCTACTCCCACTATGAGCTCTTCAGCGTCTGGATGGATAAAAGTTGCTACAGGTGCAAATCCTTCTTTTAGCCGATAGTGCATAGCTTTCCATCGACCGTAATAATCAATGCCTGACCAAGATGCTACAGGCCAGCAGTCATTAATTTGCCAATAGAGACTACCCATGCAGCGATCTCGGTTTTGTCGGTGAGCTTCAACGCCCATACGGATGCCATTTGCTTGCAACAAATGACTGACATACAAGAATGATTCGAAGTCTTTTGGTTGTTTATAATGACGTAACATATATTCCTCAATCGTACCGTTACCGATACTTGAGCGTTGATGAGATTGCATTACTTCCGAGAAGATATCATGATCTTCAGGAATCGAATACCGATTAACAGTATGGATGTCTGGAAAGGATTGGAATCCAAATTCAGACATGAATCTAGGCATCTGTGTATAATAATTAGCAAATGGTTCTTTACCCCACCAGACACCCCAATAATGCATGTCTCCTCTTTCGAAAGACTTCTTCAATCCGAAGCCAGATCCAGGAGAAGAAGGCCAATAAGCTCGTGTTGGGTCATTGATGGCAACAGCTTTAGCAAGCACATCATGGAATATATCATCATAGGCCTTCCATAATGCTGCGGCAGCTTCCTTGCCTTGTTCTTTTATGGCAATGTCTTCCCATCCCCAGTTTTGCCATGCCGACATGACTTCATTATTTCCACACCATAACGCAATAGAAGTGTGGTTTCTTAATCTCTTCACATTATCTTCTGCTTCTAATGCAATACTCTTAAGGAAAGCTTCATCTCCAGGGTAAAGTGAACAAGCAAACATAAAATCTTGCCACACCAATAGACCAAGTGAATCACAAAGATCGTAGAAGATGTCATTTTCATAAATGCCTCCTCCCCACACTCGGATCATATTCATATTGGCATCTTTGGCAGCCTGTAGCACACGTCGGTAATCATCTTCTTTGACTCTCGGTAAGAAGACATCTTGAGGAATGTAATTGGTTCCTTTCATGAAGGTCGGATGTCCATTTACATCAAATTGGAAGGACATTCCTATGGAGTCATTTTCCATGACGAGATCAACTGTCCTAATGCCAATTCTATCTGAATAATCTACTACATGTTCACCTGAAAGAATTCTGATTTCTGCTTCGTACAAATGTTGGTCACCCAATCCATTGGGCCACCAAAGTTTTGGATCTCTTATTTCAAAAGGAATGGTAATCGTATTCTTTCCAAAAGAGATATTAATTGGTTGTCTATGCACAGCAGTATCATCAATGACAATTACTGCTTCTGCTTCATGGTCAGAAATGTCTGAAATCACTGTTGTCTTTGCATGAAAATGTGCTACTTCTTCCACAGATTGTTGTTCGAAGTGGACGTTATCTATCTGGATGTTGGACCATGCATGGATAGAGATTGGTCTCCAGATACCGCTTGTGACTAAGCGTGGGCCCCAGTCCCATCCGAAGTGATATCCAGGTTTCCTTACAAAAGCACTTACACGCTTACCATCTGGCACTTCTCCAAGTTCTGCCTGATCATTTGCACTTACAGTGACATTATGAGTGGTTTTATCGAATTGTTCGATACCTCTCATAATGGGAGAGTCGAATCGTATTTTCAGAGTATTCGATTGTCTCTTGGCGAGAGGTTTGATATCGATGCGATACTCTCGAAACATATTATCAGTACTCAACATCAAACTATCATTGAAGAAGATGTGGGCATAAGTGTCAAGGCCTTCGAAAACTAGAGCAATATGATCTTTATTGATGATGTCTTGGCTTAATCTAAAAGTGGTTTCATAGACCCAGCTCTCTTTGTCTATCCACTGTAAGCCGTGTTCGTTTATTCGATAAAATGGGTCTTCAATGATACCATTGGCCAAGAGATCAGTATGGACGGTTCCTGGCACTTCGGCAGGATAATTTTGCTCTTGACCCACTTGATGCATGACCCATTTTGAATCTAGTGGAATATTTGTTTGTGAGCTGAGTAGACCAGATACACTAATAAAGAAAAGCCAAGAGAGAATACTATTTTTCATGCAGAAGGAAGATGTAAGAGTAAAAAACGCTTTAGGTTACCACCAAAGATTGCTTCTATTTCGCTTTCCGCAAATCCTTGTTTAAGCATTTCATCAGCGAGCAAGGGAAGACCTGTAATATCAAAAGGGGTAATGACGCTGCCATCAAAGTCAGAACCTAGGGCTATGTAATCAACTCCAATTGTTTTCTTTACATGTAGCATCGCTTTGACAATAGCCGGAATGCCACCAGGTCCAACTGCTCCTTCAAAAAATCCAATACCTACCAACCCACCTTTGGAAGCAAGCTGGCGGAGTTCTTTATCTGATAAATTTCTTAAAGAAGGGTATGTACCGTCAACTCCAGTATGCGATGTCAGGATTGGGCCATCATAGTTTGCAAAGATGTCTTGGATCACAGCTTCTGAAGAATGAGCAATGTCTATAATCATTCCTTTTTGTTCTGCCTTCTTCAGTACTTCCAAACCAAAAGGAGAGAGTGCTCCTTTATGCACTCCATGTGCAGAACCTCCGAGTTCGTTATCGAAGAAATGTGCTGGTCCTAGCATTCTTACACCAGCATCAAAAATTTTGTCAAGATTTTTGATCTTGCCTTCTAAGCAATGCGCACCTTCCACACCAAGCATGCCACCTAGTACATTTTTGTCCTTCTTGCGTTGGGAGAGTAAGTACTCAAAATCTTCTCTGGATTTGACAACTATACATTCTGGATCATAGCGTTTTGCGAATTTGTGCAGCTTTTTACATTGATAGAGTGTTCGCCCCATTAAACTAAACCATGTGTTGGGTGGTTGACCTTGCCCAATACTAAGTTGAGTGATTCTATCAGTTGCATCTGCGGAATTCGAACTAAAATTTTGGTCTGCGGGTGATTTACTCACGATGGTAAATGCTTGGAAGGCTACGTTACTCTCTTGCATTCTGATAAAATCTACATGACCATAGTCTGCGCGTTTATACAGCTTTCTATCCCATAGTAATGCATCACAATGGAGGTCACCAATAAACTCAAAAGACTGCACCAAGTCATGAGCTTTCTGTGATGCAATGTAGGGAGGTGGTGTGCTTACTCTATTTTTTTGTTTTTCAACTATTGGTGGCGCAATAATCGTGAATAGCCAATAGCAAACCAATATGATAAGAATCACTATTTTAAGTAGTCTTTTCATTGAGTAGTTGCGTTCTCATCGATTTAGAGAATTTTTGAAAGATGCATGCGTGAGCTTCTGCCAATAGTACTTTCCATTCTTGCTTTGATAATCTAGATATATCATCAACCTGCACCCAATGATTTCTACCAAGATAAGGAGCTGGTCTAAAGCCTTCTTGTTCTAAAAGTGCTAAAGCTCCTTCTTTTGACTGCTTGAAACTACAAGTCGTAGGTATTGAATCCACGTTGACCATAGCAAAGATCTTCGTAGTGATGCAAAAGCATAGGTTGTGTTCCCATTTGATATCATAGGTTATTCCTGGGAGCGCATTTGCAATATCTTGGAGATCTTCTATTTGCATAGAAATGTAAGATAACAAGAATAGTAAAACAGAATTCACCGAATTTTTCTCAATTTTGGGAAAGTCTTGTAGTGAGCTTAATTAACTATCATAAGAAATATCTCAAATGGATGAACTCCTATCCTCAGATCTCTGATTTGCGGAAAAGAGCTCATAAGAGAATGCCTTTTGTTGCCAAAGAGTATCTCGAAACAGGGACTGATAATGATGTGGCATTAGGCAGTAATCGTAATGACCTTGACAAAATCAAGCTGCTTCCACAGATTCTTAAAGGAAGTCTAAATCCTAGCCTCAAAACCCAGCTCTTAGGACGATCGTATTCCGCACCTTTTGGTGTTGCTCCTCTTGGAATACCAAGTTTGATGTGGCCAAGAGCAGAACATGCTCTTGCCTCAATGGCAGCTGAAATGCAAATTCCTTTTTGCCTGAGTACCGTTGCTAGTGAGTCGCCTTCCGGCCTTCAGCATGCTCATGGAGATATGGGGTGGTATCAACTCTATGTTCCAAAAGAAAAAGAACTGAGCTTCAAACTAATGGATAATGCAAAGAAAGCGGGTTTTCATACCTTGGTAGTCACTGTTGATATTCCGATTCCTAGCCGAAGACAACGAACAAAGCGTGCTGGACTTACGACTCCACTCACCATTACTCCAAAGCTTCTTCTAGATGCACTGTGTCACCCAACTTGGACAATGGGTACCATTCGCCATGGTGTTCCTCGGTTAAAGACCATTGAAGAACATGCAGAATTTAAATCATTGATGTCTGTAGGAAAATTTGTAAGGTCAAAACTCGGAGGAAATCTCGATTGGACATATTTAGATACTATAAGGAGATATTGGGATGGTCCTACTATCGTGAAAGGAGTAATGGACGTTCGCGATGCCGATCGTCTCGTCAAAGAAGGCTATGATGCAATTTGGGTGTCGAACCATGGAGGGAGACAAAGTGATCTGAGCCCATCTTCTATTTCTGTGTTGCCTCAGATTGCTAGACTAATTGATAAACAGGTTCCAATAGTGTTTGATAGTGGAATACGAAGCGGTAATGATATCTTAAGAGCTCTTGCTTGTGGAGCGGATTTTGTCTTTTTGGGTAGACCTTGGCTCTATGGAGTTGCAGCATTAGGCAAATTGGGCGCGTATCATACCTGCCACATTCTTAAGGAAGAAATGATGAATGGTATGTATCAGCTTGGAATTGATAACTTGACGACATTGTCTCAAAAAACAATGATTTACGATAATGAATGAGAACCTTATTGATAAACTTGTTGAATGCTTAGATGCTAACAGAGTATTGACTGGAGATGCTCTACAAGAGCGATATACGCACATCTGGAAAATGGATCAAGGGTTGGTAGCTCAGGCTTATGTCTTACCAAAAACCACTGCAGAAGTTTCAGACATTTTGCAATTATGCCATAGTCATAATCAACCGGTACAAATCTTTGGGGGACTTACCAATCTAGTCGGAGGAACTGAGACCCACCCCGATGATATCGTTATCTCGATGGAAAAAATGAACTTCATAGAAGAGATTAATATTCATGATCGAACAATGCGAGTACAAGGTGGCGTAGTGTTACAGAATATTCAGCAACTAGCAAGTGATCATGCTTTGTTGTTTCCATTGAATTTTGGTGCCAAAGGGAGCGCTCAAATTGGTGGTATTATTTCTTCGAATGCAGGTGGGTTAAGAGTATTTCGCTATGGAATGACAAGAAATCTTGTCTTAGGTCTTGAAGTAGTCTTAGCTGATGGTACTATAATTAATTGCCTTAAATCTTTGATTAAGGATAACAGCGGATACGATCTGAAGCATATTTTTATTGGCTCTGAAGGAACATTAGGTATTGTTACTCGAGCAGTCTTAAGATTACAAGAGGCACCTAAAAGTCGTGTTAGTGCCATGGTTGCATTACAAGACTATGATAATGTTGTCGGCTTACTGAAACATCTAGATAGAGGAATGGCAGGTCTCTTGAGTGGATTCGAATTGATGTGGAATAACTTCTACACAATGGCGACTTCAGCTCCTAGTCAGAGTAAGCCACCTTTAGAACAATCTTATAAGTATTATGTCCTTTGCGAGGTCATGGGCAGTGATCAAGTCGCGGATACAAATAAACTTTATACACTTATAGAAGAAGCATTAGATAGACGATTGGTTGAAGATGCAGTGTTTGCAGAAAACTCAAGCGACCTTGAATGGTTTTGGACAATAAGAGAAGATGTCCATGCTTGTGTTTCTCAATTGTCTTTCGATCAGCACTTTGATATCAGTTTGCCTACGGCAAAGATTGGTCAAACATTAGATGATGTCGGGAAGAACCTCAAAGCTACAACTGGTGTTGTCAATTTTGTTACATTTGGACACATCGCTGATGGTAATGTCCATATCGTTGTAGGAAAATCAAATGATAGTAAAGAGTTGACACACACAATAAATACTATTGTTTATGAGCCACTCAAAGAAATTGGAGGTTCAATATCAGCAGAGCATGGTATTGGTGAACACAAAAAAGCGTATCTCTCTTATTCAAGATCTGAAGCAGAACTCAATTTGATGAAGACATTAAAGCATGCTCTTGACCCTAGAAGTATTTTGAATAGAGGAAAAATAGTAGACTAAGTATGAAAATTGCACAATTACTTCTCCTTGTATTTGTAATTACATTTCTATCCTGTGGTGAGAAAGAAAAGAATACCCACTCCCATTCGGGTAAGAAACCAAATAAAGAGAATACAGTTAGAACTGACTCCACACAAGAGAAAAAATCTGTGCCAATTGAGCAACTAGAACGCGCAAAGGAATTGATTGCCGCTACTGGTCAATCGTCTTTAGCCAATGATGATGCAATACAGCTATTCAAAATGCATTGCGCTTCATGTCATGGATTTAATGGAAATATGGAGGTAAATGGGGCAAAGAATTTAACTAAGTCAACAATAACTTTGGAAGAATCTGTGGCCCAGATTTACTTTGGGAAAGGACTGATGACACCATTCAGAAATAAGCTCTCAGATGAAGAGATTGTAACAGTAGCCAGGTATATAGAAAGTCTTCGTTAATTTGAGATTTCTGCATATTCGTACGATTAAGTGCAAAAAAAGAAGCATTTTGCAAATCCAATAAATAAGAAGAACATAGATGTTTTTTCCAGTAGGTGATACTCAAGTCGAAAATGGTTACAAACCTATCTTTAGTTATCTGTTTATTGCATTTAACTTGATAATGTGGGTTTTCCAATTGATGACTCCAGGTAATCTTATTTGTGAATGGGCAGTCATACCACATGATATCGTATTAGGGCGAAACCTCTTTACATTGTTTACAAGCATGTTTATGCATGGGGGTTGGATGCACTTGATTGGTAATATGCTATTTCTCTGGGTATTCGCTGATAATATCGAAGCTAAGTTTGGTCACTTATGGTTTGTTGTCTTCTACTTAGTTGGAGGTCTTGCTGCAAGTGCCTTCCATATTGGGTTTGATCAATTATTTACCACTCCTATAGATAATTGCTGTATGCCATGTAGTACTTCTATGGCTTGTGTATCTGGAAGTAATATCCCAGCTTGCGCTGGTAGTGTTCCATCACTAGGTGCGAGCGGAGCTATAGCTGCCTGCTTAGGTGCTTATATTGTGATGTTTCCCAAATCTCAGATTAAAGTATTTGTCTTCTTGATCATCATTATGCGAACAATTACCATTCCGGCAATTGTTTTTCTTGGACTTTGGTTTGCCCAACAGCTCTTTAGTGGAATAGGTGGACTCAGTGATAAAGTGCCAGGTGGAGGAGTCGCATGGTGGGCCCATATTGGTGGTTTTGTCTTCGGTCTCATCGTAGGATTTATCTTCAAGAATCCTCGAAACGCTTTTTATAACCAAGCCTAGCCGATAAGGCTAGAACAATAATCCAGTAAGCTAAGGTTGTTTAACAGGTGATTATACATAGGATATTTGTGTATGTGTTAAAAACATTTAAAATTTATCGTAACAGTGTAACCTCAGTGATTCGCGCCGTCTAAAAAGCGTAAGTCAAGATAGGAATTGATCAGCATTACTTATAAAAGCCTCGCAAATGTGCAGAGGCTTTTATTCTTTTAGACACCTTACATCTTCACTATCCTTCTTTTCTATTCACTACCTTCGCTATACATTTATAGCAATTGTCAACAGTATATTTCGCATCAGATATTCACTTAGGTAAGAAGACCTCACGCACTTCGCAAGAGAGAGAGGAACTTATCTGTGACTGGCTGCACAAAGTCAGCACAGATGCAGATTGCATCTACCTGGTAGGTGATTTGTTTGATTATTGGTATGAGTATAAACATGTTATTCCGAAAGGTTTTGAGCTCTTCAAAGCGACGCTTTTAGAGTTGAGAAGAAAGAATATCCGAATTGAAATTTTCACGGGTAACCATGACCTTTGGATGGGTGATTACTTCGCTCAAACACTGGACATTCCAATACATCGAGACCCCCTGATTGTTGAATGGAATAGAGTAACCCTATTCATAGGTCATGGTGACGGACTTGGTCCAGGAGACCATGGATATAAATTTATTAAGAAGATATTTCGAAATAAGATATGCCAATGGCTGTTCTCAAGGGTGCACCCAAATTTTGCATTGAGCCTAATGATGTATTTCTCGAAGTTGAGTAATAGGCGGAACAAAGGCAAACATCCGTTTAAGAACTTTGAGTCTGAGTGGCTAGTTACATTTGCAGAAGAACATAATGAGAAGCATCAAGAAATTGATCTCTATGTTTTTGGGCATCGGCATATACCGATAGACTACCAATTATCTAATGGAGCCTCTAGATATATTAACTTAGGTGACTGGATGGAACATTTTACTTACCTCAAAATAGATGATCAAACAGCTCAGTTGAAAGTATATGGGGAGCATCAGGTTGATATTAAGTGTAATTGGACTTAGCCTCTTGTTAGCTTGCACAGTTAACAAATTGCCAAGCAATGATTCATCTCGTTGCCCGCAGTTCGATGTAGATATTTTCAACAATATTTACAGTTTAACAACATATGGTGTCTCAAAAATTGGAACTGACCAAGCCTATAATAATCCAAGATTAGGAGAGCCTAAACAACTTGATATCGGGAATGGACAAAATATTCTTTTATTCTATAAATCGAGTCAAAGGATAGTTTTTCTTGATAGTCAGTTAAATGAAATCCACATCTTTGATTTGAGAGAATTAGGAGTCTACGATGTCAGTGCCATTTGTTATACAGAAGACGAAGAACTTTTTCTTTATGGAAATCAATGGCGCTCATTTATAGAAATGAACCGGGAAGGAGAAATTCGTAAATCCTCGAATGATCTCTATGCTGAGAATATTGATTTGACAGGCATGCAAGATATGGAGTATCATGACGAAAAGTTGTTTATCAGAACTTCTCAAAACATGTATATCTATAGTAAATATGGAGAGCTACTTCAAACAGTATCAGAAAAGCGAGATATGGAGATTTCTGATACTGGCGAGATGTATTATATTAACCAGAATGCACTCTACAAATATGAACCATTAATGCCTCAGGATCAATTTGTTATTAAAGTAGAAGAGCAACCTTGCAGGTATAAAATCAGAAGAGACAGAATGATCACTTTTGATGGTCAAAAGCTAACTCAAACAACATTCGATGAGGACTAAATTACCAGGAATAGGGAATTCTATATTTTCTGACATTGCTATGTTAAGCCAGAAGAAGAGAGCTTTAAACTTGGCTCAAGGCTTTCCAAATTATCCTGCTGATAATACGCTAAAGGATCTCATCAACACTGCCATCCAAAAGAATCTCAACCAATATGCGCCAATGCAAGGTGTTACCGAGTTAAGAAGTGAGATCAGCAAGCTTTATAAAAGAAACTATGGGATAGAAATTGACGCAGAAACAGAGATAACAATAACAGCGGGGGCTACCCAGGCTATTTTCTCAGCTATCCAAGCATTGGTCCATCCAGGGGATGAAGTCATTGTAATTGACCCAGCATATGACAGTTACAAACCCGCGATAACTTTAGCTGGAGGTGAGGCAATATCATATGCGCTGCCAACTCCTGAGTTTAGAATAGATTGGAATACCATTGCAAACCTCATCACTAATAAGACGTCATTAATCCTTGTAAATACGCCACATAATCCTACAGGGATGAGGTTGAATGCTGAAGATTGGGACTCCTTAGCTGATCTAGTTGAGAATAAGGATATTAGAATTTTAAGCGATGAAGTGTATGAATTCATGACATACGACGGCGTGCATGCTAGCGTCCTAAGCAATCCAAGATTGCGAGAGAAAGCACTTGCGACCTTTTCATTTGGGAAAAGTCTACATGTTACTGGATGGAAAGTTGGTTATGCTATAGCTGCCCCTGAAATGACTGCTGAGTTAAGAAAAGTACACCAGTTCACAACTTTTTGTGTCCACACACCTTCTCAATTTGCAATAGCAGAATATATATCAGATCAAAATAATTTGGCATCAATAAGTGATTTTTTCAAAAAGAAAAGAGATAGAATAGCCCAAGGTCTTCAAGCATCTCGCTTTACTGTATTGCCAGTGCAAGGCACGTATTTTATGTTGCTCGATTATTCTCAAATAAGAGATGTTGTTGATATTGAGTTTGTGCATTGGCTCATTGAGGAATATAAGATTGCTCTGCTACCTATCTCAGTCTTTTATGATAATCCGCCGGCCTCTAGAATCGTAAGACTTTGTTTTGCTAAGGATGATTCTACATTAGAAAACGCAATAGATATTTTATGTCAGATCTAACCATTACACTTATACAATCTGATCTCTGCTGGGAGAATGTTGAGTCTAATCTTGAATATTTTTCAAAGCGTTTAGTAAGTGTTTCTTCTGACTTGATTGTATTACCTGAAATGTTTACAACAGGCTTTTCGATGCAGACAAGTTTAATAAGCACTAACCAGAATCAACAAATTTTAGAATGGATGTCTTCGCTTGCGGCAGAGAAAGATGCAGTGATTTCTGGTAGTACTATTTGGAAACATAGGGACCAATATGTTAACCGCTTTCTCTTTGTTTATCCCGATGGTCAACATGAACACTATGACAAGCGCCATCTTTTTTCGATGGGAAAAGAAGACCAGCACTTTGTTCCAGGTCATACTAGAAAAATTATCAAAGTAAAAGACTGGAATATCTTACCCCAGATTTGCTATGATTTGAGATTTAGCGAGAGTGCTAACCATGAGGGTAGTGCAGACTTAATACTGTATACAGCAAGTTGGCCAACTCCTAGAATACAGCATTGGGATGCTTTGCTTCAGGCAAGAGCCATCGAGAACCTTTCGTATGTTGCAGCTGTCAACAGAATTGGAATTGATGGTCATGGAGTCCAATTCAGCGGCCACACTCAAGTTCTCCATCCAATGGGTTATATTCTAACAAAGAGTGTAAATGCTGAGAGCAATTTGGAATGCAAATTAGTGAAAGAAGAGCTTAGGGATGTCCGAGCCAAGCTACCTTTTCTTGAGGACAAAGTATAAAAAAACCGCTCCGAGGGATCGGAACGGTCACTAAGCTTTTAAAGAACCATTGAATAAGGCAAAACTCAATCTGATGAGTATGTACCAAAAAATGTGCCAAATCTCATAAAAAAGAGGTATTGAAATCGATTGGCAGTAATTGGTAATAATGCCGAAAGACCGTACATTTGCACAGCTTTATCACAAGGTGATATTGATTAACACAAAAGACTAAGAAATTACTATGGCATTAATAGGTACAATTAGAAAGAATTTTTGGTTTGTTTTAATCCTTCTTGGGTTGGCATTAGCGGCCTTCGTAATTATGGATATGACAAGTGCTGGTAACCGAAATGGTGTGGCCAATCTGACGATGGGGGAAGTGAATGGAACGAGTATAGATTATGGAGAATTCCAACGCACGGAGCAATCATACTATAGAGGATCGTCTGCTGACACCTATGCAAAGAAGAAAAGCATTTGGGATTTTTATGTTGAAAAAACACTTGTCGATGAAGAGGCAGATGATTTGGGCATCAGTGTTCCATTTGATGAGTTAATGGAACTACAGTTTGGTGATAACATGAGCCCGATTGTAAGACAGAACTGGACTAATCAACAAACTAGACAAGTAGATAGAGCACAGCTTAACTCATTTAGAACTGCAATAGAGAATAATGAGGAAATGAATCCTGAATTCAGGTCTTATTGGGCAGAACAAGAGAAGCAGGTTATTAAGCAGCAAAAGCAAGACAAGATTTCGAATATGGTAAGCAAGGCCATGTTCATCCCTTCTTGGCAAGCAGAGCAGATGCATAAAGAAGATAACACAACTGTTGACTTCGAATATGTAAGAATACCTTTTGATAAGTTGACTAACGAGGTTGAAGTTTCGGATAGTGATATTAAAAGTTACTTACAGGATAATAGAGCACAGTTTGAAAAGAAGGAAGAAACAAGACTAGTTGACTACTTAGTATATGATGTAGTTGCGAGCAAAGAAGATTCTACAGAAATCTTGGCTTCAGTTGACAGTCTTAAGAAACAATTTCTTTCTACAGAAAATGATAGCACGTTTGCACTAGTAAATAATGGTGGTTTTGCCAATTTCTTTTTTGGAGAAGACCAATTGCCAGCTGCAGCAAAAGAGAGTATCAAGAATCTGGAAGAAGGGCAAGTACATGGACCATATATTGATCAAGGGGTCTATTCTCTTGTAAAACTTGTAGAAAAGAAGGTACTTCCTGATACTGTAAAAGCAAGACATATCTTGAAGAAGTGTGATAGAAACAATGCAAGTGAGCTTGCTTCAGCGAAATCTTTTATTGATTCACTGAATAACTTAATTTCTAGAGGAGCTGAAAGATTCGATTCTCTAGCTGTGAAGTTTAGTGAAGATGCTGGGTCAGGTTCTCGAGGTGGAGACCTTGGAGAATTTGTTCAAGGGACAATGGTGCAAGAATTCAATGATGCTTGTTTCGTTTATGGTAAGGAAGGAAGAAGATACACTGTAACAACACAATTTGGTGTACACCTCATCGAGGTACAGGATCAGAAGTTTACTACGAATGAGCCTAAGTATAAGATTGCTACAATAGTAAAGCCTATTGTTCCTTCTGAGCTTACGCAAAATGCTGCTTATGACAGAGCTGCTGATATTGTCAGCGAGTATAGAAATATTGATGATCTGAAAGCAGCTAAAAGCAATGAAGCGATATTTACTACCGGACCAGCAGTTGCGGCAAATGACTTTTCACTTGGTGCTCTTGGTCAAGGACAAACGAGTAGAGATATAATTCAATGGTTATTTGATGGATCTACAGAGATTGGTGATTTAAGTCCAGAAATCTATGCATACACTGATCCTGTTAACTACTATGATAATAAGTATGTCATTGCAAGCTTAAGATCAATAGAGCCAGCCGGCTTACAAAGTGTTGATGCAGCTAGATCTGTTGTAGAAACAGCGGTGGCTAATAAGTTGAAAGGAGAAGCTTTTGCAAGTACTTTATCAGTATCCGACTTACAAGCGTTGGCTGATGAGCAAGGAGCTACTGTTGAGACTGTTAATAGTGCTAGCAGTAAGACAGGTTTTATCTCTGGAGTAGGTCAAGAGCCTGAAGTTGTGGCGGCGGCTATGAATCTTGATGTACAGAGTATATCAAAACCAATTGTAGGTACGAGTGGGATTTATGTTGTGAGACCTATAAGTAAACAAGATCCTGGTGCAAACGCTAATGTAAATTTGATTAGATCAACTCAAAAGTCATCATTGGCTGGGCAGACTGCAACTAAGCTTATCCAAGCACTAAAAGATGCAGCTGATCTAGATGATCAAAGATCCAAGTTTTTCTAAGAAGAGAACTGAACGCTAGACGTTGGGAGGATGATTCTACCCAACGGAATGAGAGCGTTGAATATAGAAATATGACTCGAAGCTCCCAAGCTATGAATAGTAGTGGGAGCTTCTTTTATTTTACCCGATTCTAATAAAAACCTTCTTCGGCACCCATTTAGTAGATAGCTTGATGGAGTGAACCATACGCCATCTTGATAATATGCAATATTGCCATATGAAGTATCCAAAATCAAATCCTCTTTAATCATAAGGATGTCTTCGCCTGGTTTAAGATATTGAGTTAATGTGTTGATATATGTTCTATCCGCATACTTGTATCTGTAGTCGAAACTACCAATATCAACAGCAATTAGTCTGTGTATTGTTTTTTGAAAATAGGGGAGGACTTCTTGATGTATCACACCATTAGAGTTATACACTATTCGCCATTTCAATTTTGCAGCAATTTGTAAAGATGCCTCTGGACATATTTCACTCAATACAATTGAGTTTATGTTGTGAGCCTGACAAGTAGTATTGATACGGTTTTGGTGATGTTCAAGCAATGGGATTTCACCTTGTTCAATAAGTATGCTTTCAATGAATTGGGACATAGATCTTTGCTAGTAGTTCATTGTATTCAGCTTTTCGAGCACTTTGAGAGGTTATTCCACCACCACTACGAAAGTAAAAGTCACCAGATTCAGTTTTTTCGATGAAGCGAATCATTACTGAAGATTGCAATGCTACACCATCAAAGATTCCAAAAACTCCAGTATAATATCCTCTATCACCTGATTCTGCATGCTGTATGATTTCTACTGTTTTCTTCTTAGGAGCTCCACTTACGCTGCCAGCTGGTAGGAGGAGGTGAAATACGGAACCATACTGGCCACTGTATTCAGGCCTTAATTTGCCTGTAATTTTACTGCTTGTTTGAAAGAGTTCGCCTTGTGCGCTCTTGATAATTTGGATATATCGGTAATCTTCCACTTCTACCTTATTGGCAACAATGCTAAGATCATTCCGCATAAGATCCACAATAGTAGCATGTTCTTCTTGCTCCTTTCTATCATCTAATAGTACCTTTCCATCCATTATTGACTGAGCTACTCTAGTACCCTTCATTGGATATGTAGATATCTTATTATCATTGATTGCTATAAATGGCTCAGGAGAGAATACAACAAACTGATCTTTGTATTTAAGTTTATAAGAAGCTTTTGCACTGCGAAAGACTTGATCAAGACTTATATCTGTGTTGAGAATTTTATTAGCAAAAGTCAAATTTGTCAAATAACTATTACCTAAAAGAATTTGAGATTTTACAAAATCGAAACTCTCAAAATACTGCAACTCATTGACAGCATCATAATCAAGTTGCAAAGTATCATTACTCGATTCTATTGCATTGCTGAATAGTGGCATATCTATGAGAATGTCATCATCCAATGCCTCAAGAGGGATAATGACGGGTTTATACATCTCGAAGTCAAACATGAAGAAGTAAGGAATCTTCTCTTGCGTGTAGACATTCATTTGTTGAATGGTCTGCTCTAACCGTTTTTCCACGTAGTTTACTGTTATCGTATTACTGTTTTACCAGATACATGCTCCTTGCCATTAGATATGCGGTAGACTAAGGGAATTGTTTCCAGCCCCCCAACATTTGCATAAAAAGTATTCACTCCAGATTGTACGTAGCCACTATGTAAAGTTTGGATTTGTTGACCAAGATAGGTGTACAAATCAATTCTCAAGTTATCTGGTCTATCTAAGGTTACTTCTATAGCCAGTTTGCCACCCTGTTGATAGGCTCTGTGGCCAAGTGATTGTGTGACAGGTCGATAGGTAGATGAAATCGGATTACAATCAAAACCAAGGTCGATGCGATCATAGACATCTCCTAGTATCATGTCTACATTATCAGATGGAGCACACAGCCAGTATTCTAGAACTGAAGAGTAAATGGAACGGAAATCCGTAGTGAATTTCATATTACCTGCATTATCTAGATCTTCTAAATCGGGATTGTCTCCAACCATATCCGATCCATTCAGACCTGGTCCAAAAAGTAAAACAGGTGCTACGGTTCCATGATCTGTACCGTTAGATGCATTTTGTTGCACTCTTCTACCAAATTCTGAAAAAGTCATGGTAAGTACTTTACTGTCCATATTGTCAATTTCTAGATCAGCATAGAAAGTATTTACAGCTTCAGAAAGATTATTGAGCAAGTTAGCGTGTTGATTAGGTTGATTAACATGGGTATCAAAACCGTCTAATGTAACCATATAAAGCTGGGTGCCTAAGTTCCCCTTTATCATTCTTGCCACTACACTCAATTGTCTACCAAGACTTGTTGAGTAATCTAGTGCATTACTTCCAGCCTCATACGCTGAGCTAATCACCTCAGCATAACGGAAGGTGCTATTTGCCATAGTTCGAAGAAACTCTAATTGCTCTCCATAATAACAAGGATCTAGTATGTTGTCAGTTTCATACAAAACACCAGAATCTGCTATGGCTGCTAATTCATCAGCATTAGCGACATTAATTGCTAAATCAACCTGATTTTCATCGTAATAGAGGATGCTTTCTGGCCCACCAATTTTTACAGCAGGTGGTATCAAAGGTGGGTTTTCTTGATAATCTGGGAAGCAATCAATATAATATCTTCCAAGCCATCCAGACCGTAGACTGGACATATCTTGGTTACCACTGCTCCAAATATCTATTGACTCGAAGTGGGACAAATTATGATCAGGATAACCAACATTGTTCACAACTTTCATCTTCCCATCATTCCACATACTAGATAAAGCATTCATCGAACCATGCATAGCAAAAGCATTATCCAATGCTATAAGCTCATTTTGTGGTAGCGCCAACTGAGGTCTATTCGCGCTGTAAGCTCCATAATTGAAAGTAGGTATAATAGTATTTAGCCCATCATTACCACCCTTTAGTCTAATCATCACTAAAATCCTACCATTATTCTCTGCGGTAGCTCCTGAAGCAAAAGTTAGTGGTGACAATCCTAGGGAACTAATCGGTAATCCGCCCAGAGCAAAGGTCGACCCTCCAACAACACCCAATGAGCTTAGGAAGCTTCTTCTTGACCAAGCGTTGTGATGTTTGGTGTGTTGTTCACCATGCTCCAGTGACTCACCTTTTTGGATAGTATGATTCTTATTATCGCACATATTATTTCAATTGATATTCAGGAAGTGTTGCTAAATAGTTTAAGAGAATATTGATCTGCCCAGGTGCAGTTTCCCAATGTAGATTCCAAGATCCATCTTCATAATAATTCTCTGGAATTTCGCTTTTGAATCTTATAGTGGCTTTCTCATATTCAGCTTCATCTTCTAGTCCTTTGATGATAAAATGATCAATCACGGTCTTGGTGATAAAGTAGGGATCATTAGAGTCATTAGTCAATGCAATGACTATATCACGATAGTATTCAGCTCCTGACAAAAAGAAGAAATTATTCAAGTTTTGGAGACTTCCCCATCTTCTGATCAGTGTGTTAGTGTTAATCCATTCTCTATTGCCTTGCCAACCAGCAACATCAACGGGATTGAATATTCTTTGACCAAGGTCGCTCGCTGTTCCTGCTATAAGAAACTGCAGATCTTCAGAAATATCTATGCCTTGTTCTCTAGAGTGCGTATAAAAGAGTTCGATATGACCGGGAATAATAGTCTCATGATTCGCTTCATCAAAGAAGTGTTCGCTGGTTAAGAGAGTCCGTATCACCGGTTCGAGTTCAAAATTATTAGACAACATCAAATTAGCTAACTCTTCAATTGTGTCTTCTGACAGTTTAGGATTTATGAAGTAAGCATAAAGTTTCGTACAGATATGTCTGCAAATCTCGATCCCTCTTTCTTCAAAGAGTAAATCTATGAGCTCAGCGTAACCAAAATTTCCTGTTCTTCCAAAGATTGTCTTTTGGCCACCATCATGAAGTAATGGAGCAAAGTTTATAGGTGCACAAGCTTCACTAAATCCATTATAACCAGTTAATGCTTTTGCCGTCTCTGCTATATCCTCCTGTGTGTAACCATTGTCCAGACCAAGGGTAAAAAGCTCATAGAGTTCACGAGCATAATTTTCATTAGGCTCGAATCGAGTATTTTGAACTCCATTGAGATAAACTAACATGGCAGGAGTAATACCAATATCATAAACAAACTGTTTGAAATTACCCAGAGCATGTTTCTCAAGCAAGTGATAGTATTGATACATCCAACTTGAGCAAACATAGGTTTCGTATTGCGTTACAAAGTGATTATGCCAGAAGAATGTAAGCTTATCTCTCAAATTACCATCATAGAGTCTATTCAACCAACCTTGAGCAAACTCAAGAAATTGTTGAGTGATTACATTAGCAGCATCATCACCATAGTCAGAAATTGCCCAGTCCGCCCATTCAGGAGCTGGAGTGAGCGGTTTATTGACAGCAGCATCTATTGCTGCATTAACATAAGTATTCGGATCAGTGTTGAGTGCGGCTTCTATCTGAGAATCAGGGATCCCAAAACTCGCTCTTCGATTGAAATGGCGTATCGCTTTTGTATTCCATGCAATACCTGATTGGCTAGTGATTTGGGCCAATCCAAAGATGGTGCAATTATCAGGCATAAGGACAAAATTGGATGATCATTAGGTTATTTGACTAATTTATAACGAAAGGTTTAATCTAAATAGTCACTTTTTCGCAATTTACACGTCTTATATTTTTGTTAACACTTAGGAAAGTATCAAAATGAGCGAACAAAACAACGTTTTCGAGTCCAAAAAGGAAAGGAATGATTTTTATATAGCTATAGGAGTTATCTTATTATTTGGATTCTTTATTCTGCGATTTATGGGATGCGATGCTATCTCTTTGGATCAAAGCAACTTACCAATAATTACGGAAAGTGTAGAGGAAATTGCTGATCGTGATGGCGATGGTATTGCTGATACTGATGATAAATGTCCTGATAGATTTGGTCTTGCAACTTTAGGTGGATGTCCAGCAGATAGTGATGGTGATGGGATCTATGATGAAGATGATGACTGTCCAAATTATACAGGAACTTTGGCAAATAAAGGGTGCCCAATGGATAGCGATGGCGACGGTGTTCATGATGGTATAGACAAATGTATTCAGTTAGCTGGTGTTGTAGAGAATGATGGATGTCCAGCAGATAGTGATGGCGATGGAGTGTATGATGTGGATGATAAATGTCCTAACCTTGCAGGTGTTCCAGAAAATAATGGTTGTCCTAAAGTCCAAATAGCGGAAGAAGATATGACGATTCTTCAAGCAGCAATGAAGTCTGTAGAATTCGAAACAGGGAAGGCAACATTAAAAGGCCCATCAACTAAGGTTCTTAGTCAAGTGGCTGCAACATTGAAAAAGTATCCACAATACAAATTGTCAATCGAAGGTCATACAGACAATGTTGGAGATGCTAATGCTAATCTACAGTTAAGTAAAGCAAGAGCAAAGTCATGCCACGACTACCTTGTCCAACAAGGAGTCAAGAGCTACAGAATGAGTCACTCAGGTTATGGCCAATCTAGACCAATTGCAGATAATGGCTCTGCAGACGGCAGACAAACGAATAGAAGGGTAGAATTCAGCTTGAATTACTAAAATAATATAGACAAAAAAGGGAGTGTAAGTACTAATCTTACACTCCCTTTTTTATTGGTGACTGTTACTCGATTATCGCAGCGTAACAGTATATTTTTTCACTGAGCCACCTCTCAATACTTTAATTTTTATTTGATCACCTGGGTCATGTGTAGCCAACTCTGCAAATAGACGATCCATTGAGTCTATCTTAGTATCGTCAACTTCTGAAAAAATATCTCCTTGTTGAAGACCAGCTTTAGCAGCGGCTGAGTCTGCAATAATATCATTTATTACCACACCAGCTGCGGTATCTTCTATTTCAACCCCAAGTTTTGCCTTTTTTCCATACTTATGGTTATAGCCTCTTCCATTAAACTTTTCAGCACGACCACTATCCTTCCAATGGTGCATGCCTTTCTTTTCTCTTCGCATTTTTCTTTGATGCTCTTTGAGTTTTTCTGGCATTGGACCATCACCATCCCACTCAATAATCTCTTCATTTCCATCTTCATCTTTAAATTTCATTTTCATCATCTTTCTCGGCTCACCCTCATCAGCATCAATTTCTATATCGTGCTCTTCCATTTTCGTTTTGAAAGCTTCTGGCATTTCTCCGTTTCCATCCCACTCCATGATTTTTTCATTGCCATCTTCATCGACAACGATCATTTTCATTTTTTGACGAATTTCCTGCTTAGGCATTTCCATTTCGATATCTCCGAGCTCTGCTTCGATTTCTGCAGGCATTGCTTCATCAACACCCCCTGACCATTCCATAACTTCGACGTTATCGCCAATAGTTTTAGTAATGACAACAGTCTTTTGTCCATTTTCAACTTGGACGTCAACATCTTTGGTAATCTCGATATCTTCTTCGACTATTTTTTTGACAACTTTAGTTTCTTGTTGACCAAAGAGACCTGAAGTCAATAGTCCAAGAATAAGCAGAGTAGTATAAATTTTCATAGCTGATTAATTTAATTTCACTAATGTTAATCCAAAACAGAGATCTGTCCGTTTATTAGATCCTTGGATTAACCAATTTTTAACCTACTCACCACTTTCTTCAGTAATTATACTTGGCGGCGTAAAACCGATTGGATTTACACCCATTTTGTCTTGCATGTCATCATCATAATCCTCCCACTCAATGACCTCTTTTAGAAACTCTTCAACATGTCTTAAGACAAATGCTTCTTTGAGTTCTTCTGGTCTTAAGATTTCTACCATTTTAGGAGGCTTTGGCTGTCCATAACCTTCAATAAATGGATAAGCAATCATGATCATGACCTTACCATTAAAAAGTTGTTGGTAGACAAGTGATCCATTATGTTTGATCATTGGTCTTGTTGTTGGACTATTACTGATTCTTTCAGCAATTCCACTCATTTCCTGTCCAAGGGAAAAAAGCACCACTTCAAGATTTTCGATCCCATCTTGATGTTCTACTCTGGCATTTAGACCTGATTCTTTATTGATGGTTTCGAGCGTAGTCATAATGAGTTTCCTCAATCCCTCATCCCAATCTTTCCTATAGTTTTTTGTGTTTTCTACAATTGTCTTGTATTGGCTCACTTTACCAATAATGCTTCCTATATCCATTGTTGTATTTTACTTGATGTTTAATATGCCAATAGTTTCGCCAAAGTATCTTTTAGACGATGATTTGCCATAAAGATAGTTTCTAAATTCTTTGCAAATGGTACTGGGGTATTTAAGGCAGCGACACGCTCTACTGGTCCATCTAGATATTCGAAAAGATTAGCTCCAATATATGAAGCAATATCACTACCAATACCTCCTTGCATGACATCCTCATGGAGGATAAGAACTTTATTTGTTTTCTTTACTGATGCCGTAATCGCATCATAATCTATTGGACTCAGCGTCCGTAGATCGATGATGTCGATATCACAATTTAGGTCTTCACGAACTTGTTGGGCCCAAAGTACTCCTAGCCCATAAGTTATAATTGTACAGTCATTGCCTTCAGCTACCAATCTTGCTTTGCCTATTTCTACTTCGTAGTAATCTGTAGGTACTTCTTCTTGAGCAGTTCTGTAGAGATATTTATGTTCGAAGTAGAGTACGGGATTTGGATCTCTGAATGCAGCTAGTAAGAGACCTTTTGCATCGCTTGGAGTACTTGGATAGACTACCTTAAGTCCTGGTACATGTGTAAACCATGCTTCTGTACTTTGACTATGGAAAGGGCCGGCACCAACATTGCCACCACTTGGCATTCTAATTACTGTATTTACACTATGGTCCCAGCGATATTTGACCTTTGCAACATTATTGACAATTTGGTTAAATCCACATGTCACAAAATCAGAAAATTGCATCTCAACCATTGATGGTTTGCCTTGAAGGCTGAGTCCCATCGCAACACCAATAATAGCACTTTCGCAAATAGGTGTATTACGCACGCGGTCAGCACCATATTTGTTAAAGAAGCCATCAGTTATCTTAAAAACACCTCCATATTCAGCTATGTCTTGGCCCATTAATACTAATTCTGGATAGGTATCCATGGCCACTCTTAATCCATCAGATATGGCATCGATATACCGCATTTCTGAAGTGACTGTAGATGCAACATGCGTCGATGGCGTCACTGGAGTATAGACATCCTTTTCTTCTAAAATGGGATTTGATGTAACATCATCTTCAGCGAATGCCACTTTGACTTCAGCATTGATCGAAGCCTTGTATTCAGCTCTGATATCAAGAATATCATCAGCAGAAAGGATACCATTATTGAGTAAGAGAGATTCCATTTTTTCAATTGGATCTTTCTTCGCCCAATGATCCATGAGTTCTTGAGGGACATATTTTGTTCCACTGGCTTCCTCGTGCCCTCGCATTCTGAAAGTATCGCATTCTATCAACCAAGGCTCTGGTGAGTTACGAATAGAAGATGCCACAGATTGAATAGTCTTATAGACTTCGATAACATCGTTACCGTCAATTCTAAGCCCTTTCATGCCGTAACCAATGGCTCTGTCGACAAGATGTTCGCAACGATATTGTTCAGCAGTCGGAGTGGAAAGACCGTAACCATTATTTTCTATGATGAATATTACAGGTAATTGCCAGACTGCTGCAACATTGAGTGCTTCATGAAATTCTCCTTCACTCGTTCCTCCTTCTCCAGTAAATGCTAATGCAACCTGCTTTTCTTTGTTAATCTTGTGTGCAAGAGCAACCCCATCTGCCAGACTCAGTTGAGCTCCAAGATGGCTAATCATTCCTATGATATTGTAGTCTTTAGTTCCAAAGTGGAATGATCTGTCTCTTCCTTTCGTAAATCCATTAGGTTTTCCTTGCCATTGACTGACTAATCTTTTGAGCGGAATGTTCCTCGAAGTAAATACTCCGAGATTTCTATGCATTGGGAAAATGGTGTCTTCATTTTGAAGTGCCATTGTACATCCTACTGCGATGGCTTCTTGCCCTATTCCAGAGAACCACTTAGATATTTTACCTTGCCTGAGTAATGAGAGCATTTTTTCTTCGATCATTCTTGGATAGAGCATACCCTTATAGAGATCGATTTTCTTTTGCTTGTTTACTTTCGGTTTTTTCAATTGCAGACTTACTGCCATGATGAGAAATTTTTACAAAGATGAAAAAATAATACTTTGTAAACCACTCATTCTATACTCAGTCAATTTTCGGTTTTCGCTATCTTTATGCTATGCGAAACGAGTTTCTGATATTCAGCTTCTTAGTCACTATACTTCTTGGCCTATTAGGATATTTTGTCTCGATGTCATGGTTGTGGGTTTTTGCTCTTCTTGGCCCATTCTTTCTCTTGGGTTGGTATGATGCCTTTCAGACCAAGCATGCCATCATGCGTAACTTCCCAGTTGTAGGAAGATCGAGATATATTGCTGAATGGTTGAGACCAAAAATCTATCAATATTTTGTTGAGTCAGACATAGATGGTAAGCCATTCTCAAGGATTGATAGAAGTCTCATCTATCAGAGGTCAAAAGATGAAGTAGATACAACACCTTTCGGTACACAGCTTAATGTCTACAAGGAAGCTTATGAATGGATGAACCATTCTATAGGTGCACTTGACCCAAAAACGATTGATCAAGACCCAAGAGTAATCATTGGCGGAAAGGATTGCACAAAACCCTATTCTTGCAGTCTTTACAATGTATCAGCGATGAGCTTCGGGTCATTGAGTAAAAATGCAGTTATGGCATTAAATGGGGGTGCTAAGATTGGAAACTTTGCCCACAACACAGGTGAAGGAGGTATTGCACCTTACCACGATAAATTCGCAGGAGATTTAATCTATCAGATTGGAACTGGTTATTTTGGTTGTAGAGCACCGGATGGCAATTTTGACCCTGAACTCTTTCGACAGCGCACACAAGCTGAGAATGTAAAAATGATTGAGATCAAACTTTCTCAAGGCGCAAAACCAGGACATGGAGGTATTTTGCCAGCAAAAAAGGTAACCAAAGAAATTGCTGAGATCAGAAGTATCGAAATGGGAAAAGATGTACTGAGCCCTCCCTATCATAAAGCATTCTCCACACCAATTGAATTAATGCACTTTATCAAGCAATGCCGAGATTTATCTGGGGGAAAGCCTATTGGGATTAAACTTTGTATTGGCCACAAATATGAATTTATTGCTTTGTGCAAAGCAATGATAGAGACAGATATTAGACCTGATTTTATAGCTGTTGATGGTGGAGAAGGTGGAACAGGCGCTGCTCCCGTCGAGTTTAGCAATTCTGTAGGAATGCCATATAGAGAAGGACTAGTCTTTGTTTATAACACGTTGATAGGATTCAATATTAAGAAAGAAATCAAACTCATCGCCTCTGGGAAAATAGTGAGCGGATTTGATATTTTTAGAGCGATCGCTTTGGGTGCAGATGCCTGTTATTCAGCTAGAGCTATGATGATGGCTTTAGGATGTATTCAAGCATTAGAATGCAATAAGAACACTTGTCCTGTTGGTGTAGCGACACAGAATCCAGACTTAATGAAGGGATTAAATGTCAATGATAAAAAGGTGCGAGTTGCGCAATTTCATAAAGAAACCATTCATGCTTTTGTGGAGTTGATGGCAGCAGCAGGACTACACGATCCTGATCAAATAAATAGGAGTCACGTGACGATGCGCATTAGTCCGTTCAACACAAGAACTTATGAGGATATATTCCATTATATACCTGAGGGTTCATTGTTGCAGAAGGAAAGTGTGCCAAGGGCATGGAAGACATTGATGTCCAATAGTACTTCGGCAAGTTTTGCACCGTTATTTAACCAAGTGTATATAGAAGAAGATTAATTATGCAAGAGGCTAAAGCAGTATTACAAGATAATAAACTCAGAATTACCAAGAACAGAGCAGAAGTGCTTGGAGTGTTCTTGAATTCAGATATAGCCTTATCCAATCAAATCATTGAACAGGAGTTAGATCATATCGATAGAATAACGTTGTATCGAACACTAAAGACATTTGAAGACAAGGGCATCATTCACAAGGTGTTTGATACATCTAATAAGCACAAGTTTGCATTGTGTGTTTCTGGATGTTCAGATCATCATCATGAGGATAGCCATGTGCATTTTGAATGTGAAAAATGCGAGAATACAACTTGCCTAAATGATGTCAAAACTCCAAACATCAATCTGCCAAAAGGCTACAAGACTTCGACTATCGAGGTGATAGTTACTGGTCTGTGTAGTAATTGCAGATAATTTACTGTTCTCATTTGTAAGCCGATGCGACATAAGTGCCGCCTATTGTCGTATATTACACTTTGACTTCCTATTTTTGATAGGCAAATAGAACCTTATGAAAGTACTACAAACCCTCATTCTGCTTTGTGTTGCAGGAGTCATGTTTTCTCAAGATTACCAAAGACTTTACAGACTAGACATGGATTATAGTCTAGAAGTAATTGATGCAACCAATGATGATTCAGGATCAACTTATGTTCTAAGCAGAGTTGTGGCACCAAGTGATTCGACAATTTCACTACAATTAGCAAAGCATAATCTCAAAGGTGATAGAGATTGGCATACGGATATAGTACTTGATGAAGAGTACATCATCCAAAGATTTGGCGATATACAGACAGTTGGGATGGATACTTTTATGATAAGCTTCTATGCTCTAAAAGACACAGTATATCACCAAGGTCTACTCAGCATGACAAGGGGTGGTGAATATAATTGGTCATACACCCATACATCCATTCCAGACGACACGAATGTGGGAAGACCAGTTGAGTTAGCAGTTGGAGATACTTCAGTGGTTATGGCTACATGCAAATTAGATAGTACAGAATCTTTCAGCTTGTGGAACATTGATTTTGATGGTCAACCTTTAGGGCCTGAGTATAATTATGTGCTTTCTGACTCTATTCAAGTGGACTCTTTGAGTCAGACATTTAATAGTTCATTCAGTGAGGTAGGCTACTCTGCCTTTGATACAACCTTGGTAGTCTCTGGGAAAATGTTTGATGATACTACCTCTTTGTTTGTGGCTAAGTTAGATACTGCTCTGAATCAAGTATGGGCAAGATCATATGCAATGCCTATGATGGATGAAGGTCAAGTGTATGAGCAATTGATCACTTCGAATGGTGATATCATTCTTGTTGGTACTGCGCGTCCAGATTTCACGAGAGGATTTGTAATCAGTCTTGACAGATTAGGAAATATCAATTGGCATAGCACTGTATTTAACGGAGATCCGGCAGCATTTGGGTCATATTGTTTTACTGCTACTTTGGGTCTGAATGATGAAATTGTAATAGGAGGAAGTTACTTGGAGAATTTTGTTTTCCAAAGACCATATTTAGTAGCATTTGATCAGACAGGAACTAAGCTTTGGGAAAAGCAATACAATAGATCTGGTATAGATCACTTAAATACCATGAATGGTATTTTGGAAACGTACGAATATCTAACCATTAGGGAGCAAGGCAGTGTTATTGCTATGCCTGATGGAGGCTACCAGTTTTCTCTTACCCAATTAGATGATTTTGGAGACCTGACAAGGAATGGCCTGCTGATTAAGACAGATAATCAAGGGAATTCTTTTAGAGTAGAAGGAGAGGTGTCAACTTGTGATGCAGACATTAATATGGTGTCTGGTAGTACTGTGATCACTACAGATTCTTTAGTACTCATACGTTCAGAGATAGATTCTACAGTAGCCGTACTGAATGCGGTAGAGGATGTAGTAACGAGTTATACAACACCAGTTGTCGGTACTGAGAATATCATTCAATGTCCTGATTCTATAGACTTACTCTTAGATGTCACTTTACAAGATGCTGTATCTTATGAGTGGAATACTGGAGATACTACGGCAACCTTGCAAATCTTTGACGAGGAGCAATATAGTGTTACGATTACATTTGATACTGATATCTGTTTCCAACTGTGTGATACTTTCATGGCGACCACTTATGGTCCTGTCGATGGGTTGATATCCTTACAAGAAGATAACTGGTGTGAGGATAGGACTTTTCTATTGGAAGCATTTGCAACAGGTGGTGATGGTGAATACACCTATCTCTGGGGTAATGGAGATATGACTTCTCAGACTATAGGAAGTGCTGTAGATACGGATTACCTAGTTACGATTACAGATGGATGTGGTCAAGATACTGTTATCAGTGCGTTCATACCATTATCGAATTTTGAGCAGCCAGATAATGCAGATATTATTATTGACTGTGCAGACAACATGTATGAATTAACAGTGATTACTGATGGTGATTTTATTGACGAATCAAGCATTGTGTGGAGTACTGGAGATACAGCCACAACGACAATCATTGTTGCGGATGAAGGATTGTATAGTGTGACTTTGACAGATGATTGTCTCTATGAAATAACTGCAAGCATCAATAATACTGATATCACACAAATGTCTTTAGGTTATGATGATATGGAATATTGCTCATCTGGAGTCATCTTTGTTTCAGCGAACTTTGGACCTCCAGGATTTTTTAACGTAGATAATATCCAATGGAGCACTGGAGCAGTTGATGATGGGAATCAAGTTATCACAGTGACAGAACATCCAATGACCTATAGTGCTACAATTACAGATAATTGTGGAAATGTATATATCGATGAGGTAGAGGTTCCTGATCTTTCTCAAGAGCCAGAAGTGCTCATGCTCAATGCTATTTGTAATGAGATGGGTCTACAATATTGCATTACGAATCAGCAAGGTCAAATCACTTTGAGTTCTGCAGTATGGACCGATGCTATTGGCAATACGCTTGATATAGGCTCTCAATGTATTACATTATCTGAGCCTCAAGATGTTACAGTAGTAGCTTTGGATGATTGCCAAAATGAAGTATCTGCCACACTAACGGCTGCTGAAGTTATGGAAGCCACAATGAGTTCCATAGCTATTGATACAGACCCAGATATATGTGATGAGCCTCAAGAATTTATTTTAACCTTGACAGATATTTCTCCAGGTGTCGATCTGTCGACTGTGTTATGGAGTACTTCTGAGACATCAACAAGCATTACTGTTGATCAGGCTGGTACTTATACAGTGACGGCACAGGATCAATGCGGATTTGATGTAAATGCCGAAGTCACAATTACTGAAGACGATTTCTATGTCCTTCCGACATTGACAATAACGAAGGAATGTACTGAATTTCAGACAACCATCACAGCAATGGCATTTGGTGATGTCAAGTGGGATAACGGATACTTTTGGACG